>JBBRCX010000016.1:0-56345 GCA_038204465.1 Tepidisphaerales bacterium | reverse complement strand
TTCGTCCACCACCGCCCCCGCCCCCGCTACTGCCCCCGAAGCCCCCGCCTCCGCCGCCACCCCCGCGCCGGCCGCCACCGCCGCCCCCACCCCCGTAACCACCACCGCCTCCTCCTCCGCCGCGCTCCTCGCGCGGTCGCGCTTCATTGACGGTGAGCGCGCGGCCGTTGTGTTCCTGACCGTTGAGGGCCTCGATCGCTGCCTGGGCCTCGTTGTCGTTCGCCATCTCGACGAAGCCGAATCCCTTGCTGCGGCCCGTGTCGCGATCGTTGATGATCTGCGCCGACACAACCTGGCCGTGCGCGCCGAACAACTGCTCCAGTACAGAGCTGTCGACTTCGTAACTCAGGTTTCCGACATACAGCTTCTTACCCATCGGTTGATCTCCTCTACGCGGGTAGATTGCAGCCCGATTTCAGAGGCCTTGAGCCTCCACACGTTTCTTTCCGGGCTGAATTGAAAGAGGGTGACACGCCAACGATGCGGAAGGAGTGCGACACAGAAACGCAGAGAGGTCCGAGCACGAGACTCTTTCCTGATGCCGATCGACGGAAGTCGCCACCTAAATTCTGATCCTAAACCGATCGGGGCGACGCTGCCAAGAAAAAAATCCCCGAATTTCCTATATGAATCATATTCTCGGCGATCGCTGCCTGCGGCCGCAAGCCCGAGAGATCATCCGCGGGTTTGTTCTGTCGCGATTTCGGTTGCCCCCGCGGCGCGGATATAACGCGCCGGTGTTCTGCCGATTATGACCTGCTCACCCGCGTTCATCATGTGTCTGCTGCTGTGCGTCAGCGCGCACGCCGGAGACATTTCCGTCTCAGCCGCGATCAGCCTGCGGGAGGCGCTGCTCGACGCGGGTGAACGTTATCGGCAAACGACCGGCCAGCGCGTCGAATTTAACTTCGGCGCCTCCGGTCAGCTCCTCACGCAGATCGTCAACGGCGCTCCCATCGACCTCTTCATCCCCGCCGCCTCCACCCAGGCTGACGAACTGATTCGAAATGGAATGGCTGATGCCGAGACCCGGCGAATCATCGCCGCAAACGCCCTCGTCCTCATCGTTCCAATGGATGCGAAGCAGCACCCGCTCTCGTTTCAGGACCTCACCGATCCGCGCTTCAAACGAATCGCCGTTGGCCAACCCACGCTGGTGCCGGCGGGGGCGTACACCGCGCAGGTCTTCGACCGGCTCGGTCTTCGCGAGGCGCTGTCGCAACGCCTCGTCACGGGTGTCAACGCGCGGCAGGTGCTTGCATATGTCGAACGCGGCGAAGCGGCGGCCGGCGTTGTGTACGCCACCGATGCAGCCGCCTCGAAAGGGCGGGTGCGTGTTGTCGCCACGGCGGATCCGTCGCTTCATGACCGAATCGAATATCCCGCCGTCATCCTCAAGCGCGCCAGCGCGCCCCAGGACGCGCGGCGGTTCATCGAGTATCTCATCGGGCCTGAGGCGCAGGCGATCTTCGCGTCGCGCGGGTTTCAACCGATAGCAGGCGCCGCCCGTTCCACATTAAATCAGTCGGCCGAGGCTCCGAAGCCGCCCACCGTTGAAGTGTCATCGCTCCGCCATCCGTTGGCAATGTCATTGCGGGTGGCCTTCGCGTCAGCGGCGCTCGTCGCACTGATCGGGATCCCGTTGGCGTTTGGCCTCGCGCGCTGGCGCTTTCCCGGCCGCAGCCTGGTGGATGCCCTCCTGACCGTGCCGCTGGTCCTGCCGCCGACTGTCGTTGGTTATCTGCTCGTCGTCGCCTTCGGCGCCCGCGGGCCGCTGGGCACAGCGCTCGCGCATGCATTCCATGGGTATAGCCTGCTGTTCAACTGGCATGGTGCGGTCATCGCATCAGCGGTGGTCGCGCTGCCAATGCTCTACCTGCCGGCAAAGGCTGCTTTCGCCGGGGTGGATCGCGAGATGGAGGAAGTGGCGCGGCTGATGGGCGCAAACCTGCTGCAGGTCTTCTGGCACGTGAGCCTGCCGATGGCCCGGCGCGGAATCGCCAGCGGGTTGCTTCTCGCCTTTGCCCGGGCGCTGGGAGAGTTTGGGGCAACGGTCATGGTTCTTGGCGGATTCGGCAAGCTGCAGACGCTGCCCCTGGTCGTCTACGATGCCTACACATCGGGCGACCTCGGTAGGGCGATCGCCCCCGTCGTCGCGCTGACCGCCGTCTCTATCTCAGTCATCTTCATTTACAACCGCCTTCCCGCCACTCGCCGGGAGTAGCGCCGCCAGCCTGCAGCACTTATCCAAAAGCAGCCCGAAAACGGTTACCGAGCCGAACGGCAACCGCCACGGCGCGCGGTCGAAGTTCGTAAGCAAACTTCACAATCTTTTCATCGTCTAATTACTAGACGGGAGCCCGGCAGGAATCGGGCTCCCGGTTCAAAGGAGCCGCCTCCGATGATTAAGGTCAAGCACTTTCTTGATGCGGTCGAGCCCGATGACGGGCAGCGGATCTGGGTCGAACCGGTCGGCCTGACGGCGGATCTGCGCGAATGGTGCAAGGTGGACCACGTGCTGACGCATCTCGGTCCGCCCAAGTCGCTGTGGGAATGGTTTGAGGAGCACCCGGACGGCTACGAGTACTTCCGCGCCCGCTATCACGAGGTGCTGTCGCGGAGCCCGTATAAGGAAGCCCTCCAGCAGCTCGCCAAGGCGGGAAGCCGCGAGACGTTCACCCTGCTGCACCAGGGCGACGACGCGGAGCACAACAGCGCGAGCGCGCTGCACGAATTCCTGAGTGAGCTGCAGGCATGGTCGCCCGCTGAATGACAGGTCAGACAACCCGGGACGATCGATCGCCCTTCGTCTCCATGACGGAGGGCGTTTCTTTTCCGCTCCGTCCGCCGCGAACGAGCCAGCGGAGCGGCACGATCCCCAGCAGGAGCGCCGCAAACCAGTACGGGATCGCGATGCCGTGATCGGTCTCGATCGTGTTCCCCGGCCGCACCGCCTTACCCCAGCGGCAGACGAAGCCGAGCCATCCGCGCGGATCGGTCGAATCGCCGTAACGGAACAACTCATTCGGCTCCTCGATGACGTGATATGAGAACGATCCGTCCATCGCCATCCCCTGGCGCACCGCCGCATTCTTCTTCTGCCGCGCAATCTGTACCTGCTTCGGCTCAGAAATTTCCTGGCGGAATCCGCCGATGCCGATCGACCCTCGGGCCGAGAACACTCCCGATCCGTCGATGGTCGCGCCGGGGCCGTCATCGGAGATCGCGATTTTTTCCCAGCCGATCAGGTCCCCTTCGCGATAGCTCCGCAGCCACAGCACGACCACGCAGCCGATCAGGATTGCGCAGACAGCCGCGGCCGGAGAGAAGGGGCGTTTCAACATCTTCCGTGAGAGTCTATCCGACGCGCCCATGGCGCGCGAGCCGCGTTTCGGCCGCCAGTTGGCTCTGCTATAGTGCGCGTCGAGCGGATTTTCTCGCCAGGGCCGGCCCGAAGGAGCGTTGGAGCAATCGTGTTGCAGACCGAGAAGTTGCTGGAGGGGCTGACCGACGCGCAGCGCGAGGCCGTGACCCATGTGGATGGCCCGCTGTTGATTATCGCCGGGGCCGGCAGCGGCAAGACCCGCGTGATTACGCGGCGCGTCGCCTATCTGACCAGCCTGGGCATCCCTGGCTCCTCGATTCTCGCCATCACCTTCACCAACAAGGCCGCGGGAGAGATGAAGGCCCGCGTTTCGGCGGTGTGCGCCCGCCCGGTGCGCGATTTCGGCAAGCTCGACCAGCCCTGGCCGACCATCTGCACGTTCCATTCGCTGTGCCTGCGCATCCTGCGCCACTTCTCCCCGATGATCGGCCTGGCGCCCAACTTCACCATTTACGATTCGGCCGACCAGACGAAGCTGATCAAGGATGCGCTGAAAGCCCTGGAGATTTCCAGCACGAACTTTTCCCCTTCAACCGTGCACGCGACGATCAGCAATGCGAAGAACCAACTGCTCTCGCCCGAGGCGTTCGCGCAGTCGGCGGGTGACTTCCACCAGCGGACGGTTGCCCGCGTGTACACCAAGTACCAGCAGCTGCTGGCGCAGAATAATGGGCTCGACTTCGACGACCTGCTTCTCCGCACGGCCCAGGCATTCCGAGACTTCCCCGAGGTTCTCAACCACCTCCAGGAAAGGTTTCGCTACCTGCTGATCGACGAGTACCAGGACACGAATCACGCCCAGTACGTGATCGCCCACGCCCTGGCGCTGCGGCACCGCAACCTCTGCGTCGTGGGCGATCCCGACCAGTCGATCTACGCCTGGCGCGGCGCCGACATCCAGAACATTCTCGACTTCGAGCACGACTACCCCGACGCGAAGGTCGTGCGCCTGGAACAGAACTACCGCTCGACCAAGATCATCCTTGCGATCGCCTCGAAGCTCATCGCGAACAACACGCAGCGCAAGGAGAAGGCGCTTTGGACCGAGAACAGCGAGGGAGAGCCGGCCGACCTTTTCCTCTGCCAGGACGAGTACGACGAGGCCGAAGTCGTGACGCAGCAGCTCAAGTCGCTGAACGAGCGGCATGAGGTCGCGTGGAGCGGGATGGCGGTTTTCTACCGCATGAACTCGCTGTCGCGCGTGATGGAAGATGCGCTGCGCCGCGCGGGCGTTCCCTATCAGATCGCCCGCGGCGTCGAGTTTTACAACCGCAAAGAGATCAAGGATGTCCTGGCATATCTGCGCGTCGTCGCGAATCCGTCGGATGAAGTGAGCCTGACTCGAATCGTGAACGTCCCCCCGCGCGGGCTCGGCGACAACAGCATCAAGCTCCTCTGTGCGTATGCGATTGGGAACGGCATCACCTTGTTCGAGGCCATGACGCGCGCCGCGAGCGTCACCGGCCTGTCGACCCGCGCAACGGCGGCGGCCAAGGCTTTCGTCGAGTTGGTCCAGCGCTGGCGCGCGCTGGCCGCGGGCGAGGCGAAGCCCGGCGCGCTCAACCTTTTGGACCGCGCCAGGGGCCCGGTGCAGGCGATCATGGAGGACATCGTCCGCAGCAGCGGCACGGAGGCGCTGCTCCGCAAGGCCGGCGGCGATGAGCTGGAAGAGCTTGCCAACGTGAATGAATTGATCAGCTCCGCCGCCGAGTATGACCAGGAGAATCCCGATGGCTCGCTCGACGATTATCTGGCGCGCGTCAGTCTCGTCAGCGATGCCGACCACATGAAAGACGGCGGCGGCGCCGTCACGCTCATGACGCTGCACGCAGCCAAAGGCTTGGAATTCCCGGTTGTGGCGATGATCGGATTGGAAGAGGGCGTCCTGCCGCACAGCAGGGCGCGGGCGAATCCCGCCGAGCTGGAAGAAGAACGCCGCCTCTGCTTCGTCGGTCTCACCCGGGCACAGGAACGGCTGATCCTGACCAAGGCTGCCTACCGCACGATTCGTGGGCTGCGCGAGCGCACCGCCACCAGTCCGTTCCTCAGCGAGATGCCCAAAGAGCATCTGCACATCTTCGACCGCACGACCCTGGATGATCTGCCGGATCGGTCCGAGGAGCGCTCGACGGCGCGGAACGAGGCGCGCGGGCTCGCCGGGCAGTTCCGGCAGGGGCAGATGGTACGGCACCCGACCTTCGGCATCGGGAGGATCGCGGAAGTCTCGGACATGGGTCAACACACCCGCGCGGTGGTCGAGTTTAACGCGGCGGGCCGTAAGACGCTGATCCTTCAGTACGCGCGGCTGGAACCGGTGGGATAGCAACCGTCCAAACCTGGGAGCGCCGAGCTTGATAGTTCGACTTCTGCTCTTTACGACTCTCCTGTCCACCTTCGCACGGGGCGCCACGGCGCCTTACATCTGGTGGGAAGGGGAGGCGGCGGGCGAAACCAACTTTCCCAATCGTGACACGTTCGCTGCGGCCACCTTTCCCGAGACGCGCAATCTCCTTTCCGACGGCGACTGGCTGACGGCCTCGGGCAAGCAGGGGAAGCAGGCGCTGTTCGCGCGGTATGACCTGAATATCCCAAACCCCGGTACCTATGACTTGTGGGTCCGCAAGTTCTGGTCGCACGGGCCGTTCCTGTGGCGCTTCGGCGACGCGACGTGGCGCGAGTGCAGGGAAGACGCACCGCTGGCGGATGACACGCCGTTGCGAAAGTTCGTGAACGTGAACTGGGTCTACCTTGGCGAGATCCATCTGAACGGAGGCGCGACGCGCTTCGAGGTGCGGCTCCTTGCGAGCGAAGGGAAGGAGTTCTCCGCCGGCTTGGATTGCTTCGTGCTGTCGAGCGCCGCATTCGTGCCCAACGGTCCTCTCAAGCCCGGCGAGCGTTCCGGGAAGGCTGATGAGGGCTTCTTTCCTTTTGAGCCGCCGGCGGATCCCTTTACCGCGGACGCGCTGCTGGACCTTCGCGCTCTCAACGAGAAGGAGGCGGGGCAATCGGGCTTCATTCGACGGGACGGCGCGAGATTCCTCATGCCCGATGGAAAGCCGGTCCGGTTTTGGGCGGTAAACGTCGACTGGCATACCGCGCGGCAGGATCGAGCGTCGGTCGACTACCTTGCGCGCAAGCTCGCCAAGCTCGGCGTGAACATGGTGCGGTTCCATAGCTCGCTCTTGAGCAAGGACAATCCATCAACGATCCACCCAACGAAACTGGAGGAGCTTCAGTACTTCGTGGCGGCGATGAAGAAGCGGGGGATTTACACGGAACTAAGCTTCTATTTCCCGATCTGGCTCAACCAGGAGACGGTGGCGTTGGGCGGTTACGAGGGACAGAAGAACCGCTCGCCCTTTGCGGTGCTTTTCTTTGAGCCATGGATGCAGGCGCTGCATCGAGCCTGGGCAAAGCAGATCCTGAAGGCGAATGATCCCTTTAACGGCTCGACGCTGGCTAAGGAGCCGGCACTGGCGCTGGTGGAGATCGTCAACGAGGATTCGTTCTTCTTCTGGACATTCGACAAGACCAAGATCCCGCCGCGGTATTGGCAGGACCTGGAAAACCTGTGGTCGAACTGGCTCATCAAGCGCTACGGCTCCGTTGAAAAAGCCTATGAAGCGTGGGGCGGCGGGCGCGAGCGCGACGATCGTAACGATCACGCAGCGATTCTCGAAGCGTGGCACATGACCGGCAAGGCAGTCGAGAAGGCCGGCGATGCCCGTCGCCGCCGGATCAGCGACCAGGTGCGGTTCCTCGCCGGCACGCAGCGAAGCTTTTACGAAGATGCGAAACGCTCCCTCAACGAGGATTGTGGATATCGCGGCATGGTCGTCGCGAGCAACTGGACGGTCACCGACCCGCGTCTGCTCTCCGCCCTCGAGCGATACACGTACACCACCGGCGACGTAATCGATCGTCATGGATACTTCAGCGGCCCGCACGAAGGGGAGGGCGCTGGATGGTCAGTGCGGGTCGGGCACACCTTCGAGAGCCGGGCCGCGGTGAGGGCGCCGCAGGATTTGCCTCTTCGAGTCGAGCAGGTGAGCGGGTTTCCTCAGATCATCAGCGAACTCGGTTTCACGCAGCCCAACGCGTATCGCGCCGACGGCGTCTTCCTGTCGGCGGCATACGGCGCTCTGCAGGGTGTCGATGGGATGTTCTTCTTCGCCGTCGGCAATAACTACGTGCGCGACGCTGCGATGTACAAGTTCGCCGTGACCAGCCCCGCCATCTCCGGCGCCTTCCCCGCCGCGGCCCTGACGTATCGTCGCGGCGATGTTCGCGAAGCGGAGCCCGCGGTCAGGCAGGTGTTGAAGCTGGACGATTTATTCGCGCTCAAGGGTTCGGCCGCATCGTCCAGCACCGCTCTTGACGAGCTGCGCCAGCGCGATGTTCCCGCTGGCGTTTCGGTCGAGGGGCAAGTCTCGAAAATCGACCCGCTTGCCAATTATGTAGGCCCGGTTGTCGAAACGATGGGCGATGATCCCGCCAAATCATCGCAGCAGGACCTCTCGCGCTACATCGATCGCGAGAAGAAGAGCGTCCGCAGCCTGACGGGAGAGCTGCACTGGGACTACGGGGATGGCGTCGCACGGATGAATACGCCGCGAAGTCAGGGGGCGGCGGGGTTCCTCGCCAAAGCGGGCAGAGTCGAGCTCGACGACGTGGTCATCGAATCATCCAACGCCTTCGCAACCGTAACGGTCGTTTCTCTCGATGGCGAGCCGTTGAAAAGGTCGAACAAGCTGCTGATTCAGGTGATGACGCAGGAGCAGCCCTTCGGTTTCCGCACCGAGCAGGACCGAATTACCAATCTCGGCTCCGCGCCGTTCGGTGTGCGGAAGATCGCGACAAAGCTGACGTTGAAGTGGCGGGGCGTCACGGGGTTGAAGGTCAGCGCGCTGGACGAAAACGGATATGCCACCGCGAAGAAAGTGGAAGTCAAACACCAAGAAGCGAGCGGGTTCGAGCTGATTCTCGACCCCACGTCGATCTACCACGTCGTCAGCCGCCAATAGCGCCCACAATGGATCGGGTCACTGTGGTCGCCGCTACAGCGGACTGCTGCCCGCCGGCGGCAGGTGGATGGTGAACGTGGTGCCCTTGCCCGGCTCAGATTGAACTTCGATCCGCCCCTTGTGATGCTCGACAATCTCCTTGCAGATCGCCAGCCCCAGCCCCGTTCCCGGTGCTTCGCCCTTACGCGTCGTGCCCTTGGTGGTGAAGAACGGCTGGAAGATCTTGGGCAGCAATTTTTCCGGGATGCCGGGACCGGTGTCGATCACCTGCAGCCGCAACTCGCCCGTCTCCACCGACTGCGCCCGGACCGTAATCGATCCGCCCTTGCCGAGCATCGCCTGCCGTGCGTTGATCAAAAGGTTCAGAAGCACCTGCTCGAGCTGTACCGGATCGCCCATGACGCTCAGGCCCGGCTGCACCTGGACGCGCAGGGCAATGCCGTCCTTCTGCGGGTCCCGCGCCAATACCGCCAGCGTTTCATCGATCAACTTCTGGACGCTCACCTCGCCCAGAACCGATTCGCCGCGGGCCAGTCCGAGCATCGACGTGCAGATCCGCCCGGCCTTGCTCGAGCTCTGAAATGCCTTGCTCAGCGCCTTTTTGATCAGCTCAAAGTCCGGCTTTTCGCTCTCCGCGCTCTGCAGCGCATATTGCGAATAGCTGACGATCGGCGTGAGCAGGTTGTTGAACTCGTGAGCGATGACCGCCGCGATCGTTCCGATCGTCGCGAGTCGCTGTGACTCCATCAGCTGTTCGCGCAATCCGTCAAGCTGCGCCTGCAGGCCGACCAGGCGGTCCTGGAGGGAATCTTCGCTGACTTCGGCAGGGAGGTTGCTTTCACTCACGATGCCGGATGTATCGGTCCGTCAACCGAGGCGGCTTGATAACCGGTGGAGGCTGTCGCGCCCTGGTGTTATTGGACGGCGCGGAGGTGCGAAGCCGCCGGCAATGTGAGCGGTACAACGGCCAGTGGTACGGTTTCGTGCGGCACGAGCGCGCCCGCGGTTGGCGGCGCCAGCGGAGCGCCCTTGCCAAGCAGTTGAAACGACGAATTGAAGACCATGCCCGGCGTCACGCGCGTCATGCACCGGTGGTCGAGAGGGCAAACCTTTTTCTGGCAGGGGCCGCAGAACACCTTCACCGCGACCTGCCGCTCCTTGTCGTAGCAGATCTCGGTCCACTCCGGATGCGTCGGACCGAAGACGGTCACGACCGGCACCCCCATCGCGGCCGCGATATGGCGCGGGCCCGTGTCGTTGGTAACCATCAGGTCGCAGCGGCGGACGATTTCCTTCAGCGATCCGAGCGTCGTCCCCTTGTTCGACAGATCCACGGGCGCGTGCCGCATGTAGCGTTTGATGGTTTCAACGATCGGCCGCTCCTTGGGCGCCGCGCTGAGCAGCACCGTCGCTCCGAGCTCATCGATGAAGCGATCCGCCAGTTCCGCAAAATATTCGGGACGCCAGCACTTGGCCGCGCCGTACTGCGCACCGGGATTCAGCAGGACCATCGGCGGGCCGCCCGCCGACGCCGGCCGGTTCAGGTCCGCCTCCAGTCCGCAGCGCCCCAGTACTTCCTGCGCCTCGCGCACTTCGGCCGGCGTGACAAACAATTCAAGCCGCAGATCGCGGTGGGCTGACCCAAGGTAATGAGCCAGGCCCATGTAGTACTTGACGATCGGAGTCGGCACGAATCTGCCGCGATCTTTCACCGGCAGCAGCTTGTCGGTGAGCAGGAATCCGCGTCCGTCTCGGTCATAACCGACGATGCGCGGGATCTTCGCCATCTTGCAAACTAGCGCGCTCTTGAAGGAATTGGGCAGCAGCAGCGCCAGGTCAAACCGCGCCGCCCGCAACCGGGCCGCAAGATCGAAGAACTGGCCCTTGCCCGCCTTCGCCTGCGTCTTGCCCGTCCGATAGGTAATCAGCTGGTCCGCCCACGGCATTCCCGCATAGATCGGCTTCACATAACGGCGCATGAGATAGCTAATGTGCGCCTGCGGATACAGCTCGCGCAGCGCCCGCAGCGTGGGGGTCGCCATTACGGCGTCGCCCACCCAGCTGGGCTGCACGATCAGAATTTTCCCCGGGTCAAGCATCGCGCGCAGTATACCGCCCGCAGTGCGCGCGGACCAAATGTCGCGATAGGGAGGCGCGGGATGCAGATTGGCGATGGCGACCCGTTTCCGCCCGCTATCCTCCGGCCTCTCCTCTTCTTCGCAGGACCATCACGTCAAGCACGCGGCCGCCATCCGCGTAAGACAAGCCGTGTAGTCGCGGGCCCACAGCCTCGAAGTGCGACCGGGCTCTTGGCGATGCTTCGTCCCACATCTTCCCCGTAACCACAACCCACTTCGGCCATCGATCGGGCGGATCGTCCGGCAGCGATGTCTCGCGCCCCTCGCGGATCGTCCCTCCCTGGTAGAACGCGAGGCTGGGCTCCTTGTAGTCCAGCATGATCGCTTCGCCGGGGCCGGTTGCGCCATTTTCTTTGAGCACGTCCGCCGCCAGGATCGAGAGCCGCAGAAAATTTGCGCGCGGCAGATAAAGCGTAAAGAGGACCGCGCACGCCACCATCGCTCCGACGCCCATCGCCACGGCCGCCCGCGCGGGACGCTGCTGCCGAAACAGGATGTACACCACGCTCGCCCAGACCATCGCCAGCACGGAGACCAACGCTGTGATCCCCAACGGGAAAGGCCGAAACCGGTAGGCGAGCCACGGCACCACTCCAAGCAGAAGGATCACGACGCACCAGGCCGTCACTGCTCGCATGAATCCGCGATTGATCAGGTCCGACCGGACCCCGCGAAGCGTCTGAAGAAGCGCATGGGCGGTGAGAAATGCCAGGGGCGGGAACAGCGGCAGCAGATAGTGCGGCAGCTTGGTCTGCACGATCTCAAACATGATCCACGGCCCGACGACCGCCGCGAGAGCAAAACGCACCGGCGGACGGTCTCGATGCTTCCACGCCAGGGCGAGCGCCAGCGGCAGCAGCAGGCTCCACGGCAGGAACGTTCCCCAGATCGTCAACAGGTGATATCCCGGCGGGCCTCTGTGCCCCTCCAGCCCTGTGAGGATGCGCTTAAGCACGTCATGTCCGATGCTTGCGCCGAGGAACGGTGGCGAGCGGTGATGCACGAGCCACAGCCACGGAGCGCAGATCGCGGCGACGATCAACAACGCAGCTCCAACTTTTGCAAGGGCCGGGCCGACTGCCGCGCCGCGAATTGCGCCAAAGTGAAGCGCGGGCGTCCAGGTCCTCTGTTCCAGCGCTGCATCGATGAACCGCATGGCGATGAGTGCAAGACCGGTCATCGCCATGATTCCGAGGACCACGGGCCCCTTCGTCAGCCCCGCCAGGCCTGTCGCGGTCGCCATGACGATGACGATGAGCCAGCCGCCGCGTCCGCGCCAGGTCGCGTAAAAGCAAAGCTGTGCGCTCGTGATCCACAAGACCAGCACGCTGTCGGTTAGCGCGGCCTTGGCGGTCACAATCGTCAGAATGCTGCTGGCCAGGATGAAGACGGTCCAAAACGCTTCGGCAGCCCCCACGAAGCGCCACAGCACGGTTGCCAGGAGCAGGAGCGTCAGCGCCATCGCGATCGCGGAAGGAAGCCGGGCCGCAGATGCGTTTTGGCCCAATTCGCGCATCGCGCTCGCCTGGAGCCAGTAGATGAGCGGCGGCTTGGCGGTCCGCGGCACGCCGTACAGGCGCGGCACGATCCAGTCTCCACTCTGCAGCATCTCGCGCGAGCATTGCGCGTAGCGTGGCTCATCGCGGTCCCATAGGCTGAAGGTGTCGTTGCCGATCAGGTAAAGCCCCAGCGACGTGGCAATCACCACGCCAATCCAAAGCATCAGGGCCCGCATCGTCATCGCGGCAGACAGTAAGGATCAAGCGCTGAAAGTGGAAGCGGCCGCGAAACTGCTGTCCTCTTCAGCCACTCCGGGCGCCGCTGACGCGAGCAGCCGACTTTCATCCGCGAAAGGCTCAACGGGTCTATAATTGTGCGATGCCCCTCGCCGGCTTTCATCCCGCCATTCAGCGCTGGTTCGCTCAGCGCTTCGGTGCGCCTACCGACCCCCAGTTGCAGGGGTGGCCGCACATTCGCAGCGGTCGTCACGTCCTGATCTCGGCTCCGACCGGAACGGGCAAGACGCTCGCGGCCTACCTGTGGGCGATCGACAGCCTCGCTCGCCAGGGCGCGATGCTTCCCGACCAGACCAGCGTTCTCTATATCTCGCCGTTGCGGGCGCTGAGCAACGATGTGCAGAAGAACCTGCAGGGGCCCTTGCGCGAACTGGTCGAGATCGATCCGGCACTGCCGGAGATTCGTGTTCAGGTGCGCACCGGCGATACATCGCAGCGCGATCGTGCAGCGATGCTGCGCAAGCCGCCTCACATGCTGGTGACCACGCCGGAGTCGTTCTACATCCTGCTGACCAGCCGCGGCGGTCGGGAAATGCTCCGCACGGTGAAAACCGTCATCGTCGATGAGATTCACGCGCTGGCCCGGGATAAGCGCGGCTCACATCTCGCGCTCTCGCTGGAACGGCTCGAAGAGCTGGCGGGCCCGTACCAGCGGATTGGGCTGTCCGCGACGCAGAAGCCGCTCAGTGAAGTCGGTCATTTTCTCGTTGGCGTCGGCCGCGACTGCACGCTGGTCGACGTCGGCCACCGCCGCGAGATGGATGTCGCGATCGAGACCCCTCCGTCGCCGCTTGAAACGATCTGCTCGCACGAGCAGTGGGACGAGATCTACCACCGCATCGCGGAGCTGATCGGCGCCCATCGCACGACGCTGATCTTCGTCAACACCCGTAAGCTGGCCGAGCGCGTCGGAGCACGGCTGAGCGACGTCGTGGGAGAAGACCAGGTCACCTGTCATCACAGCAGTCTCTCGCGCGAGCGGCGCCTCGACGCCGAGCACCGGTTGAAGACCGGAAGCCTGCGCGCCCTGGTTGCCACCGCATCGCTCGAGCTGGGCATCGACATTGGCGACGTCGACCTGGTGATCCAGGTGGGCGCGACTCGTTCCATCGCCACGTTCCTGCAGCGTGTCGGGCGCTCCGGTCATGCGCTGGGGCGCATTCCCAAGGGCCGACTCTTCCCGCTGACGGTCGATGAGCTCGTGGAAGGCGCGGCGCTGCTGCGGGCGGTGGCGAGCGGAGAACTGGATCGCACGCCGCAGCCGGCGGCGCCGCTGGACATTTTGGCGCAGCAGATCGTGGCCGCGTGCGTCGCGGCGGGGGAGTCCGGCTGGCATGAGGATGCGCTCTTCGATCTGTTTACCCGCGCCTGGCCTTACCGGCAGTTGAAGCGCGATGATTTCGACGCCGTCATCGGAATGCACACCGGCGGCCGGCGAGCGCTGCTTCACCGTGACGGCGTCGGCCGGCGGATCATGGCGCGGAAGCGCGCGCGGATTACGGCCATCACCGGTGGCGGAGCCATCGCTGACGTCGCCGATTATCGCGTGCTCCAGGAGCCGGAAGGGACCTTCGTCGGAACCTTGAATGAAGACTTCGCCGTCGAGGCCAATGTCGGGGACATCTTTCAGCTCGGCAACACTTCCTGGCGAATTCTGAAGGTGGAGCGCGGCGCCGTGCGCGTGGCGGATGCGCGGGGTCAGCCACCGACTATTCCCTTCTGGCTGGGCGAGGGCCCGTCAAGGACGGCGGAACTATCCGGTGAGATCGCCCGGCTTCGCGAAGAGTGCGCCGATCCACTTGTCCTGCAGCGCCAGATCGGCCTCGCGCCTGAAGCGGCGACACAGATTGCCGAATACATTGTCGAAGGCCGCCGCGTCCTTGGCACGGTTCCGACGCAAAAGCGCATCGTGCTGGAGCGTTTCTTCGACGAGAGCGGCGGCATGCAGATGGTGCTGCATGCGCCGTTCGGCGGGCGCATCAACCGCGCCTGGGCGCTTGCCCTGCGCAAGCGCTTCTGCCGCGGATTTGGCTTCGAGCTGCAGGCGGCCGCGAACGAAGAGGCGATCGTCCTGTCTCTCGGTCTGCAGCACAGCTTTCCGTTGGAGGACGTTTTCAATTACCTGCACCCCAACACGGTGCAGCAACTGCTCACGCAGGCGTTGCTGGATTCTCCCATGTTCGAATCGCGCTGGCGTTGGAACGCGAGCCGGGCGCTGATGCTCGAACGCTTCCAGAACGGCAAGCCGGTGCCGCCCCCGATCCTGCGGATGCGCGCCGGCGACCTGCTGTCGTCCGCCTTTCCCGCCGCCACCGCGTGCCCGGAGACGCTGCCGCCGGGCGACATACCCATACCGCTCGAGCATCCGCTTGTGAGGCAGACGGTCGACGATTGTCTCACCGAAGCGACCGACGTCGCCGGGCTCATCGAGGTCCTGAATGGGCTGCGCGACGGATCGATCGAACGCGTTGCGGTGGATACGCCCGAGCCCTCGGCGTTTGCTCGCGGCATTCTTTCTTCCGAGCTCTACACGTTCCTCGACGATGCTCCCCTCGAGGAACGCCGCACCCAGGCGGTGCTTGGCCGCCGGGCCCTTGATGCCCGCTCCCTGGACAATATCGGCGCCCTCGATCCGGCGGCGGTGCAGCGCGTGCGCGAGGAGGCCTGGCCTGTCCCGGAGACGGCTGAAGAAGTGCATGACGCGCTGCTGTGGATGGGATTCGTGACGGACGAGGAAGCCGCTTCGTGGCTGGGCTGGCTGTCGGTGCTGGGAAGCCAGGGACGGGTCATCCACAAGGACAGCCGTTGGTTTGCCGTCGACGCACCGGCTGAGCCGAAGCAGGTTCTGTTCGGCCGGCTTGAAGCGTTGGGGCCGGTGCGCGAGGACGACGCGCGAATCGCGCTGCCGGGCGAGGGAGGTTCGACGCTCGCCGAATTGGAACATGAGGGTGCGATCCTGCGCACGCGGCTCGATGGCCAGGCGGTCTGGTGCGAGCGCCGCCTGTTGGCCCGCATCCATCGTTACACCCTGGACAAGCTGCGCCGGGAAATCGAGCCGGTGACGGCGAGCGAATTTCTGCACTTTCTCGCGTGCTGGCAGCACGTCGATGAGAAGTACATCCTTGAAGGCCCGCTTGGTGTGAGCGAAGTGCTGCGGCAATTGTCGGGGTTCGAGGTTCCGGCCTGGGCGTGGGAGAGCCACGTTCTGCCGCGCCGGGTGCTGGGATATCGGCGGGAATGGCTTGATGAAGTTACCCTGTCGGGCGAGTTCGCCTGGGGGCGTTTATATGGCGGCGCGGGCAGCGCCATCCGCGTCACCCCGATCACGTTCATTCAGCGTGAGCAGTTGGATGGTTGGCTTGCCCTTTCCGAGCCGCCGACTTCCGACGGCTTGAATGGCTCGGCGCGCGACCTTCTGGAAGTTTTGACCGCCAATGGCGCAATGTTCCCGCAAAACCTGCAGAAGGCGGCGGCCCTGGTGCCGGCCCACTTCGAGATGGGGTTGGCAGACCTTTTGTCACACGGGTTGGTCACGTGTGATTCATTCGGCGCGTTGCGGCAGATGATCCGGCCGCCGTCGCGCCGCCGAGCTCCCATCAAGCCGGTCGGGCGATGGACCACCTTCCGGACGACGCCACTGCCGCCACGGCTGGAGGGAGTTTCGGAGGAACTGGTCGCGCGGCAACTGCTGCAGCGCACCGGCGTCGTTTTCCGGCGGACCATCACGCGCGAAAAGATCCCCGTGAGCTGGTCTGCGCTGCTGCGCGTCTACCGGAGGCTGGAGCTGCGCGGCGAAGTCCGCGGCGGCCGCTTCGTTTCCCGTTTCTCAGGCGAACAATACGCCCTGCCGCAGGCAGTCGAGCTCCTGCGCCAACTGCGGCGCGAAGGCCCCCGCGCCCCGATCTCCGTCATCTCCGCCGATCCGTTAAACTTCCAGGGCATTCTTACCCCTGAAGAACGCGTTGCCTCTACCACCCGCCGCCAAGTGTTGGTGGGATAGCTTTTGCGAGCACACCCGCGGAATTCGGAGGACCCGATGAAGCCAGTGGAAGACGTGGTGCAGAACTCCGACCTTCCACTGGTGCTGACCCGCACTTTCGACGCGCCGCCGCAGCGCGTGTTCGGCGCCTGGCTCGACCCCGCTCAGATCGAGAAATGGATCGGACCTCGCGGCGTCCGCGGCGAAACCCAGCTTCTCGAGCCGCGCGTCGGTGGCCGCTACCGCATCCAGATGCGCACGCCGGATGGCTCCGATCCGGTCGTCAGCGGCGTCTATCGCGAGATCGTTCCTCCGTCCCGGCTGGTCTTTACGTGGACCTGGGAACACGAACGGCACGAGATGCTCATCAGCGTGACGTTCCGCGCCGCGGGACGTGAAACCGAGATGACGCTTCGCCAGGAAAACTTCGCCAGCGCCGAGCGCCGTGACAGCCACGGCCACGGCTGGACCGGCTCTTTCGACAAGCTCGCGGAGATGTATAGCAACAGAGAATCATGAAAGCGCAACTGGATCAGCTGGACCTTTTGGATACGCGGCAAGCAACCCATGCAAGCGGTCACTCGGCTTCGGCCCAGACACGAGGGGGCGAGCCGTCGGGGAAGAACTCAAGATGAATGATGTTAGGGTTGCAGCAGACCGGGCAGTCTTCGACATACTGCTGCTCATTGCCGCCAGAGGGGTCGAGGGGAATCACGATCTGTTCGCCGCAGGTGGGGCAGGCATATGCCCCTTCGTCTGCCGGGCGGCGGCGCTTCTTCCTCCGCTGGGGCATGTCACCATGTTAGAGGAGAACCGGGCCGAGTAGAACGCCGCTTTGCCGGCGCTCGCGCGACGACGCAGGAAGTTCTAATTAGAGATGAAGGTCAAAACGCAGGATCTCTTCGCGGCCGGAGTGATTGGCCTCGGCGAGTGGGCGGCCGTCGGCGGCGTAGAGGACACAACCGCCGCGGCAGTCGTGCAGCCAGGATTTGCCGACACGATTGGTCACGAGCATCGGCGCGCCGATCCGGCGGGCGCGGGCGGCGAAGACGTTCAGTTCCGGAAGGGCACAGCGGTTGTTCGGATAGAAGACGACTTGGGGGCGAAGAGCCGCAGCCCGAGCGATGCATCGCGAGGCCTCGCCGTCGGCGCAGATGAAACAGGTGGCGCGGACGTTATCGATCTCGAAGAGTTCCGGTCCCGTGCCGGGATCAAACCGTTCCCACTCATTGCGGAATCCTTCGTCAGATGGCTCGCGCCACAGCCATGTCTTGCGGTAGCGGTACAGGAAGCCGCCCGGCCCGACGAAGACCTGGGTGATGAAACACCGGCTGGCTTCCTGCTCGACCACGCCAAAACAGATGAAGATGCCCAGTTCGCGTGCCAGCGCGATCATTCTGCCGGGTTGCCGCGCCGTCGGGAACTTCCTGTGCCTGTTCCATCGGCCGCTCGGAGTAGTCGTTGACGGTCCCTTCGTGAAACATCACCCACCGCGCCCCCGATTGCGCGGCAGCTTGCGCCAATCGCTGCATGGTCTCGAGGTTCCGCTGCGGCTGCTGCGGGACGGTGTCACATTGAATCAGCGCCATGGGAATGGTCATGATCACATCATCGCACGGCATGGCGGAGCAGGCGAGCGCGACGCCGCCCTCAGCAAGCGTTCCGGCACTGTCGCGGATTCGGGGGCTCTTCGATGATCGGATGGGTTCGTCCCCATTGACACGCCCGATTGCCCGATCAGGCGAGAAACGGGTCGATTCCCGCTTGCATTACCACAGCGAGCCGTGCACAATTCGGTCTGTTCGAACACTGTACGAACGGAGTACGTTATCCTGGAAAGCACACTCTCGCGTTCCGACCGGGCCTACTCGTCCATCCGGGATCGAATCCTGGATGGGAAGTTACGGCAGGGGCAACGGCTGTCGCTGCGGCCGATCGCCCGGAAGCTCGGCATGAGCCTGGCGCCCATCAGCGAGGCGCTGCGGCGGCTCAACCAGGACGGTCTCATCGAGCTGGAGGAGCGGTGGGGAGCGCGCGTCGCGAAGATGGGGCCGCAGCAGGTCCGCGACCAGCACCTGCTTCGCTGCGCGTTGGAATGCGAGGCGGTGCGTCATTGTTGCGGGCGGATAACCCCAACGCAACTCGCCGCGCTGGCATCGATGGCGGCTGAACTGGATAAGCGGGCCCGCCGCAACGAGGCGCCCGGGCGGGTCTTCGAGCTCGACTTTCGTTTCCACCTTCGCATCGCGCAACTCTCCGGGGTGCAGAGCCTGGTCGCGGCAATGCAGGCGCGGCAACTGATGCAGCAATTGCTGGCGGTCGGCAGCGTGGTGGCCCATGACCGGCGCGTGCCGGCGCGGCAGCACGAGCGAATCGTCGACGCCATCGCGTCGCAGGACCCGGACAAGGCGGAGCAGGTGATGCGCGGACACTGCGTCCGCTCGATGCAGATGCAGTTGGATTCCCTGGCCGCGGAGTGAGCCGGAGGAACGGAGGATGACAACCGACCTCGCCGACATCGCAGGGCGGTACTCGCGCGACGGCTATGCGGTCGTCCGCGGCGCTGTTCCAGCGCCGCTCCTGGCTGAACTCAAACGACATATCGAAAGACGATTGACCCAACTGGGAGGCCGCGACACGGCTGACTTGAATCCAAACCGCGTTACTGAGAAGGATGATCCGTTTCTGGTTCACGTTGCGAGCGAGCCAGGCCTTGTCGACCTCGTGCAGAGCGTTCTGGGTCCGGACATCGTGCTGTGGTCCTACGGATACATCCTTAAATCGCCCACCGATCCGCAGCCGGTGCTGTGGCATCAGGATGCTTCGTACTGGCGGGGCGGATTGGACCCCGTGAACGCGGTCACGCTGTACGTCGCCATCGGCGCTTCGACGCGCGAAAACGGCTGTCTGCGCGTGATCCCCGGCTCACACAAGCTGGCGGTGCAGGAACTGGTTCCGCGGACGGACGTGAAGAATTTCCTCAACTCATCGATGAACGAAGCGCCCCTCGAGACGAGCCGCGCGGTGGATGTGCTTCTCGAGCCCGGCGACATTTCCATTCATCACCCCGGCCTCATTCACTGTTCGGAGGCGGCCAAGCCCGGCTGCTGGCGCTATAGCTTCGTGATTAACTACGTCGCGGCCTCGGTCCGGATCCGAGCCAAGCCATTTCCTCTTCGGCTCGTTCGAGGGCAGGCCGTTGCGGAGGCGGGCAACGAGTATGCGCCTTTGCCTCGGTTCCATCCCGAGAGGCACATGGAATTTGCCGGTTGTGAGCGATTCCAATAGCGAAATCAGATGTCGACGACCCTGCCATCGCCCGCGCTACACTCCGCCGACGAGCTTCGGCGTGTCGGGCGGCGATTGTTTCTTGCCTGCGGCGCGGCGGATGAGGAGGCGGCGGCAGTTGCCGAGGAACTCGTCGAGGCGAGCCTGAGGGGGCTGGACTCGCACGGAGTGCTTCGATACGCGCAGTATGTTGACGATTCACTGTGCGGCCGGGCCAGGCCCGGCACGGCGACGCGGATCGTCCGGGAAACTCTCACGACGGCAACCGTCGACTGCGGTTTTGCGCTGGGCCCATACACCGCCCGTCGCGTGAGCGAGCTTACCGGTGAGAAAGCGAAGACGGCGGGCATCGCCGCGGTCGTCAGCGTCAACAGTCACCACATTGGCCGACTCGGCGCGTGCGTCGGGCGGTTGGCGTCGAAGGGGATGCTGGGCCTTGCGTTCGCGAACAGCTCGAAGCATGGGCACTGGGTCGTTCCGTTTGGAGCGAAGGAACCGCGGCTGGCAACCAACCCGCTTGCGTTTGCGGCGCCGAGCGAGAATCCAGATCGGCCGCTGCTGCTGGACATGTCGACGAGCATGATCGCGGAGGGGAAGGTGCGATCGCTGATGCAGCAGGGGCTTCCGCTGCCGCCGGGGTGCTTGCAGGATGCGCAGGGGCAGCCGACGACAGACCCGCGCTCATTTTATGGACCTCCACGCGGGACCATTCTTCCATTTGGCGGTCCGGACCTGGGGTACAAGGGCTTCGGCCTGTCGCTGCTGGTTGAAGTGATGGGCGGCCTCCTGGCGGGGATGCGGAGCTCGGCCGATCATGCGTACATCAACGGGCTGTGCGTGATTGCGGTGAGCGCTGACGCGTTCTGCGGCGCGCAGCAGTTGCGCGCGCTGGTCGAGGATCTGTCGGCATACATCAGGTCGGCAGCGCCGGCGCCGGGGTCGCAGCGCGTGGTGCTTCCGGGTGAGCTGGAGTGGGAATGCCGGGAGCAGCGGCTGCGCGACGGCATTCCCCTGGCGGCTGAAACATGGCGGATGATCGTCGAAGCGGGGGCGAAAGTCGGCGTGGATGTGGATGCGGCCGGAACCGCTGCGTGAGGCGCTGGAGTTCGATATGGACAAGTTGATCATCACCGTCACCTGCGATTGCACGATGGCCTATCCCAGCAATCCGCACAATCCCACGCCGAAAGGCTGGCAGGCGGTCGCGGATGAATACGTTCGCAGCGTCAATTCCGGCGCGAGCATCTGCCACCTGCACGGGCCTTACACGATCGACAGGGAGATTCAGCCTGATGGTTCGCGGCTGTCGGACCTGGACATCCCCGGCTGGGAAAACCTGAGGCGGATGATCCAGTCGCGGTGCAGTCCCATCATCCAGTACGGGATCGCCAACGGCCGCTTCCCGCAGCGGAAGAAGCTGATGGAACAGCGGCCGGACATGATGTCGATCTGCTTCAACGCGCACGACGAGTGTTTCGATTACGAGCCGGGGCGTACGCCAGTGGAGCTCTACGGGCTGCACAACCGTCCGGAGCTGGAAGAGTATTGCCGCGCGACGGCGGCGCAGGGAGTGAAGGTGGAGGTGGAGGCGTTCCACTACGGCGGCGTGTGGAACGCGCAGCGCCTGGTTGCGATGGGACTGCTCAAGCCGCCGGTCTGGACCACGTTCTTTCTCGGCTGGCGCGGCGGGTGTTATACGCCGCCCACGCCCAAGGCGATGATGTACATGCACGACCATCTGCCGCCGGGCTTCACCTACAACACGAGCGTGATGGATCCGATCGAGCAGTGGCGGGTGCTCACGACCGCCATCCTGCTGGGCGGGCACGTGCGCGTCGGAATGGAAGACAATCCGTATCTCGCGCCGGGGAACTACGCGAAGAGCAATGCAGAGCTGGTCGAGAAGATCGTGCGGATCTCGCGCGAGCTGGGGAGGCAGATCGCCTCGCCCGACGAGGCGCGGAAGATCAGCGGACTTCCGGCGTAAACTGGGCCTCGGAGCAACACGTGCCGCGTATCAACGCCGTTACCTTTCACGAGAACCCGAGCATCGAGTCGATCTGCCGCATCGTGAAGGGGGCCGGGTTCGATTCGATCGAAGTGTCGCGCCCGCCGTTCTTCAACAAGCTGACGACTGTGCAACTGCGCCGGGATTTCGCCGCGTGGGCCAGACGAGCGGGACTGTCGCTGCATGGGTTTGACGCGTGGGTCGACATCGATCCGTATTCCACGCGGCAAAAAACACTCGGCGGGCTGGCAGGGGCCTTCGACTTCGCCGCCGACCTCGCGCTGGGGGCGGTCATCTCACACGATCCCTGGGGAAGCGTGAATTCCGGCCGGTCTCCATCGCAATGCCTCGCTGATTGCACCTCCATGTTTCGTGAAGCCGCTGACCAAGCCGCGGCCTCCGACCTCGAATTGCTCTTCGAGCCGCACCCCGACACGCTGAGCATGGACAATTCCTGGGCGATCGATTTCATCGACGGGATCGGCCGGGCCAATGTCGGGCTGGTGTACGACTGTTGTCATTACGGCGTCGGTCAGCCACGCGGCTATGTCGATGCGATCCCCGCGCTGGGCTCGCGCATCCGGCACGTGCATTTTTCCGACGGCGACGCGCAGACGTACGCTCTTCACCTGCCACTGGGCGACGGCGTGCTGGACCTGCAGGCGATCGTCGCCGGGCTGAAGGCGATCCGATTTTCCGGGACGCTCACCAACGACCTGTACAACTATCCGATGCCGGAGGACGGGGCGCGGCGAAACGCCGATCGAATTCACGAAGTGGAAGATGCGCTGGGAATCGAAGGGGGCCGTCGATGAGAGCGGCTGTCCTCGAGCAAATCGGCGCGCCGCTCCGCATGATGGAAGTGCCGGACCTGATCCCATCGGCGGGCGAGGTGCTCGTCAAGACGATGACCTGCGGGTTGTGCCGCACCGATCTGCACCTGTCGGACGGCATCGCCTACGTTCCTTCGTTGCCGCACATCATGGGCCATGAGCCGGCGGGGATCGTGGCCGCCGTCGGTCCTGGCGTGAGCGGCGTCGCGATCGGTCAGCGGGTCGTGCCATACCTGTTCATCACCTGCGGCCGCTGCCGATTCTGCCGGCGCGGGCGGGACGCGCAGTGCGCGGGAGGACCGGAGATTCTGGGCGTTACGCGGCCCGGCGCGTTTGCGGAATACTTCCTCGCGCCCGCGGCAAACCTGATCCCGCTGGCGGACAACGTGGACTTCGCCGAAGGCGGACTCGTGAGCTGCGCCGGCGTGACCGCGCTGCACGCCTATCGGCGCAGCGGGCTCGAGGCGGGGCAGACGGCGCTGGTGCTGGGCGCGGGCGGCGTCGGGCTGATGCTCACGCAGATTCTGAAAGACGCTGGCCTCCGCGTGGTCTGCGTGGCCGGTTCCGAATCGGGCCGTGAGCTGGCCGTGCGGTGTGGCGCTGATCTCTCACTTCTGAAAGAATCGCCGATCGCGCGGAAGGTGCTCGATTTTACCGGCGGTGAAGGGGCGGCGAGCGCTTTCGATTGCGTCGGCACCGCCGCCACGATGGCGGCCTGCGCCGCATCGATCGATCGCGGCGGGAGGATCGTGGTCGTGGGGGAGGAAGCGGAATTTCCGCGAGTCGACACGATCGCGATCGCACAGCGCGAACTGGAGATCGTGGGCACGCGCAACGGGTCAAAGCAGGATGCGCGCGACGCGGTGGAAATGATGGGCGCCGGCATCCTCCGCCCGCCCATCGCCCGACGTTTCGCGCTGGATGAGATCAACGATGCTTTGGATTGCCTGCGCGCCGGCGACGCGCCGGGCAGAATCGTCGTGGAGATGAACGCATGAAACGCCTGATTCCTGGTGACCTGCCGACCTGCAAGTGGGTGAATTTCACCGCCGACGGGTTGAAAGATCCGGTGAGCGGCGTGATCTATCCCGAAGACCAGCCTGCGAGCAATGGCATGCCGCTCGGCGGCCTGGGCACGGGGTGCATCGACCTGGAGACCACGGGGCTGATCGGTTACGTCTCGGCGTTCAACAGCCTCTCGCCGCGCCGCGGGCCGCTCAACGTGCCGCTGCTGGGCGTGAAGCTTCAGGATCAGACGCATATCCTCGCGGCGGCTGGGATGGCCGGCGCGAAGCCTGCGACGGGAGTGCGCTACTGGGGGCACTACCCGATCGCCGACATGGAATTCGAGCTCGATGCGCCGCTGTCGGTGGGGGTGCGGGCGTGGTCGCCATTCGTGCCGGGGAGCGTGAAGGATTCGATGATTCCGGCGGCGGTTTTCGAAGTGCGGCTGCGCAACCTGAGCGATCAGCCGCTGCGCGGCACGCTCGCGGCGAGCTTTCCCGGTTTCACGCAGGCGGAGGCGTTGGGCATGGCTGCCCATCGCGAGCCCTATCGCACTGAGAATCTGAGCGGGGCGGCCGTCGGGTGCGGTGGAGCGTTCATGGGCGGGCCCGAGCGCCCGCCGGACCGGCCAAGCTATGTGCTGGCGGTGTTGGGGGATGCACCCACTCGCGTGGGCTACAGCCTCGGGTGGGACCTTTCGCGCTGGCAGGCGATCGAGCGCGAGCCACCGGACCTGGTGCGCGACGAGCACGATTCATCGGGCGTGTCGGTGTCGACGGACTTCGCGCTGTCGCCGCGCGGCGAACAGACCGCGCGCTTCGTGTTGGCGTGGCACGCCCCGGTGTGGACCGGCGCAGGCTCGTTCGGGGCGTGGACCAATCCCCGTGCCTTCCATCATTACTACGCGCGGGAATTCACATCGGCCGAGCAGGTCGCGCAGCACATGGCGCTGCATCATGGTTCGCTGCTGAAGCGGATCCTCGCCTGGCAGGACGTGATCTACGGCGAAGCGAGCCTGCCCGACTGGCTGCGCGATTGCCTGATCAACATCCTGCACCTGATTCCGGAGACGTCGATCTGGGGGCAAGCGAAGCCGCCGATCGGCGAATGGTGCCGCGAGGAGGACGGCCTGTTCGCGCTCAATGAATGCCCGCGGCAATGCCCGCAGTTGGAGTGTCTGCCGTGCAGCTTTTACGGCAACCTTCCGATCGTCTACTTCTTTCCGGAAGCGGCGCTGTCGACGCTGCGGGGATACAAGGCTTATCAGTCGGAAGACGGCAGGCCCGCGTGGGTATTCGGCGGATGCACGATCGGCACGGGGTATTACGATCTGGCGGCGCCGGGCCGCGGATACCAGGCATCGCTCAACGGGGCGTGCGTCGTGGAGATGGTGGACAAGCTGTGGCTGCGCAGCGGCGACGATTCGGTCGTGCGCGAGTTTTACGACCTGTGCAGGCGCGCCACGATCTGGACGATGTCGCTGAACACCGGGGAAGGCGGGGTGATCGCGATGCCGGTCGCGGGGCATAGTGAATCGGGATTGCTGTATGAAACGGAATGGTTCGAGGCGCCGGAGCCGGGGTGGAAGGGGCTGGCGACCCACGTGGGCGGCGTGAGACTCGCGCAGCTGCGGCTGATGGCGAGGATGGCGGAGGCGGTTGGCGATGGCGAGTTTGTGCAGCAATGTCAAACGTGGTTCGAGCAGGGCGCGGCCGCGATGGAGAAGCATCTCTGGGCGGGCGACCATTACCTGAACTTTTATGAGCCAGTGACGGGAAGCAAATCGGAGCTCGTATTCGGCTATCAACTGGATGGGCAGTGGATCACGCGCTTTCACGGCGCAGCCGATGCATTTCCGGCGGCCCGCGAGGCGCCGGCGCTGGAAACGATCCGGCGCTGCAACGTCGCGCTGAGCAAGACGGGGGCGGTCAACTACGCGAACTACGACGGGACGCCGGCAAAAGTCGGCGGTTACGGGACGTATTCCTACTTCACGCCGGAGCTGTTGATGCTGGCGATGACCTACATCTACGCGGGGAAGAAGGAGTTTGGCCTGGAGCTGGCGCGGCGCTGCTGGGAGAACGTGGTGTGCACGCAGCGGCTGACGTGGGACCAGCCGAACCTGTTCCGCGGCGACAAGGATACGGGCGAGCGCGGCTTCGGCGCGGATTACTATCAGAATATGATCCTGTGGTCGCTCGTGGCGGCGCTGGAAGGCGGGAACCTGGCAAGGCCTTGCGAGAGCGGCGGGCTCGTGCAGCGCATGATTCGGGCCGGGCAAGCGGGATAAGTCGGAGCCGGTGATTCATGGATCTGTGCGGCGCGGTGAGCATCGTGACAGGCAGCGGGCGCGGCATCGGCCGGGCGATTGCGATCGAGTTGGCGCGCGGCGGCGGGCTCGTGGCGTGCGCGTCGATCGATGAGTCAGAGGTGACAGCAGTCGTCGGAGAGATTCGAGAACTTGGCGCGCAAGCGATCGGGATGAGGGCCGACGTCTCCGATCCGGCGCAAGTCGAGGAGATGGTGGCGCGCACGATTGACGCTTTCGGACGCGTGGACGTGCTGGTGAACAATGCGGGCATTTTCCGCGCGATTGGCGGGCTCTGGGAAGTCGAGCCCGAGGCGTGGTGGAACGACGTGCGGACCAACCTGCTCGGCACGTTCCTGTGCTGCCGCGCGGTTTTGCCGCAGATGATGCGGCAGGATCGCGGGACGATCATAAATATGGTCGGTGGCGGATTCGATCGCCCCAATGCCGGGGGCAGCGGATACGCGGCGTCGAAGGCGGGGATCGCGCGGCTGACGGATACGCTGGCCGCGGAACTCGAAGCGACATCGGGCGTTGGAATTTATGGATTGTGGCCCGGCTTTGTGAACAGCGGAATGACGCAATCGCTCGCACAAGACGCCGCGGGAGGGCGGTGGCTGCCGCATGTCGGCGAAGGGCTTGCCCGCGGCGAGGACCATCCGGCGGAGGACGTCGGACGCGCGCTCGTGCGACTACTTGAGCGCGTGCCTCTGGCGCTGTCCGGGCGGATCTTCTCGTACGATGACGACTTCGAGCAGATCGCGAGATCGGCGGGCGAGATTTTGAAACAGGACCTTCATCAGCTCAGGATGAAATGTTTGAAGCCATCAACACCTTCCGCAGACGCCTGAAGGCGGGCGAAACGCTGGTGGGCGCGGGCGTGAGCCTGTCGGACCCGCTGGTGAGCGATGCGCTGGCCGGCAGCGGCGTCGATTTCCTGTGGATCGATCAGGAACACAGCCCGCAGGGCCCGGAAGCGCTGGCGGCGCATCTGCTCGCGGCGCGCGGGCGGTCGATGCCGGTGTTGGTTCGCGTGGCGGGAGGGGGCGCGCCTTTCATCAAGCCGGTGCTGGACGCCGGGGTCGAGGCGATCGTTCTGCCGCAGGTGCGCAGCGCCGAGGAGGTTCGCGAGGCGGTGGCGGACTGCCGATATCCGCCGGCCGGGCGGCGAGGCTATGGCCCGCGCGTGCCGACGGATTTCGGGCGGCATTCCATCGACGAATACCTCGCGGCTGCGAATGCTGGCGTGTTTGTCGCGGCGATGATCGAGACAACGGAAGCATTGGCGGCGCTCGACGAAATCACCGCGATTGAGGGACTGGACGCGGTGGTCGTCGGGCCGTGGGACCTCTCCGGGTCGATGAACATGCTCGGCGACGTGGAGAATCCACGAGTGGTCGCGGCGATGGAATCGATCATCGCCACGGCGCGGGCGCGGGAGTTGTTTGTCGGCGCCGGCATGGGCGCGAGCGCGGCTTTTGGCCGCAGCATGGCGAAACGAGGCGTGCAGTTCATGCAGGTGGGCGCGGACTTCGAGTACATGCTCCAGCGCGTCAAGGCGCTGGTTGAATCGATCAAATCCCGTGAGCCTCACGTTTCCGAAGAATCACACGCATCGTTTGACAAGCGAACAGGCACGGCGGCGGCGTCATCATGATCGTCGACGCGCACGCGCACATCTTTCCGCACGTCCGCGGCGAGTGCGGCGAAGGGAAGGTGGTTGGTCTGAGCTACGGGAAGGTCTCCTGCGGCCAGCGGCAGATTCAGCTCTTTCCGCCAGCGCAAGAGGACGTGCAGTTTACGCCGGAAATGCTGATCGCGAACATGGACTGGGCGGGCGTCGAGCGGGCGGTGCTGCTGCAGGGGCCCTTCTACGGCGAGTGCAACGAATACGCCCTCGACGCGGTGCGGCGATATCCGAAGCGGCTCATGGCGGCGGCGTATCTCGATCCGTGGGATGAGAATTGCCGGGCATCTTTTGAGAGTACGATCGCCTCTGGCGCCTTCCGCGCCGTGAAACTGGAATGCTCGGTGGCGAGCGGGCTGTGCGGAATCCATCGGGGCGCCCGCCTGGATGACAAGGCGCTCGACTGGCTGTGGCCCCAACTGGAGCGCCGCGGTCTGGTGCTGGTGCTCGACCTGGGGGCGATCGGGAGCGCTTCGTATCAGACGGATGCGGTGAGGCGAATCGCACCACGGCACGGCGAGCTCAAGATCGTGATCGCGCACCTGGGGCAGCCTTCAACCACGGTGGAGATGGATTCCAACCTGTGGCGGTTGTGGGAGGAGCAAATCGATCTTGGCCGGCTAGCTAACGTGTGGTTCGACAACTCGGCGCTGCCGCACTATCTGCCTGGAGAACAGTTTCCGTATCCGAGCGCCGGCCGATATTTGCGCATGGCGATTGAGCGGACGGGGCCTGCGAAGATTCTGTTTGGCACGGACATTCCTGGGGTGCTGGCTTACGGGAACTATGCTCAGCTCGTGCGATTGACGCGGGAGCACGTCGCCTTCCTGCCGCCCGCGGAAAAATCGATGATCATGGGTGGGAATGCGGTGACGGTCTTCGGATAGGGGCCCTGAATACCGCAAGTCGGTTGCTCTGCCGCCCAGCGCCGCTAAATTGAATTTAGCGCGCAGAAGCCAGGTTGCAGGGAGCGGGGGCCCGCGCCAACAGCTGGCTGTCTCGCGCATAATTCGCACGACGAATCGAGCATCACCTTATGAAACTTCGCTCAGCTCCGCATCGGAATGGAATAAGCCGAAAGACCGATCACATTGGAGGGAAGGCCGCCGCTGGCTCCGTGAGCCCCACGGGATGGAGCAAGACGGTGTCGCGGGGTTTCGCTGCGCATCGCGACGTCCGGGGGTTGCTGGCCATCGTGCATCCGTGGAAGCCGAGCCGCGCCGGCGGCTTCGGGGCATGGGAAACCATCGTCATGCCGCCGGAAGGGTGGCGGCCGGGGGAGGCGCTATACGTTTCGTTTTACCAGTCGGACAACTATTCGGGCGACTGGTATCGGTCTGGAGGGTGGGGGTGGGGGACGCAGTCATTCATCGGCCACCGGTTCAAGCAATTGCTCGTGAACGGCCGGCTCGCCTGGGAGGCGGACGTCGCGGACGAGGAAGTCGCAGGACCGATCGGACAATCGTTCGCACAGGGACCCGGCGAGCCGGGCTTTGTCGATCCGTATCGCGTTGTAAAAATCACCGCGGACGGCAGGCGGCCTATCCAACTGATGTTCCGCGTCGTGGACAAGGTAGCCAGCACGGTGAAGTTGGCGGGCGATGCCTACAAGCGTTTCTTTTGGAGCAGCTGCAATCCCAGCGAAGCGGCGCGGAACTTTCAGACGTCGGTTTACTTCGGCGACGTTTTCCTGAGTGTCGATCCGCAGCCGGTGCGGCCCGGCGAACCCGCCGCCTCCTCACGGGCGAGAGGCGCGCGAAGTCCCCGCTCCGCTGCGGCGAGAGAAATACCGTTTGATCTGGTCGTATCCGGACCGCTGCCCCGCCCCGGCTATCCCGTCCGCTCAAGCGTGCCGTTTTCCCGTGGCGGCGCCGCGGCGGGATCATCGTTTGGCCTGCGCGATCCGGCAGGGCGGGATATTCCCATCGCGACGACGGAAATCAGCCACTGGCCGGACGGCAGCATCCGTTGGCTGCTGTGCGAGTTTGTCGCGACCCGACAGGGGCGCTACCGGCTGGTGCGCGGCGCCGTTTCGGCCCGGCCGGCGCAGCCGGTTCGGATCCGATCGGGGCGGAGCAGGACGACGCTCAGCAATGGAATCCTGTCAGTCCATCTGGCGGCGAAGAGCGGCGCTGGCGTGTTCGAGCGAATCGAGTGTCCGGGCGCGATCGATCTGGGGCCGATGGATTTCTCGATCAAGCTGAATCGGGTTGGGTGGCGCGATCAATTCACGGCCCATCGTCGGAGCATACGCATCGAGCGGGCGAATCCTGTGTGTGCGTCGGTGCTGATCGAAGGCGAGATGCTCGACGCGGCGAAGCATCGATTCGGGTCGTGGCGCGCGCGGCTGCACGTCTGGACGGGATTGCCCTACCTGCTGGTGGACTGGCGGCTGGTGAATGAGTCGGAGCAGGCGATGGCGATGCTGATGGACTGGTCGGCGCGGGTGGCGCTCCCGGACCGTGCGGGCGCGCGGGTCGACTTCGGACCGTTCGCGCCGGGGTACGATCCGGACGACATCGGCGTGAAGGCGATGGGGCACTACGGGCGCGTGGAGAGGCCGCGGGCGATACCGCTGCACGCAGATTCCGAGTTGAGCTGCCGGCAGGATCGGGTGGACCAGGCGCGCGTCTATCGAAACACTTCGTGGGTGGCGACGGCGAAACACGCGCCGGGGTTTGTGAATCTGAGGCATCCCGACGGGGGCGTCGCGGCCGCGATGCGGTGGTTTGCGGAGGAGTTTCCCAAGGGGATCGTCGTGCGCCCGGACTCGCTCAAGCTGGCGACGCTGCCGGAATCGGAGGATGCGCTCTCATGGCAGCACGATCGGCCGTTCGTTCGCATCGGTCGCGGCGAGGGGAAGCGCCAGTCATTCGCCATCTGGCTGCACGATGGGACGCTGCACGCGAGCGAGGCGGAGCGATTCAACCAATGCGTGCAGGATGGGCCGCGACTGTTCAACCGGTCGTGGTTCATCGCATCGGGCGCGATTGAATGTGGCCCGGCGCGCGACGATCGGAAACTCAGCGCGTGGACGCGCGAGATCACGCCGGCCATCGAGCGCACCGGGATCGGGGCGCCGCGGCTGGGACATCGCGAGTATTGGGACACGGTATGGAGCAATGACTACCGCGGTCGCAGCCACATTGGGTTGATGCAATATCTCGAGACCGGGGACCCGCGGTGGTTCCGCTATTTCGACGCGGCGTGCACGCACAACCGCGACGTGGACGTGATCCACTACTGCCCGGAGCATCCCGACTGGGTGGGAGCGAACCATTCGTTCGGCGAAGACCACACTGCGACCGGACCAACGGGCAATATCGGCTCGAATTGCGACGGGATGCTCGATCATTACCTGATGACCGGCGATCCCGACAGCCTGGAGGCCGCCCGAGGCTTTGCCGAGCGATTGCTTTCGTGCAATGCGCGGGAGCGGTCGGCGCGCAACGTGGGCTGGCCGCTGGCGCAGGTCGTGCGCTGGTTCGATCAGACGGGCGATCAGCGCTTCCGCCGCAAGGCGGAGGAACTGGTTGGTGCGGCGCGGACCTACATCGAGCCGCGACGGGGCATCTTCGTGGAGATGCATGGGTGCTGGAGTTATCGCGGCGCGGTGCCGTTCATGAGCGGGTACCTGGCGTTCGGGCTGATCCGCCACCATCAGCTCTTCGGCGATGCCGCGACGCTGCGGCTGCTGAAGCTGCTGGCGGCTGGGCTCTTTTCGGAGTCGCGCGTGGCGAAAGGGCGCTTCAAGGTGAGTCCATTCCCGGAGAACGACCTTCTCCTTGGCCGCCCGGCACGTGCGCGCACGTATAACGGCTTGATTGGCGGGCTCGCGGGATACCTGTACCAGGTTACCGGGGAGCCGCTGTACGCAGATTGGGCGCGGGAGTGTTACGACGGCATTGTTGAGCGGTCGAAGGATCCGCAGATCACGATGGACATGCTGCCGATCGCGGGCTGGATGCTGCACGCGGCGGCGGGCCGGGGCGGACGGACCGATTCGAATTTGAGAGTAAGAAACGAAGCGTCGCGCGCTTAGGCAGCGGCTATGGTTGAGAGATGCAAATGTCATCAGCTACAGCGTCAAGGGAACAGTTGAAATCGTTCGAGAGCGACGAAGCGCGATGGCAGGCCGTTATCCGTCGCGACAAGGAGGCGGACGGCAGGTTCGTCTACTCGGTTAAAAGCACCGGCGTGTATTGCCGCCCATCGTGCGCCGCGCGGCTCGCACGGCGGGAGAACGTCTGCTTTCACGTCACGGCGGCGGACGCGGAGCGGGCAGGTTATCGCGCGTGCAAACGATGCAGGCCGCGTGAAATGGGTTTTAACAGCGATCATGCCAGGGCGGTTACAGAGGCGTGCATGCTGATGCAGAAGAGCGAGGGTCGTGCGGACCTGGATGCCCTCGCCGCCGCTGTGAGGATGAGCCGGTCGCACTTCCATCGCGTCTTTAAATCCCTCACGGGCCTGACGCCCAAAGCGTATGCGATGGCGAATCGCGCGCACCGTGTACGGGAGGAGCTGTCGCGCGGCAGCAGTGTGACCTCGGCCATTTACAACTCAGGGTTCAAGTCGAACGGGCGTTTCTACGCGACCTCTGCCAAAGTGCTCGGGATGAAACCCACGGCTTTCCGTGCCGGCGGCGAGGGGGCGACGATCCGGTTTGCCGTGGCCGGGTGTTCGCTCGGATCGATTCTGGTCGCCGCTTCGGAGCGCGGCATCTGCTCCATCACGCTGGGAGACGATCCCGATTCACTGGTGACGGGGCTGCAAGACCGTTTTCCCAGGGCGGAACTCATCGGCGGCAACCGTGGGTTCGAGCGGTGGGTCGCGAAGGTGATCGCGTTCGTGGAGCGTCCCGCGACGGGGCTCAATCTGCCGCTGGACGTGCAAGGCACAGCGTTTCAACAACGGGTCTGGCAGAAGCTGTGCGAAATTCCGTGGGGCAAGACCTGCACCTATTCCGAGCTTGCCGGGAAAATAGGCGAGCCCAGGGCGACGCGTGCGGTCGCGCAGGCGTGCGCGTCGAATCCGATCGCGGTCGCGATCCCGTGCCACCGGGTGGTAAGAACCGATGGATCGTTGTCCGGGTATCGGTGGGGAATCGAGCGGAAGGCGAAATTGCTCGAAAGCGAGCGCAAGGGGATCTGACGATGGCGCCCGCAAGAGCATCTCGTGAAAAGTCCACAAGGCGCTGAGGCAAAGAAGGCGATTGATTTGATCCGTACCTGGCGAAGATGTAACAGGTGTCTCGATGGAATGCGGCGTGGCGTCGTGCCAGTGGGGCGGTTGTTTCGCTGAAGAGGAAAACCAATGGTCTTGAAAATCCTGATTGGCGTGGTGGTCATCGTTGTGGTCCTGGCGGTGATTGTTGCGCTGCGGCCGTCCGGCTTTCGTATCGTTCGGGCGGCGAGTATCTCGGCCCCGCCGGCGGTTGTGTTCGAGCAGGTGAACGATTTCCACAAGTGGCAGGCGTGGTCACCGTGGGCGAAGCGCGACCCGACCGCGAAGAACACGTTCGAGGGCGCTCCCGCGGGCAAGGGGTCCATCTTCTCATGGGCAGGCAACAAGGAAGTGGGCGAGGGGCGCATGACGATCGCGGAGAGCCGGCCGAGCGAATTGATCCGGATCAATCTCGAGTTCTTTAAGCCGTTCGTGTCCACCAGCACGGCGGAGTTCACCTTGAAGCCGCAGGGGGATCAGACGCTGGTCACGTGGACGATGGACGGGAAAAACAACTACGTCGCGCGGGCGGCGTGCATGTTCATGGACATGGACAAGATGATCGGCGGCGATTTCGAAAAAGGCCTGGCAGACATCAAAGCGATCTCCGAAGCCGCGGCGAGGAAGTAGGGCGGGTGTGAGAAGAAGAGTTTCACCGCGAAGTTCGTAAGCGGGCAACTTTTAGATTCAGCGAGTGATGCGGCATTGTGATGTCTGGCCGGATTCACAAGTTGCAGTTATCAGGAGAATCGAATGAGCACCAGGATTGACTCCGGTCAGCAATCATCGGAACGCGAGTTCGTCATCACGCGCACGTTCGATGCGCCGCGCGATCTTGTCTGGAAGGCGTGGACCCAGCGCGATCGGCTGATGCAATGGTTCGGGCCCAAGGGCTTCACGATGACCACCGCCAAGCTGGATTTTCGCCCTGGCGGGGTCTTTCACTACTGCCTGCGCACGCCGGACGGGAAGGACATGTGGGGGAAGTTTGTTTATCGCGAGATCGTCGCGCCGGAGCGAATCGTATTGGTCACTTCGTTTTCGGATGAGAAGGGCGGGGTCACCCGGCATCCGATGAGCCCGGACTGGCCGCTGGAAATGCTGTCGACGACGACGTTTGTCGAGCGGCAGGGAAAGACGAAGGTTATCGTGAATTGGTCGGCGCTGAACCCGACGGACTCGGAGCGCAATACCTTCGATACCTCGCACGAAGGCATGACGCAGGGCTGGACCGGAACCTTCGATCAGCTCGCGGAATACCTGGCGAAGGCCTCAGTTGCGTGACTGCGCATCGCTGACGAGCGCTGCCATCGTGTACGGTTTATTCACCACCCCCAGCCGGTCCGATGCTCCCGCGAGGGATGGCGGACCGGCGCATTTTTCGGAGGTTTTCATGAGCTGCAGGAAACTGTTTATCTCCGCGTTGATCGCTGCCGTCGGCCTGGCCGCTGTTGTTGGGTCGGTCGCGATCGCTGACTCGTCCGAAGGGTCGAAGGGCGCCGGCAAGCCGGAGATGAAACTGCCGGATGGCTGGACCGAAGCCGACATGCAGGCGTGCATGATCGCGGGCGCTCCCGGCAAGATGCACGAGCACCTCGCCAAAAACGTCGGCGTGTGGCAGGGCAAGAACACCATGTGGATGGCGCCCGGTGCAGAGCCGATGAAGAGCGAGTCCACTTCCACCTTCACGTCGATCATGGACGGCCGCTACGTCAAGTGTGAGACGGCCGGAGAGATGCCCGGCATGGGGCCGTACAACGGCATGGGGATCTACGGCTTCGACAACGTCTCGAAGAAGTTCGTCTCCAACTGGGTCGACAACCACAGCACCGGCATTATGAACGGCGTTGGCGAGCTGTCGGACGACGGCAAGACGATGACCTGGAACTTCACCTTCAACTGCCCGATCACCAGGAAGCCCGCGGTGTTGCGCGAGGTCGAGACGATCACCGGCCCGGACACGAAGACGCTCGAGATGTTCAGCGCCGATCCCAAGAGCGGCAAGGAGTTCAAGATGATGGTGATCGAATTCACTAAGAAGGAAGGCGGCGCTGCGGCGAAAGGGTGAGACCCGTCAGCCGAGCGGGAGAGCAGCGGGGTTTCAGCGTCTTGTATCCCTTGAGATGTTGGGCCGCGGAAGCGGTTCGTCGCTGCGTCGCTTCCAGCACCACAGAAGGGAGCTCCGATCCAACCGATGTCCGGCACGCAGGTGCTCATCATTGGCGCAGGTCCGACCGGCCTGGTGCTGGCGCTGTGGCTGAATCGACTGGGCGTCCGCGTACGCATCATCGATAAGGTTGCGGAGCCGGGAACCACGTCGCGCGCGCTCGTGGTGCACGCCCGGACGCTCGAGTTTTACCGGCAGGTTGGCCTGGCGGACGCGGTAGTGGAGAGCGGGCTGCAGTTCGCGGCTGCAAACCTCTGGGCAAAGGGCCGGCGGGCGGGTCGCGTGGAGTTCGGCGCCATGGGGCGGGGATTGAGTCCGTTCCCGTACATGCTGATCTACCCGCAGGACGAGCACGAACGACGGCTCATCGATCGCCTGGCGGCGGCCGGGGTCTACGTCGAGCGCCCGAGCGAGCTGGTCGACTTCGAAGATGACGGCAGCCGGGTCCGGGCGCGGCTGCGGCGCGCGGACGGGACCGAAGAGGCTTGTGAAGCCGACTATCTCGCCGGTTACGACGGCGCCCATTCCAGAGTCCGCGAGATCCTTGGCATCGGTTTCCCCGGCGGCACCTACGCCCATCTTTTCTATGTCGCCGACATCGATGCGAGCGGACCGGTGATGAACGGCGAGCTGCACGTGGTCCTCGACGAGGCCAAGTTCCTCGCGGCCTTCCCCCTGCGCGGCGCCGGCCGGGCGCGGCTGATCGGCACGGTGCGCACGAACGCATTGGAGGCGCATGAAAGGCTGAGCTGGGACGATGTCAGCAAAAACCTGCTGGAGCGGCCGAAGATTAACGTCGCGCGCGTCCACTGGTTTTCGACCTACCGCGTTCACCACCGCGTCGCGGACCAGTTCCGCCGCGGCCGGGCGTTCCTGCTGGGCGACGCCGCCCACATCCACAGCCCTGTTGGCGGGCAGGGCATGAACACCGGCATCGGCGACGCCGTGAACCTGGCCTGGAAATTGGCGGCGGCGATAAACGGTGGGAACAAGACACAGCTGCTGGACACTTATGAATTCGAGCGCATCGCATTTGCCCGGCGCCTGGTGGCCACAACAGACCGCGCCTTCGCGTTCATCACCAACGACGGTCCCATCGCACGGTTTGTGCGCGTCGCCGTAGTTCCGCGGGTGCTGCCGCGGGTGTTCGCGGCGCAGTCCGTCCGCCGGTTTATGTTCCGCACGGTTTCGCAGATCGCGATCCACTACCGAGGCAGTTGGCTGAGCGAAGGCGCCGCCGGAAACATCGAAGGCGGCGACCGATTACCCTGGGTGCAAGGTCTTCGCGCGTCGGATCCCGCGCTAGTGGCGGGCGATGACGACAACTTCGGGCCGCTCACGGCGCTGGACTGGCAGTTGCACGTGTACGGCGAGTGCGCGGCCGGCGTCGCGGAGGTTTGCCGGAGCCGGGGACTGGCGCTGCACAAATTTCCGTGGCATCCAAAGGCCCGCCGCGCCGGCCTGAAGCGAGGCGCCGCCTACCTGGTGCGACCCGACGGCTACATCGGCCTGGCCGACCGGCACGCCCGAGCATCGAAGCTCGAAAAGTACCTTGACACGCGCGGCGTCGGGCCGGTGCACCGGCGCGAATCGGGTTGATGTGCGGCGCATGATCGGGTTTAGAATGTTGCAGGCTACAAGTGGGCGAGATGCTTGACGGCGAGTATCTGGCGGAAACTCAGCAAGGAGAAGCTTATGAGCGCGGTGCGAGTTCTGGTGGGGACACGGAAGGGCGCTTTTGTCCTGAATTCGGACGGGAAGCGGCAGAAGTGGGATGTCAGCGGCCCGCTCTTTGGGGGCTGGGAGATCTACCACATGAAGGGATCGCCGGTCGACCCGAACCGGCTTTATGCGTCGCAGTCGAGCGGCTGGTTCGGGCAGCAGATCCAGCGCTCCAATGATGGCGGCAAGACGTGGGAGCCGGTGGGCAACAAGTTCGTGTACGACGGCATCCCCGGCACGCATCAGTGGTATGACGGCACGCCGCACCCGTGGGAGTTCAAGCGTGTCTGGCATCTCGAGCCATCACTGAGCGATCCGGAAACCGTCTACGCCGGGGCGGAAGACGCCGCGCTCTTTCGCACGAGCGACGGCGGGCAGAACTGGCAGGAGCTTTCGGGGCTGCGCGGGCACGGCTCCGGGCCCAAATGGGCGCCGGGCGCTGGCGGGATGTGCCTGCACACGATCCTGCTGGATCCCAAGGATCCGGGGCGGATGTACATCGCCATCTCGGCGGCGGGCGCGTTCCGGACCGACGACGGCGGCAAGACCTGGCGGGCGATCAACCGCGGACTGAAGTCCGAACACATTCCCGATCCGAATGCGGAAGTCGGCCACTGCGTTCACCGCATCGCGATGCATCCGTCGCGCCCGGGTGTGCTGTTCATGCAGAAGCACTGGGACGTCATGCGCAGCGACAATGCGGGCGATTCGTGGCAGGAGGTCAGCGGGAACCTGCCGAGCGACTTCGGGTTTCCGATCGACGTTCATGCGCACGAGCCGGAGACGATCTACGTCGTCCCGATCAAGAGCGACTCGGAGCATTATCCGCCGGAGGGAAAGCTGCGCGTGTATCGCAGCCAGACGGGGGGGAATGAGTGGGAGGCACTGACGAAGGGACTCCCGCAGAGCGACTGCTACGTGAACGTGCTGCGCGACGCGATGGCGGTGGATTCGCTGGACAAATGCGGCGTTTATTTCGGGACGACAGGCGGGCAGGTGTATGCGTCGGCGGATTCCGGGGATAACTGGGCGCCGATCGTGAGGGATTTGCCGGCGGTGGTGTCGGTTGAGGTGCAGACGCTGTCGTGATTTTCGATTTTCGATTTTTTGCGATTGGGAAGAAGGAGGGACGCTGCTTTGAGTTGTTTCAATCGTGGATCAAAGGCTGAAAGTCTTGGTAGATTCCAGAGATGATCCGAGTCGTGCTGCCGCAACATTTGCGAACGCTGGCGAATGCTCCGCGCGAGGTGGCGCTGGAGGTGAAGGGCCCGGTTACCCAGCGCTCGATCCTCGACGCGCTGGAGGCTCGGTATCCGATGCTGCGGGGGACGATGCGCGATCACGTCACGCTGCAGCGGCGGCCGCTGGTGAGGTTCTTCGCGTGCGAGGAGGATGTATCGAACGAGGGGCCGGACGCGCCGCTGCCGGAGAAGGTCGCGTCGGGGGCGGAGGCGTTCTACATCATCGGGGCGATCGCGGGCGGGTAGCTCGGGTTCACACGTGGCGCTCGGAATCAGAAGAATGCTGGGGATACTGCTCGAAGCATCCGCGAGACATTCCGTCCGGCGATCTTCAACGCGACCCGTCGGCGGGGTGTAGGTCCAGGAGGACCGCGCCTCAAGCTCCGCACCCATGATTGACGGCAATGTCGCGACGCAGAGGAAATTCATGGACATCCCGGACATCGGAAGCAAACGGCAGTATTGGTTCAACGCGCAGACGTTGATCGCGGAAAGCTCGCTGCTCCGGGTCCTGCAGCAACGCCCGGTCAAACATCCGCAGAACCCGATCCTGGTGGCCGATCGACCCTGGGAAGGCACGCTGGTGCAGCTCTACTCCGCCGACGTGCATCACGATCCGCAGACCGGGCGGTGGCAGATGTGGTACGAGGGACATCCTCAGGAATTACTGGTCTGCACCGCGTTTTCCAAGGATGGAATTCACTGGACCAAACCATCGCTGGGGGTGCAGGAGTGGCGGGGAAGCACTGACAACAACATCGTCCTGCAGACCGGGTACTGGGACGCGCATGGCATGTCGATCGTGAAGGCGCCGCATGAGAAGGATCCCGCCCGGCGGTACCGGCTGTATTACTGGGTGGGCGCTGAGTGGTGGGACCCGAACAATCCCGTCCTGGCCGTGACCGGCAACAAGATCAAAGAGTACAAGAAGAGCGCGTGGTACGTCGCGTATTCTCCGGACGGCGTCCACTTCACACCGCAGAAGGACGACCCGGTCTTCACGTGGGAGCAGAAGGTCAGCGACAACAATACGATCTTCTTCGACGAACAACGGGGGAAATTCGTTTCGTATCACAAGTTCGAGGCTCCGATACCGGAGTTTGCCGAGCTCCCGCGGCGCTACTTCGCGATGGCCGTCAGCGACGATGGAATGCACTTCTCAGAGTCCGTCCCGGTCCTCATTCCCGATGCGGCCGACGACGCCTGGGCCAAAGAGCGGGGAGGCATCCGCGCGGAATTCTACGGCGTGCACGTGTGGCCCCAGGACGGCTTCTACCTGGGTCTGCTGTGGATGTTCATGGTCACCCGGACCGGCGAGCCGCCTTACAACCGGGGCTGGGATGATGGGCCGATCCTTCCGCACCTGATCTATAGCGCCGATGGAATCCAGTGGAACCGCCTGCCGGTGCGCGAGCCGTTCATTCCTCCGGGCCCGGCGGGAAGCTTCGACGCGGGGATGATTTTTTCAAGCGGCGATTATCCCGTGGTGATCGGCGACGAGGTGCGGTTTTATTACCACGGCACCGCCTACACCCACGGCTGGACGGAACCGCTCGACAGCCCCAACGTCTACGCCGGCGCCGGGCTGGCCACCTTGCCGCTCGACCGCTACGTGGGCTGGCTGGCCGGGACGCGGCCGGGCACGCTGCGAACCGGGCCGCTGCGAGTCAGCGGCCGCGAACTGCATCTCAACCTGGACGCCCACAAGGGCGAGACGCGCGTGGCGCTGTTGGATGCGGGGGGTAAACCTCTGCCGGGGTACAGCCTGGACGAGTGCCTGCCGATCACCGCCGACGCCCTCGACCACATTGTCCGCTGGCAGCACGGCACCGACCTGTCGCGCATCACCGGCGAACCGGTCTGCCTGCAACTCTCGCTGCGGCACTCCGTGCTCTACACGTGGCAGTTCCGCTAAGCGTTTTCGCAGGTCTTACCAGAGCAGGAACGCCGCCAATGCGAGGCAGACGACGCTGGCGAAGACCGTTACGCCGAGCATGCAGTTGAATCTGAACGGTTGTTCATCGCGGCGGATTTCGCGACGAATGAATCCACCCTCATCGCCTTCCGTCATTTCGCCCACCGCGAGTCTGCCGTCCACCCATGTCCAGCAAAGTACGTGCAAAGTCCCTTGCCCACCGGCAACAACAGGAGGGCATTTTCCGCGGGCGTAGGCCGCGCTTTCAGATATTGTGAAAATTTGCACGAAGTCGGGTGGATGACTATGCTTTCAGTAGATTGTGAAACAGGAGCGAGACATGGCAACGGTTGAACTGGACGCACCGGCGGTGGTTCCGCAGCAGCAATTGAAGACGGCGCAGGACCTGTTCATCCGGCGGTGGGGGGAGATGGGGCAGACGTGGGGGATCAACCGCACGATGGCGGAGATTCACGCGTTTTTGTACATCACCGCGCAGCCGCAATGCACGGATGACGTGATGGAGCGGCTGAACATCAGCCGGGGGAACTCGAGCATGAGCCTGCGGGCGCTGTGCGACTGGGGCATCATTCGCCGGCTGCACAAGCGCGGCGAGCGGCGGGAGTATTTCGAGAGCCTGTCGGACGTGTGGGAGATGTTTTCGATCATCGCCGCCGAGCGCAAGCGGCGCGAGATGGACCCGGTATTGGAGACGATCAAGCAGTGCCAGCGGATGCTGGAGGAGGGCACGGTGGGGAAGGCCGCGGCGAAGCAGGAGGCGATTCAGCTGACGCGCGAGCGGCTGGCGGGGATGGAGGAGTTCATGGAAGTGACGAACAAGATCTTCCAGCAGTTCATCGGGAACGCGAAGTCGGGCTTGACGCGGGTGGTGCGGGTGTTGTTGAAGGCGTTTTGATTTTTCCGGTTAACGGGCGACGTTGGTGTGCGGGCGGTCTTTTTGATTCGTCGTCGGTTGTTGTGGACGGCGTAGTAACCGAGGCGGATTTTGCTGTCGGGGATTGATTCTGCGTGTTGGGTCATGAAGGCTGCGGGGGTGTTGAGAGGATCGCTCCGGGGCGGGGTGTTCTCTGTTTGAAATGCAGTCGCGGTGGCGGCCCCCCGCGAACCCCCTGATACAGCTACGGCGAGAGGAAGCGGGCGCGGCAGCCGGCTTGCCATGCTCGCGGCGTACCGCTGCGCGTGGCATGACGCATTGGCCTCAAAATCATTCACGCGATAGGCCGAGGCGATGAATTGCAGATGTTCCCACACGGTGAGCGCATCAAACAGCCTGGGATCATCCGGCACGTATGCCAGCAACCGCTTAGCGGCCACCGGATCGGCGGACACCTCGTGGCCGCCAACAACGAGACTACCTTGCGTGGCCGGGATGACACCCGCGATGGCCCGCATGGTTGTCGTCTTCCCCGCGCCGTTGGGACCGAGCAGGCCCAACACCTGTCCCGGCTGCACATCGAAACTCAATGCCGCGACCGCGATGGTGCCGCGGTACGCCTTATGAAAATCCGTGACCTGGATCAATTCTTGCTCCTGCCGGAATCTTCCCCCAGGAACTGCGGAAAAGCCTTCCAACCGACGGGCCATCTGCCATCCCGCCGGGCAAGACTCCTTATTTTTACTCCTCCCCAACCCGATCAGCATCCAATCGTCCATGGACGGTGTTGTCGTGAGACAGGCTCTCGGGGCGTTCGCGGTTACCAGTCCGCTATAGATATCCTCAGATTTGGATGCTTAGTGAATTCCCGGAGGAGTGAAACCAACCCAGCGTTTCAGGTAGTGGACTAAATCAAGGACGAATTCATGGCCGCCCCTTTTTGGTGGTCTTCGCAACGGGGTAGAAGTCACCCTGGTAGTCTTTGTCCTCCGGTGGGGTGGCGGGGGTCTGGTCGGTGACGGGGCCGGCGCTGAGCGTGCGAATTGCCGCGGGGGCCTGGGCCTGCTCTTCCGCGGACGCGGGGGCGGAACCGGAGATGCTTGCTTCGAGGTCGTGATCCAGCTGATCGACGTGCGCCCTTAATTCCTGGTCATCCGCAGCCGAGACGGTCGCGACCTTGGCCTGCTCCTCGCTCTTGAAGCGGTCCAGATCGTAGTCCGGCTCGGGCTCCTTCTTGCGGCCGAAGCCTGCGCCGATCAGCAGGTTGAGGACGAATGGCCAGACACCGCCGACCATGACGAGCATGCCGAGCGTCCAGTAGGCCATCACGTACTTGGGTTCCTTCCACCAGGCGTATCGGAAGGTGACCTTGTTGTTGCGCTGGGCAACGTCGCGCAGATAGCTGATGACGGTGTAATCCGGCGCGGGCGCTTTGCGTGGGGTGTTCGGGTTCACCGAGTGCTGCCATCGGCCGAGTCCCTGCGCAGGGATGTAAGGCTTGTACGGCTTGAGGGCAAAGATCTCGGCGGGTTGATAGTTCCATTTGTCGCCGCCGCCGCCGCCACCGAAGCCGCCCTCGCTGGTCAGCAGGTTCATCCTGACGAGCAACCCGTCGCTCACCGGGTAGACAACGATATCCTTGATGCGTGGGTTGCCGCCCACCGCGGGGGCGTGCAGTGCCTGCTCAAACTCCAATGGGGGGAGGAGCTGCCGTGCCTTGGGCATCCTGTGCTCGGCGGGGCGCGCGTTGGCATAGCCCAGGGCAAGGCCCAGGCCCAGCCCGATGACGATCCAGTGCCAGCGTTTGAGGTCTTCGACCCTCATGAATCTGTTCCAAATCTTATCACGTCAGCCGGTGCCGGGACGGATCATCACGGCTGCGGCTGCACGCCCCAGCGGTAGCCGGCGCTGGCAGTGGGCATCTCCATGAACCTCACGTGGAAGTCGGCGAAGCAGACGTTGCCCTTGTGCTCTGGATGCCAGGGCGCGGTGTAGCCGAGGGCGAGATGTCCCCAGACGAACGCGGCATCAAGGAATAACACGGTGTTCGACGAATCTCGAATTTGCGTGAAAGGCACGCCCGACAAGCCGCCGACGTAAATGTCGGGCTCTCCATTCGCGTTGAAGTTGTAGCTGTTGCCCGTCCACTCAAACTGGGACATGGCCGGCTCGCCATAACTCCACGGGGCACCGCCATTCACATCCTCGGGACAGTGGAATACTTCGTAATTGTTTGCCACATATTTGTTCAACGGGCGTGGGATGGTCCTATTGAAGATGCCGGTTTGCTGCAGGCAGAGGTTGCCCGTCTCGCGGCCGCCGTAGACGTACCACTCCATCCCATCGTTATCGAGGTTCGCGCCCCGCCAGAACGTTATCCCGTGGGAGTCGTTGAGGTACATATTGAGCGCCGTCCCAATCTGGCGCAGGTTGCTGGCGCACTGCACCGTCACTGCCTGACGCCGTGCGCGCTGCACCGCGGGCAGGAGCAGCCCAATAAGAACGGCGATGATGCCGATTACCACGAGCAGCTCCACGATCGTGAAGCCGAAGCGCGTGCTGCGCGGAGCCGGACGCCTGCGGGTCAATGAGATCATGAATTTACACAACCACATCCTCTTCTTTCGCTCGGCCCCGGTGATGGGAACACGATACCCGTTCAGAAGAATTTGACGCGCGCCAGCACGGGCAGTTCCACAATTCGTCCCTTATCACAGACGTATCCACCGCCGGAACGGGGCCCGTAAAGGCTTCGAGCGTGTCGTGCCGACTGGCAGCAGTAAACCAGCACGAACATACCGCTACCAGGAGTTGGGATCGCCTCAATTTGAGCTACGCTTTGCCGGCACAACGCGGATCACCAGTTCGCCCTTCCAGATTTCAAACAAATCCACCGTTTGCCGCGCGGTCGATTCGCTGCTGCGCAGGACGAGATCCACCGGGCCTGACTCAAGGGCCTGCTCCGGGATTTGATTTCTGTAGTCCGCCAGCCCCCAGTGTGTCTGGGCGCCCTTCGCTAAGCTGACTGAGCCGAATGGAAATTCCTTGCCGCCGGCGCGGACAAACACATCAAACGCGATGTTCTCCGAGAGGTTTCGCATCGTCAGTGTCCCCCTGAGAGTCGGGTAGTAGAAATCCGCGACGCCAATCCCGGCCTGTATCGCGCTCTGAAGGTCGGGTCGATCGATCAGCTTGACATGCTCAGGCGTGCCTTGCGGTAGGACTTCGACTTGGCCCTTCAGGGAAATCTCCCTTTGCGCGCACCGCTTCGAAGCCCGCTTATCCTGCGGCGTTCCATGATAGACCTCCACGCGCTGACGGATTTCCAGAGCGTGCTTGCCTGGCGGCAGCGGCGTGGCCGACGATCCCGTTGAGCCCGTGCCGAATGCGGAACCCGAACTCTCTTCGCCGCCAGCGCGCACCTGTTTTCCATCGACCCAGAGACCCAGCTGCATATCGCTCGCCCACCAGCCCGGGTCCGACGGCCCGTTCCCGGTGGTGGCGATCTGATACGGCACCCATTCTCCCGCGATTACCCGCGGCCGCACTCGCAATTCTCGCCGACACCCCTGCTCAAAAAAGCGACCCGTCTGGGGTTCATTCAAATTCCCCGCGAGGTATCGACCGCCCAGGTAATTCATCATCTGGCTGTTAAGCGTTCCGCCCGCGTTGCGCGGCTTTGCCTGCTCGATCAATGCCATCTCGATCACCGCCCCCTCGTTGAATTCGGATAAGGATCCTTCGCTACGCCGACGGCCGATCTCCGTCCAGGCGCGCAGGGCGCGTGGCGCATTGGATGACTTCGCATCGGACAGCACCCAACCGGTGGGACGGTAGTGATACCAATCGATCCGCTGCAGGAAACTGCCCCCTGCGCCCCACAGACACGCCGCGGCAACGAGGCAACACAAAAGCCCGGTAGCCGCCAGTCCCCCGCGCCGATGCCGTTGGCCGTGCGCGACGTTCGCTGCGTCGGTCGTGTCCAGCCCACACTCCGAGCACCGCCCGCTCTGGTTACCCACCAATAGATACCCACAGCTACCACAGTGAGGCTCATCTCCGCGGCGGCGCGGCCACCAGCCAACCTGGAACAACCAAAGGCCTAGAACGCCAATGATGATCCCGGCAATGGTCAACCAGATCGGATTGATAATCGGACCCGCTGCCACTGAAAAACTCCTACGCGAACCTGCCGCCAGAGGGACACCGCCCCGCGAAAGTTCGGACACACCATCACTCGCGCTAACGACTTTTTGATAGGCGACGGTCCCCGCCGTTGCGACAAGCGCCGCGCACAGAAGGGCCACCGCGACCGCGTTCGCCTTCATTTTCGCCACAAGAGCCACCGTTCCTTTCGTAGCGAGCAGGGCCGAAGCGCCGCCAGCCTTTGCAAGCGCGATCGCAGGAAGCGCTGACTTGAGCGCGAGCGGCGCCTCTACCATCACGTTGGAAAGCATCACGATCCCCAGAGCGTCGGTGGAGGTAACCAACCCTCGAGCGGCGAACCACGCGCGGAGCCGTTGCAACGCCCGCTCGACGCGCTTTTGCGCGGCATGCGGAGAAATGTTGAGGGCCGCCGCAGCTTCGTCGGCACTGCGCCCCTCAAAGTAGCGGAGGACCAGTGCGTCGCGATCCGGTTTGCTGAGGTGGGACATCGCTTCATCCAGCACCGGTTCGAGCGACTCCCACACTCTCGCGTCAAGCAGATCGTGTTCCCGCTTCATTGCAGCGCCCTCCCGCTCGTGCAGCCGGCGGCGTTTGCTGGACCGCATCATGTCGAGGGATGTGAATCGTGCAGTCGACAGCAGCCAGCCGGCCAGCGCCTCGCCTTCGCGGATTGTGTGGGCCTTGTGGACGAGACGGACAAAGACCGCCTGCGTCACCTCCTCCGCGAGCGACCCATCGTGCAGCTGTCGCAGGGCGGCGGAATAAACAAGGTCGCTGTGGCGGCGGACGATGGCGGAGAAAGCCTCCTCCGATCGTTCCGAAACAAACCGCCGCAGCAAAGCAGAAGATTCGTCCATAAAAAGTCTTCTCTCTGAAGGACGCCGGCCTATCGCATTTGCGACAGGAGAAATGTGCGACTGGCGTAAAATTGTCTATTCGCCGCCGCGACGTCGTCATCACTGTCCGCTTGGTCAGGCGGCGGGACTGGGGTGGCACCTTCTCGGGGGCGCTGTGGATAGGCAGCGGGAGGTTCATGGCGAATCGATGGATTGCCGGCGGTCGCCGTGTGGGGAGACGATGGCGCGGCGATGGGGATCGCATGGGGTGCGCATGATCGTAAGGGGGTCAGGATCGTAAGGGGGTCAGGGATCGTAAGGGGGTCAGGAGTCCTTTGTCACACGGTGCCTTTCGCAGATGCCTCGCCATGGCGAGACATGCTACCGACGACGCAACGAATTGCCAATAAGTACTCCTGACCCCCTTCTCAGAAAAGAGATGCGGATTCGCGGCGCTAGATAACTAAGCACTGTCATTCTCCGAACTCTCGGCAACATTCGCCTCAGTTCGTGGGGTCAGGGGTTCATTGCGTCCCACTCGTCCTTCCGCAATTCTATGCCGGAAGGTCCCCCGCCATGCGTCGGCGGTCGAGCGGTCTTGCGGCGGCGGGTTGATGGTGGGCGGCTGGCGAGCGGATTGCATCGCCTGGTCAGGCGGCGGGACTGGGGTGGCAGCTTCTCGGGGGCGCGATGGGCGGGCGGTGGGAGCTTCGTGGGGATTGGATGGAGTGTCGATGGTCGCCGCATGGGGAGGGGATGGCGCCGCGATGGGGATCGGATGGGGTGCGCTTGGGTTTTTGGGCTGGGAAATAGGTTTTTAGGCGTTCTGAATTCAAGTTTGCCTGGATGACATGAGCTTCGCTGTGCGCGGAATCCGGTGTGGGGGAGGCATTGTCTGCCGGTGTTGGTGGGGTGAAGGCTTTTTATTGCTGGCGGAAGGCGGATTGGAGTTGGTCGGAGTTGAGGCCGTAGCCGAGGCCTGTGGGGAAGATGTTGATGCCGAAGCCGCTCTCGTCGTTGGTGGAGTTGTGGTAGACGCGGAAGATGGCGAAGAAGCGGTCGAAGTGGCGGACGAAGGCGAGGTTGGAGGAGACGTTCTGGCCGAGCCCGAAGTCATAGTTCTGTGAGAACTCGACGGAGTATTTCTTGCTGATCTCGTAGTTGAGAAAGACGGTCGCGATGTTGGAATTGAGCTCTTCGATGTAGCGCGTGCCGACATAATAAGAGATTCGGTCGTCGCGGCGGACGAGCACGCCGACGGCGGCGGTGGCGAGGTTGGTCTTGTCGAGGTTGTACTGGGCGTCGGCGAGGAGAACGGTGTTGTCGCTGACGCGCCAACTGGCGTCGGTGTTGATCGCATTGCGCGCGACGGAGGCTTCGGGGAGCGAGGGGAAGTAGAGCCCGCGGAAGGCAAGGGGCTGGCGCTGGGCGGTGGAAGGCTGGTTGGCGAAGAAGTTGCCCTCGACGTTGAAGGTGAGGAAGTCGACGCTGCGCCACTTACCGGGCCCGCCGCGTTTGGTCTGCCAGCGCTGGCGAAAGGCGAGCTGGGCGGCGGCCACGTCGTTGATCGCGTCGGTCTGCTCCTCATAGTTGAAGACGTCGTTGCGATCAATGGTCTGCGCGCCGGCGAAGAGGTTGACCTCCGGCTCGATGACGTGGCGCACGCGGTGAATATCGAACAGGCCGGAACGGGCGGTGTCGTCGGTTTTCCAGAAGGAAGTGGTGAGGCGCGTTCCGACGCCGGCGAAGAGGCGCTGCCTGGGATCGCCGGCGGGGGAATCGGAGTAGCCGGTGTAGCGCCCGACGACGTAGGGCACCATGCGGAAGGGTCCGGCGCTGAAGGGGTAGTCGATCTCCTGGCGGAAATCGCCGCGAACGGTCGGGTCCTTCGTGATGCCGGTCTGACCTTCGGCGGGGATTCCCGGCGAGAGAGTCGGCCCGAAGCCCTGCTCGGCGAGCGAGGCGCTGCTCCCGCGGAAGTGGAGGACGGAAAGGCCGTCATCGCTGAAGAAGGTGAGCTTGTCGTCGGCGATGCCGTCGCCGATGCGGTGATAGCCGAGTTCGGGCAGGTGCTCGACCTCGAACTGCTCCTGCATCTGATCGGCGGTGGTGATGGCGTTATTCGGCTGGACATTGGCGAGGAGGGTGAAGGCCTCGGTGTCGCGCTGGCGCTTGATGTAGCCGGAGACGTCGAGCGGAAGGTCCTCGTCGAACTCGCGCTCGAACCATTCCTCGCGGAAGGTGGGATCGGTGACGTAGCCGGCGCGCAGCTGGACCTGCCAGTCGTTGGGGAAGAAATGCTGGTGCTCCCAGAGGGCGCGGCCGCGCAGCTCGGGAGCGAAGCCGACGCGCGTGGGCTCGCGTCCGAAGGTGTCGAAGCCCTTGTCGTAGACGAAGTAGCTTTTCAGCTCGCCCTGGAAGTTCCAGGGCTCGCGGTCGGTCTCACTGACGATGGCGCCGCCATACGCAGCGGCGACGCCGCCGGCGGGCCCGCGGTCGCTGTAATAATCGAGCCGGTAGGACACATCCAGGTCGCGAGGCGGGTCGAGGCCGAGCGTCTCGAAGAATCCCCAGGTGGTCTGGAAGCCATCACCGAAGCCGGTGGAATGCGTGATGCCGATCCCGCGCAGAGCCGACGCGCGGTCGGTCATGGAGCCGGAGATGTACGGCAGGTAGAAGACGGGAACTCCGAAGATCTGGAGGCGGGCGTTGATGGCGCGGAAGGCGACGCGATCGCCGAGGACGGGATCGCCTGTTTGCACCTGGCGGACGTAGATCTTCTGGGCGTTGATGCTGTAAGAGGGGAGGGCGAAGGCGCTGGTGGTGAGGGCGACGCCCCGCGCCTCGTACTCGCCCTGCGAGAGCTGGCGGACCAGCTTGGCGCGCATGATCACGGGGATCTGTTTGGATGGCTCGATGGTATGGACGACCGCATCGGTGAGGACGGCGCGGTCGGCGCCGAACTCGTAGTAGACGCGTTTGGCGCGGAGGCGCTGTTCGCCATTTCCGCTGGCGGGGGTGAAGACGATGCGGACGTCGCCTTCGAGGTAAGCCGCCTCGATCGCGGTCTCGAGACTCTGGCGCTGCGCGGGCTTGACGAGATCCTTGAGGTCCTTGAGCGACGTGTAGAGCACGGCTTGCTGGGCTTGTAGCTCGATGATGTCACCATTGGGCCGGCGTTGAAAAAGGGTGACGCCGCCGGTGATGGCGACGGCGACCTTTCCTTCCTCGGTGGTGATGGTCTGGAGGTCGCCGGGGTTTTGAATGATGACTGGTGCGCCTGGCGGGGCGGGGGGCGGCGCGGCAGTGGGCGATTCGGTGGTGGTAGGGGCGGAGGTGGGGGCTGTGGCGGGTGCTGCGGCGGGCTGACTCGCGGGAGCGTCAGGAGCGTTGGTGGCGCGGGTTGTCGCAGCATCCTGGAGGAGGGCGATCGCGGCCCTGTAGAGCGCGCTGCCGCTTGTGTCTTGATTGTGCCTGTCGCGGGCGACCATGCGAATGTCGCCGCGCACGCGGGTGCTGACGATGAGGCGTTGGCCGCTGCGGAGTGAATCCGCCTGCTCGACTTCGGCATCGCATATCAGGGCGATCTGGGCGCGCTGCTGATCGGGGGCTTCTTTTGAGTCCGGAGCGAGCCAGATGACCGCCTGCTTGGCGCGCAGCTTCGCGTGGTCAAGCTCCAGCGTCAGGGGGCCTTGGAGCTGGATGACGGTGCCACGGCCCTGCGCCCAGGTGGAGGCGGAGGCGGTGGTGATGAGGAGTTTTTCACTGGGCGGCTGGTATTGCGCGCGGGTGAGGGAGGAGAAGAGGGTGAGCGCGAGGGATGCGATAGCGATACCGCAGAGACGCAAACACGGACTCCTTCCCGATTCCCTCGTCGCTGACTGGAGAGCAGCGGCATTATAGAAGTGGGGTAAAGGTCGTCAATTCGCGGGAGTTGATGGGCGGATCGCGCGCCCCGCGCTACTGAGCTTCGCGATGCGGCCCAAGAGGACGGACATCTCGGTGCGCCTCGCGGAACTGGCATGGACCCCGCAATGGGTATCAGCGGACGGCACGACAAAGGACGCATGGGCCTGACCGATTCGCGCACGTCAAACCGGCCACCACCAGTGGTGCATGAGCAGCGTGAGAATAGCGAGGAACACGATCACCTGGCTGGAAAGTATCGTCGCGACTGCGTGATCAAAGCGCAGGTAGTGGCGATACGCGCGGAGCAGGCGGATGAACACGATCAACGGCAGGAACCACACTACGAACGCAGGCGGGAGCAGAGAGAACGCCGGAACGACGAAATAGGTGCAAACCAACACGGTTGCCGTGAGTATTGTCATCAGCAATCCGACCCAGAGGCAGACGTCAAAGCTGTACAACACACAGCGCAGCACATGCGACGTCTTCACCTTCGCGCGGCGCATCGAGCCGCGAAAGATCATCAGCGACGCGAACGTACCGCAACACCAGGCGCCAAAAATTCCCCAACCCCAGACAGGAAACATGAGCAAGTCATCCAACGCAATGGCACGGCGAATAAAGGCAATGTCAAACGGCGGAACCTGCCGCGCGCTGGCATACAAGGACCGGCTTATGAACCAGTTGAACGCGGCTACGCACCCTACGAGCATGCACGCGGCGACTCCGAGCAGCGCGAAACAGATAAGCCAATAGGCGAGCAGCCGGCGCAGCCGCATTGGGTGGGTCGGCTTGAGGCGCGTCCAGAACTTCTTCGGCCGCCAGCCTTCCCACGCCGTTCTCCAGAACGACCGGAAATTGCGATGGTGCTCGAAGAGGTAGGGATGTTGGTTCAGATCGCGCTCGAGTAGCTCCGACCAGAGGAACCGATAGCCACACTCCGGGCAGCGAGGCTCGCTCAAGCCGCGGAGGTTGTAGTCACATAGCGGGCAGCGGAGCTCTCCCTGGAATTGCTGCCAGTCGGGGGCGAGGGAGGGGGGTGATGATGTGATGTCGGTCAAACAGACCCCCCGGAAATAGAGAGGCCTCTATGCTACGGGCAGCGGTCGCGATCGGCCAACGCAGATGGGCATTCGTAGCAGCGCAACGGCGCGCGGGCGCGGTCTCGCTGTACCGAGGCCGCGCCCACGATCGAAGAGGGATTGAGCCACCGATGGACTTCGGCTCAGTCGAGTCGGGCACCGATGGACACGGATGGAAGAGAGCTCGCGGATCTGTGAGAGGTCGGAACGACCGTTATCAGCCGTTTGACGATTTCACTGGGAAGATAACGCTTTCAGGCTTTCGCGTGCCGAACAGCGGCGCGCCGCAGTCTTCCTCGCGCGGGGTGTAGAGGGGCTCCTCGATGGCGGACTTCGCCTTGTCGGCGCGCTCGCTCTGGAGCTTGTGCTGAAGCGTCTCGAGGCCGGTCTTTTTCGCGAATATCATGCGCGGTCTCCTGGCGATACGTCAGACATACGATACGTCGCGCGGATGAGGCAAATGGAGACCCCGGGGCGGCGGCGGATGGCTGATAATCCAGCGGCCGGTGATCAAAGTGGACGGGTAGCGCGGAGGATGCGGTCACGGACGGCGAGCCATTCCGGGCGGTCGGGCGGCAACTCGATCAGGATCGCGGCGGGGCGAGCGGCATCGAGCCAGCGGAGGGCGGCGTAGAATCGCTGGGCGTAGGCTTCGGGATTTGAAGGAAGGATCTGGAGATTGCCAGCGATGAGGGGCATGTCCGGATTCTCCAGGATCAACCACGCGACGGAGTTGCTCTGCGAGCCGGGAAACCGCGGCGCTTCCGCGAGTTGTTCGCGCTCGAAGCGGTAGGCGGGGGCGGCGGGCGCGTAATGCACCGGCTGCTGGCCGGGGCTGTCGGCGGGTGTGTCGACAGGAATCGTGCCTTCGAACATCTCCACCGCCCCGATAAGAGATTCGATGCGCTCACGCGTCACGCGGCCTGGCCTGCGGATGACCGGGACGGCGGCGGTGAGATCGAGGACGGTGGATTCGATCCCGACGTCGCAGGAGCCGCCATCGAGAATGAGATCGACGCTCTTTCCGAGCTCATCGCGGACGTGCTGGGCGGTCGTGGGGCTGACGGTGTTGGAACGGTTGGCGCTCGGCGCGGCGATCGGGCCGTGGAAGCGGCGCAACAACTCCAGGGCGATCGGGTGATCCGGGACGCGCAGGCCGACGGTGGGGCGGCCGGCGGTTGCTTCGGGGACGATCTCATCGGTTTTGGGGAGCACGAGCGTGAGGGGGCCTGGCCAGAACGCGCGCGACAACTGCTCGGCGGGCTCGGGCCAGCTTCTTGTGAAACGCTGAGCGGACGCGGCGTCGGCGACGTGAACGATCAATGGATTGGTGGGGGGTCTTCCCTTGGCATCGTAGATGCGGCGCACGGCGGCGGAATTGCGCGCGTCGGCGCCGAGGCCGTAGACGGTTTCGGTTGGGAAGGCGACGAGGCGCCCGGCGTGGAGCATCGCGACGGCGTCGGCGAGTGGATCGGCCATGTACGCTCACTCGTCGGGGGAGGCGACGATTCCCTCAGCGGTGAGCCAGCGCTTTGCCGCCACGTCATCGGTGCAGATGAGAAACACTTCCTGCACCGTCCCGGTGCCGGTGAAGAGGCATTTGAGGCCGGCCTGCGTCGGGTATTGCACCTTGAAGCTGGGGGGCGTGTGTCCGCGGCGGACCTTGATCCGGCCGGGGACGATGCGCGAGACATGGGGGCAGTTCTTCACGATGCGGTCGAGGATCGGATCGAGCCCGCCGACTCGTCCATGCTGACGTTTTACGCGCCCGAACTTCATCGTCCGGATTATACGGTGGGACGAGCCACCGATGGGGGGCGGGAGAAGAAGTTAGCCACCGATGGGGCACCGATGGACACCGATGCAGAGGAATACCTGATCTAAGGGGAGCATCCGTCAGGTTGGTTATCTTGCTTGTCCTGAGCTTTATGTCTGGTTTTTTCGTATCGGTGTTGATCGGTGCCCCATCGGTGGCAAATGCTTTTGTTGCCCGTTCGCGAGAGTGTGACTACGATCGGCCGCTGCTTACACGAAGGAGATTTTCATGGCGGATCAAACCCTGAAGGCGGGCGACGCGGCGCCGGATTTTGAGCTGATGAACCAGGACAAGAACAAGGTGAAGCTGTCTGATTTCCGGGGGAAGCAGAAGGTGATGCTGCTGTTTTACCCGATGGATTTCTCGCCAGTCTGCACGACGGAGCACTGCGCCTTCGGGCCGCAACTGGGGAAGATCCAGGGCAGCTCGGACACGGTGGTGTTGGGCGTGAGCTGCGACAGCCCGTTCAGCCACGAGGCGTTCAAGAAGCAGTACAACATTCCGTATGACCTGCTGGCGGACCCGACGCGCAAGATGGCGAAGGCGTACGGGATGTGGGCGGGCGAGGAGCCTTTCAACTGCACGAAGCGCGGCACGGTGGTGATCGGCAAGGACGGGAAGATCGCGCACTATGAAGAAGTGGCGATGAGGGAGCCGCGGAAGGTGGAGGACCTCGCCGCCGCGGCCAGCGGCGCGGGGCGGTGACCGGGGCGTGTCACGGGACGAAATAGCGCGCCGACGAGTCCGCAGGGAACTCCAATCAGCATTCCCAGAAGCAGGGCACGTCTGCCGCTGTACCAGGCGCGATAGAAGGGGAGCCAGAGCAGGAAACAGCCCACTGCGGTGGCGAGCGCGGGGCCTGTCCAGTTCGATGTCTCGAGGCCGCTGCGCGACCGGACCCTCCAGATGGCCCAGATCACAATCACCTGCAACACCAGCACGGCGGAATAGATCATTCCGCCGAGCATATGAGCGGCATACTTGCGCTTTGATGGCGAATCGTCGTCGGCGGCGCGGTAGGCGATGACTGCGTTCGCCTTCTTGTTCGGCTCGTTCGGCTCGTCGGGGCCTGTACCGTCCATGCGTCGCTCCGCTGCTTCGGTTCAGCGCATCACCACGAAATCTCAAGAAGCACCGCGGCCAAGGGTTCTGCGCAGCGGTCGGGTCAGACCAGTGCAGGCGTCGCGGTCGTCTGGTTGGAAGCAGCTTGCGATAACTCCTGTGCCGGCTGGTTCAATCCGTTTCGCACGCGCTCGGGCCTGAGCGCTCCGTAACGGGTGCTTCCGGTGAGCAGGGGGCGCACCTCGGCTGGGGCGCGCTCGATGAACTCGGGGTCGGGGTCGTACCCTTCGAACGCCTGGAACATCGCGGGCGTGTAGCCGCCGATGATCAGGACGCGATCGTTGTCGGAGCGGATGATCCCCGAACTGTGGATGGTGGCTTCATAAAAGAGCAGGGTGGAGCCGGCCGGGGCGACGACGGAGTGGATCAGGGGAGAGTCGTTGCCCGCGGCGGCGACGATCTCCTGCTCCTCGAGATGCGCCAGCTTATGACTGCCGGCGATGACCATGGTGCCGCCGTCGTCGGGGCCCAGGTCGGTCAGGTTGGTCAGCGTCTTGACGAAGTGGCAATGAAACAAACCGTTGGGGCTTTGCCACACCATGTGGCTGGAGGCGCCGCGGTGAAACGCCGGGGCCTGCTGAGTTTTGTTTGCCGGCGGGCGGCGGATGTGGGCGTCGGACTGCTCGAGCCGCGCCTCGGCGCCCAGCGCCTCCTCCGCCAGTCCAACCAGGTAAGGGTGGGTGACGTATTCGAGGTAGGACGGATCGACGTGGGGGAGGTTGTCGAGGCGGAAGTATTCCCGCGACGATCCGAACATCGCCTTGGCGCCGTCCTTGAACTTGCCGGCCCGGCGGAACTCGTCTTCGATCTCGAAGGTCTTGCTGCGGAGCCGCTCGACGAGGTCGGCGGGGATCGCGCGCTCGATCACGACGTAGCCGAAGGCATCGAGGTGAAGTCGCTGCGCGGGGGTTAGTGCGGGGAAGGGGCGTTTGAAGTCGGTCATTTGTTCCTCAATTCGCAACTCGGGATCTGCGGGCATTATCTCAAAGAGGACGAGCAGAATTCCAGCCCCCGGGCATAAATGCCCGCACTTGCGGGCACGGCGACGTGCAGAAATGCTGTTCCACTGAGGCAAGCGGGCACTGGCTCAGGCGGATCATTGCACTGCCGAGTATCGCGCGTTGAATTAAATGATTTTGGATCTTGCAGGATGAATCGATATGCCGCACTTCGGGCAGACGCCATTTGTGTTGCCCGTTAGATCATATCCGCAGGTATGACAAGTCGTAGCCGTAGGTGACGTCTTGTTTCTATGCTGGACGTAACCCACGTAGGCGAGCGCAAGCGGAACGGTAAAGACGGCAGCGCAGCCCCAGAGCCAGCTATCGAAGGCGAGAGGGATCAGCACCGCAGCAACGAGCGCCATTCCATAATGAACCCACGGCTTCACAGCGTCTGATTCTACCGACCGCAGCTGGCGGGTGAGCTATTCAAGTAGTCCCAACCCAGGTCCAAACGTCGCAGAGCCCAAACTGTCCCTGGCGATACTCTGTCGTTCTTTGATTCATGCCAGCGGACGGCGTTGCACGACTTGCAAGCTCGCGTACCATGGCCGCGACGCTTGCGGCCTCGGTGTTTCGGCGCGGCGCAACCCTTGCTTTTCGGAGCTCATGTGACCAAGCCGTTCAGGATCGGATTCATCGGCGCCGGCGGGATTGCGCAGACGCATATGAAGTATCTCAAGATGCTGAGCGGCGTTGAGATCGTGGCGGCGGCGGACATCAGCAAGGCGGCGCTGAAGAGATCGAAGGAGCAGTTCGACATCGCGAAGACCTTCTCGGACTACAAGGCGATGCTGAAGGAGTCGCCGGAGATCGAGGCGGTGAGCATCTGCACGCCCAACGGGCTGCACGCGGAGAATACGATCGCGGCGCTGCAGGCGGGCAAGCACGTGCTGGTCGAGAAGCCGATGGCGATGAACGCGAAGGAAGGCCAGCGGATGCTGGACGCGGCGAAGAAGTCGGGCAAGCAATTGGTGGTGGGTTTTCAGCACCGCTTCGACCCGAAGAGCAAGATGATTCGGGATCAGATCGCGGCGGGGGAACTGGGGAAGATCGTTTACGTTCGGGCGCAGGCGCTGCGGCGGCGCGGGATTCCGTCGTGGGGCGTGTTCGGGCGCAAGGATCTGCAGGGTGGCGGGCCGATGATCGACATCGGGGTGCACATCCTGGAGATGGCCCACTATCTGATCGGCTCGCCGCGGCCGATCAGCGCGACGGGGAACACGTTCACCTACTTTGGGAACAAGAAGCCGGAGGCGCTGGCGCCGTGGGGGGCGTGGGACCACAAGACGTACACGGTGGAAGACCTGGCGGTGGGGATGATCCGCTTCGACAGCGGCGCGATGCTGACGATCGAGAGCAGTTTCGCGGCGCATATCGAGAAGGACGTGTGGAACGTGACGATCATGGGGGAGAAGGGCGGCGCGAGCTGGGAATCAGCGTCGATCTTCAGCGACCGAAACGGATACATGACCAACTCGACGGCGACGTACGTCGGGACGACGGATCATTTCGAATACAAGATGAAGCATTTCGTCGAGGTCTGCCGGGACAATCGCCCCAACGAAGTGCCGGGCGAGCATGGGTTGATGGTGCAGAAGATGCTGGATGGGGTGTATGCGAGCGCGGAGAAGGGGCGGGAGGTGACGATTGAGTGAGAGGGGAGGTGCAGGGGCGCGCGGGAGGAGGGCGGGTGGGAAAGTCGGCGGTGGGGAGGGCGGGGGAACAGGGCGGGTTTGAAACCCGCCCCTACGTCGCCTCCTTCAAGAAAGAATGTATAACGAAAATGGTAGTT
>JBBRCX010000015.1:0-58673 GCA_038204465.1 Tepidisphaerales bacterium | reverse complement strand
AAAGCGGTAAATCGTCGAAAGTGATCATCGTTGCCTGCATGAGAAAACTGTTGACCCTGCTCAACGCCATGGTCCGCGACAACCTCATGTGGTCTGAACTCAACGTTGTAAAAACCCTTGACCTTTAACACAGCCGCTTCGCGGTGATTCTTTGATCTACTTCTACTTCTTGAAGAACGTTCTGCCCCTGGAATTGAACTTGCTCAGGCGATTGTTGACGTAGAGGCCTTCGAGGAGGAATTCGCCGACGGCTGCGAGGGTGGCGGGGTCGCCGCCATCCAGCTTCATTTCCTTCGCCAGCGCCGCCGCGGCCTGGGGGAGGCCCTTGATCGCTTTCATGTTCGAGACGAATTCATCGCCCGACAGGTCGTCGCCGGCGGGAAAGGTGAGATTCCCTTTGAACTGCTCGGTGATGTTGTCGTGGCCCTCGGCGTCGTCGTAGCGCGAGAAAATGGCTTTTACCGCCTCGCCAACCAGCGATTTGATCAGCTTGTCCTCGGCCCCTTCCTCTTCAGCGAGCGTCATCTCGATTTTTCCCCGGCAGGAGGCGACGAGGTAGTTCAGGTCGCAGATCCGCGGCACGACGCGCTTCTCGCGGGTGAGAATGGCGCGGCGCTCGGCGTTGCTGACGGCGGTCTCCATGTTGGCGATGCTCGTGCGAACGGAGACGCCCGACGCCTGGCTGACGTGGGGGCTCGAGCGCGCCAGGCGCACGACTTCCTCGATGATCTCCGCCATGAAGCGCGGCATGTCGACGCGGACGCCGCTGCCCGACTCGCCATTATGCCGGTCGAGCCAGGCGTTCTGCTCGGCGATCTGGATTCCTTCGTCGGCAGATTCCGGATAGTGCGTGCGGATGACTGAACCGATCCGGTCCTTGAGCGGAGTGACGATGCGGCCCCGGTTGGTGTAGTCCTCGGGATTCGCGCTGAAGACGAGGCAGACATCCATGTCGAGGCGGATCGGGTAGCCGCGGATCTGCACGTCGCGCTCCTCCAGCACGTTGAACAGGCCCACCTGAATGCGCGGCGCGAGGTCGGGGAGCTCGTTGATCGCGAACAGCCCGCGATTGCTTCGCGGGATCAGGCCGTAGTGCATGGTGGATTCATCGGAGAGGTAGCGTCCCTCGGCGTGCTTCACCAGGTCGATCTCGCCAATCAGGTCGGCGATGGTGACGTCGGGGGTGGCGAGTTTCTCGCGGTAGCGATCGGCACGGTGGACCCACTCGATCTTGGTGTCGTCGCCGTGCTCCGCGACGAGGCGCTTGCCGGTCTTGGTAATGGGCCGCAGCGGTTCATCGTTGATTTCGACGTCGGCGAGCACCGGCATCCATTCGTCCAGAAGGTCGGGAAGCATCCGCAGGATGCGGGTCTTCGCCTGCCCGCGCAGCCCGAGGAACAGCAGGTCGTGCTTCGAGAGGATTCCGTTGATGATCTGAGGAATGACCGTATCGCGATACCCGACGATGCCGGGGAACAGCTCCTCGCCGGCGCCGAGCTTGCGGATGACGTTGCGCCGAAGCTCATCCTTTACCGAGGAGGGCTTGTAGCCGGTTTCCTTGAGCTGTCCGACGGTTGCAGGTCGAGGGTGCGTCATGTCGGCGATCTCTCCAATGCAGGTACGCCGATGATAGGTACGGTTGCAGCGTGAAACCACCGGCGCACGGAGGCGCGCCGCGAGGCGAAAGCGCTGCGGACGTATGGCTTAAGCGAGGTGGGCAGCGGGACATATCGCAGGTCGAACAAGTAATCCGGCGCTTACGACTCCTCTTCATCGGGCGGCACGACCACGCGCTTCGCGGATTCAGCCCAGGCGTCGACATACTTCGTCGGCGCGGCTGGATTGCCGTGTCGGGGGTTAAAGAAGCGGCCGATGCGGAAGGTGAGAATCAGGCCGGCGATGAGAATGAACAGGACGATCGCAAGCATCAGCCGGGCGGTGGCTGCCAGTTGGCGTTTTTGAATGGTGTCGGCGTGCTCGCTTGCCGAGAGTGCAGGCAGCAGATACCAGTGCGCGACCACCGCGATGAGCAAGGCGAAGCCGAGGAGGAAGGCGACGGTTGGCCAGTAGAGCCGGCCGGTGTGACGGTTGCGGGATGAGGACGCGTTGTATCGCATAGCATTCATCCCCGCGCAGGCAGGAGCGGCGGGAGCGCGAAGCTGGTGTCGTGCGTCGTCTACCGCGATTCCCAGGGAACGTCGGCGCGGGCGTCGATCGGGTGTTTTTCCTGGAGTTGTTTGAGCAGCTCGCGGTCGGAATCGTCGAGGTCTTTTGGAACGATGATCTTGATGAGCACGAACTGATCTCCCTTCTCGCCGCTGCGCTCGACGCCCCTTCCCTTGATGCGCAGTTTGGCGCCGCTGCTGGCGCCGGGGGGAATCGTGAGGGTGACGGGGCCTTCGAGAGTGGGCACGCGGGCTTTTGTTCCGAGCAGCGCTTCGTACAGGCTGATCGGGAGGTCGAGCAATATGTCGAGGCCCTCACGACGATAGTAGGGGTGCGGGCGGACATGGGTAATGATGAACAGGTCGCCCGGCTCGCCGCCCGCCTGCTGGCCGCGGCCCTTGATTCGGATGCGGCTGCCGTCTTTCACGCCCGGCGGAATTTTCACGTCGATGGTCTCGAGCTTGCCGTCGCGATTGATCTGCAGCGGCAGCGTCGTCCCGCGCGCGGCCTGCTCGAACGACAGCGTGACGGGATGCTCGACATCGGCGCCGCGCTCCGGTTCGGGCCGGACGCGCCCCCGTGGCCCCGCCCGGCCGGCGGCCGCCCCGGCGCCGCGGGCGCCGAAGAGTTGTTCGAAGATGTCGGAGAATTGGGTGGCGTTGAAGTCGCCCGGCTCGAAGTCTTCGACGGTGGTGTTCGGCCCGCCGCGCCAGGACCGGCCGTTGCCGCGTCCTTCCTGCGCCCGTCGGAATGCATCGAACGGGTCGCCGCCGGCGCCGACGCCGCCGCCAACCCCGGCGTGTCCAAACTGATCGTAGTTCTTGCGCTTCGCGGCGTCGGAAAGCACGTCGTATGCCTCCTGGACCTCCTTGAACTTTTCGGTGGCGGCGGCATTGTTCTTGTTCATGTCGGGATGGAACTGCCGCGCCAGCTTGCGGTGGGCGCGCTTGATCTCATCCGCGGTCGCGTTTTTGGAGATTCCAAGAACCTCGTAGAAATCCTTCTTGGCCATGGTCGTTACACGGGTTCCCGTTGAGTTGCCTGCAGAGGGCTTTGGCGCTCTGCTGTTTCGGCAAGCTACAATTATAGCGGCCCGTCCGACACCCGCACAGGTGGCGGCCGGACGCGGCGAGGATGAAAGGGAGACCGATGTCTGGAGAAGCCTGTCCAATGCCGACACCCCATGAACCCGACGCCGCCGCGACGATTCGCCGCCTGCTGGCTGCGAAGCGAATCGCGATCGTCGGGCTGAGCGATAATCCGTCGCGTCCGAGTCATGGCGTGGCGGCTTATCTGAGGTCGGTCGGCAAGGAGATTCTGCCGGTGAACCCGAACCACGCGAAGGTGATGGGCGTGACGTGTTACCGGTCGCTGAAGGACATACCAGGGCCGATCGATCTCGTGGATGTATTCCGCCGCCCGCAGTTCTGCGCTGCGGTGGCGCGCCAAGCGGTTGAAGTGGGCGCGAAGGGGCTGTGGCTTCAGAGCGGGATTCGGAGCCATGAAGCGAGGGAGATTGCGCGGAAAGCGGGGATTGATTATGTCGAAGACCGATGCTTGAAGGTGGAACACATGCATCGGGGGCGCGGGGATTCTTGATCTGCGATTTTTGATTTTGGGTTGAGTCCGGAACCGACTCGTTCGTCGCAATGTCTACTTCCCCGCGCATCGGCGTTATTCTGCTTGAATGCCGGCGCGAATACTCGTTCTTTCTGCCTCAGTGGGGGCTGGGCACATGCGGGCGGCGCAAGCGGTGGAGCTTGCATTGCGCGAGTTGGCGCCGCCGGGCGCGATCGTTCAGAACACGGACGTGCTGACGCTGACGAATGCCGCCTTCCGCAAGTTTTACGGTGAGGCGTATCTCGAGTTGGTCAACAAGGCGCCGCACGTTCTGGGGTACTTCTACGACATGATGGATCGCCCGCGCGGGCCGCAGTCGCGGCGCGATCGGATCCGCAGGCTCGTCGAGAAGCTGAACCTCCGCGAGTTCTGCGAGATGATCGAGTGCGGCTCATGGGACGTGGTGGTCAACACGCACTTCCTGCCGGCGGAGATCATCGCGTCGCTGCGGCGTGACGAGAAGCTGAACGTGCCGCAATTGACGGTGACCACCGATTTCGAAACGCACCGATTGTGGGTGAATCAGCCGTGTGAGCGCTACACGACGGCGACGGATGAGGGGGCGGCGTATCTGCGGCATTGGGGTGTGCCGTCGGCTGACATCGTGGTGACCGGGATCCCGATCCATCCGGTGTTTCGCGACGTGAAGGACCCGGACGATTGCGCGCGCCGCCAGGGACTCGTGCGCGATCGGCCGGTCATTCTGCAACTGGCGGGAGGATTCGGAGTGGGGCCCATCGAGCAGTTGTTTCGCGGCGTGCTGCAGATCGAGACGCCGCTGGAGATTGTGGTCGTGACCGGCCGCAACGCGCAGGCGAAGCAGAGACTCGAGGCGGTGGCGGTGCCGGTGCATCATCGGGCGAAGATCCTCGGCTTCACGGATCAGATGGATGATCTGATGGCGGCCGCGGACATTGTCCTTTCGAAGCCGGGAGGCCTTACCACGTCGGAAGTTCTCGCTCGCGGCGCGGCGATGGCGATCGTCAATCCGATCCCCGGTCAGGAAAGTCGCAACAGTGACTACCTGCTCGAAAACGGCGCGGCGATCAAGATCAACAACATCGGGACGTTGCCGCACAAGCTTACGAAGCTGCTCGCGGAGCCGAAGCATCTGACGCGGCTGAAGTCGAGTGCGCGCCGCCTCGGGAAACCCGCGGCGGCGTTCCATGTAGCGAGACTGGCGCTGCAGTACCTGAAGTGACGGCTGTTCACGCCGAGCGGGCGAGGAGGCGGGCGAGATACGCTTCCTGGAGCTTCGTCCCGGACTTGCGATCGTAGTGACTCAGCGCCAACGCGGCGAAATCAAACGATTCATAGACGGCATGGAGAATGACGGCGAGCTTGAGCAGCTTCGCGGGCAATAGGGTGCTGAAGTTCATGAAGCTCTTCACGTAGACCGCGTCGCCCCACACCCATTGGCTGAGACGGGAGTTGAGGTGGTTATTGGCGACGACTGGCTTCAGCGCGCGGCTCGAGTAATCCGTCATTTTGTGGAGCAGGAAGCCGTGGCTGCGGAGTTCCTCGTCCACTTCGGCAAAGAGCGGCTGCTCGCGGTACATCGGGACAAACTCGACTTCAGTATGAACGACCAGAGCATCGGCAAGAATGTGCGGCGCGCCGCGCAGGACGTCGAGCTCTGCGCCCTGCACGTCGAGCTTCAGGAAATCCGAGTCGGCCAGCTGCGGCAGGTCGTCGAGGCGGTGGGTCTGAATCGGGTAGCGCTCGACGACCATGGAAAAGTTCGCGAGGTTCTGGAACTTATCGAGCAGGAGCAGGTCCGGCTCATAGAGCGACGACATCATCCGGCCGTTGCACAGATGAAACGTCCCTTTCGTCCCGTCACCCACAGCGTACGGCAGGTAGGTGCGGTCGGGCGATGCAGCCGCGTTCAGCTTGTCGCACGCATCCTGGACCGGCTCGAAACCATGAATCATCCCCAGGCCGGCCTTCAATAAGGGCTCGTAGATCTCCTGGACCCCGTCACCAGGGGCCATCGCGCCCGCGTCGACGATCTTGATCGTCTGGGGCCGCGGCAGAACCTGAAGGATGTCGAACACAGTCTCACCTTCTACGCAGGACGGTTCTGGAGTCGTTGGAGGTAGGCCGGCTGCAGTGATGTGCCGGCCAGCAGATCATAACTTTTCAGCGCCAGCGCGGCCAAGTCGACGGAGCCGTAAATCGCATGTACGACGATGGCGAGCTTCAGCAGCTTCGCCGGCGGAAGCCGAGCGAAATCCATGAAGCTCTTGATGTAGATTGCATTCGACCACATCCACTGGCTGGGCAGGCGGTTTAGGAACTTCATGACCACAGGTTTGAAACCGCGCCCTGCGAACCCTGCGAACCTGTGGAACATGAACCCGCGACGGCGCAGCTCCTGATCCACATGTGCGAAGAGCGGCTGGTCCTTGTACATCGGGATGAATTCCACTTCCGTCTCCAGGACCATCGTTTGCGCCAGGGCCAGGGGGGCGCCATGAATGACATCGAGCTCCGCGCCCTGCACGTCGAGCTTGATGAAATCGGGATCGGCGGCTTCCGGCAGATCGTCGAGACGGTAGGTCTTCAACTTCGAGCGTTCGACGACCCGGGTGAGATCGGCGATCTCGTGAAAATGCTCGAGCAGCCCGGTGTTCGGCTCATAGAGCGACGAGGTCATCGCGCGGTTGCACAGATGGAACGTCCGCGTCGTGCCGTCACCGACGGCGAAGGGGAGGAATCGGCGGTTGGGGCCTGCGGTTGAGTTGAGCTTGTCGCACTCTTCTTTCACCGGCTCGAAGCCGACAACGCTCGCGATGCCGGAATTGATCAGGGGTGCGTAGAACTCGGCGCCGGGACCGAGCGACATTGCCCCAACATCTATCACCTTGATGGTTTGCGGCCGCGGCACGACCTCAAGAATGTCGAACACGGCGCCATCATAACGCCGGGGCGGAATGCCTCAATTCATCCGAATTCATCGCATCACAGCGATCAATGAGAAGGACGACTGAAGAGGCGCTGGAGATAAGCCGGCTGAAGCTGCGTGCCGGCCTGCAGGTCATAATGTTTCAGCGCGAGCGCGACCAGGTCGACCGATGAGTAGACCGTGTGCAGCACCACCGCGAGCTTCAGCAGGCTGGAAGGGGACATCTCTTCGAAATCCATGAAGCTCTTGACGTACACCGCGTCCGCCCACAACCACTGGCTCACCGGACGATTCACGTCGTTGTTCAGGATGACAGGCTTGAAGGCGCGGCCGGCATAGGTAGGGAACTTGTGGAACAGGAAGCCGTGCCGGCGCAGCTCCGCATCAACGTCGGCGAAGAGCGGTTGGTCAATGTACATCGGCACGAACTCCACTTCGCATTCCAGGATGGTGACATGCCGCAGCGCGATGGCGGCGCCGCGCAGCACGTCGAGCTCGGCGCCCTGCACATCAAGCTTCAGGTAATCCGGCTCGGCGGCCTCAGGAAGATCGTCGAGACGATGGGTCTGGATCGGCGATCGATCGACGACTTCGGTGAGGTTCGCGAGATTCTGGAATCGATCGAGCAGCTTCGTGTTCGGCTCATAGAGGGAGGAGGTCATCGCGCGATTGCACAGGTGAAAGGTGCGGGTGGTTCCGTCGCCCACCGCGTACGGCAAAAACTGGTGGCTCGCGTCCGCCTGCGCGTTCAGCTTGTCGCACTCCGCCTGCACCGGCTCAAACCCGACGACTCTGGCAATTCCAGCCTTGACCAGCGGCGTATAGCGCTCCGCCGCGCCGGAGCCGAGCGACATCGCGCCGACATCAATGATCTTGATCAGGTCGGGCCGGGGGATGATCTCGAGGATGTCGAACATTCGACCAAGCTATCTGTTCAGACGACACGCCCCAACTTCGGTCCGAGCGGAGGGGTGACGAGCCGCTATCATAGCGAGGGATTGCGCGTGGTCTCTACATCCGGTCGATCGACGAGTCCCTGATTTGACTGACCAGCCGCATGGTTTTCACCGCATCGGCGAGGCTGCTCGAGGGTTGGCGGCCCTGCTGGATGCAGTCGATGAAGTGGCGGCTTTCGTGCCAGAAGCCGAGCCAGGTTTCCGGGCGATCGGGCTGGCCGAAGGAACTGGAGGCGGCCGCTTCGGGTTGGGCGTCGTCGGCGACAATATAGCAGTCGCGATCGGCGTCGACGGACGCGGTGATGTTGCGGCCGTGGAACTCGGCTCGAAAGATCCGGCGGCCGGTGGTGTAGCTGAATTGCAGGGCGCCGACGGCGCCGGTGCTGAAGGTTACGACGGCGTGAAAGGCATTCGGGAACGGGCCGGGCACGAGGTTGGAGCGCGCGACGCTGGCGACCTTCACGACGTCGCCGCCGGCGAGGAAGCGCAGGTTGTCGACGGCGTGAATGCCGTCGGAGGTGAGCAGATCGATCGCGCCGTCATAAAACCAGGCCGGCTGCGATGGGTCGGGGGTGGCTTTCCAATAGACGATCGAGACCTGCTGGATGGGGCCGCGATCTTCGACGCGTCTTTTGAGCGCGGCGAGCGCGGGGATGTAGCGGCGCTGGAAGCCGACCATCGTGCAGGTTTTGGCCTCTGCGGCGTGCCAGGCGAGGGCTTCGGTCTGCGCGACCGTCAGCGCGGGCGGCTTCTCGACGAAGACGTGCTTCCGCTGGCGAAGGGCGTGGGCGACGGCTTCGAAGTTGTGCTGAGGCGGCACGAGAATGTAGACCGCGTCGGGGTCCACTTCGCTGAACATCTGCCGGTAATCGGAGAAGACGCGGGGAATGCCGAAGCGCTCGGCGGCGGCGGTGGCGGCAGGCAGGACGGGGTCGCAGACGGCGGCGAGTTGGACATCCTCGAATGACGCGAGCGACGGCAGATGGAAGCGGTTGGCCATGCCGCCGGCGCCGATGATGCCAACCTTGAGACGAGTCACGGTGTTCCTCCCGCAGTGGGCTTATATCCCATCATGCGCCGTCGAGCGAGATGCGCCAGAGGCCCTGGGCCCTCCCGAGCGCGAGCACGTCCCGGCCAAAGACCGCGAGTTGCGCGACGGGCCCGGCGAGCGTTGTCTCGGACCTGACGCTGCCGTCCCAGTCGAGAACGAGCACCCGGGCATCCTCGGTTCCCACCACGACCTGGCCGGCAAATGCGATCAACGAAGTGACGGCGTGGCGGACGTTGGTGACCCAGCGAGTATGTCCGGTGGAAGGGTCAAAGGCGCTGACGTAGAACGCGCGGCTGCCGGCGATCAGAAGGCGATCGTCGCCGCGCCGCAGGGTGGCGATGCCGGTGACGGTGTCGGCGAGGTTGTGGCTCCAGCGCACGTCGGATCCATCGGCCCGGTGGACGCGCAGGCAGTCTTCGCGATTGGTGCCGCAACAGACCTCGAGCCTGCCGTCGCCGTCGATGTCCTCGACGAGGAGCGAGCGGACCTGCGAGGTCCAGCCCTGGTTCCAGAACGTGCGGCGCTGGACGCCGTCATGGCCGATCACGCGGACGATTGACGTTGCGGAGAGAAGATCGTTGCCGCCGATGATCTCCTTCTTGCCGTCGTTGTCGATGTCGAGGGTGGTGAAGGTCTTGAAGATCCCATGGTCGGTGCGGAAGTGCCAGCGTTCGCTGCCTTCGGCGTCGTAGCAATGCAGGCGCATGTTGCTGACGCCCGCGAGGACCTCGGGGGCGCCGTCTCCGTCGATGTCATCGATGAGCAGTCGGTGGATCTGCGATTCGCCGAGCGTCCACCAGATCCAGAACTGCGAGCCGAACTCGGGATGTACGTCCCAGAGAGGTCGGCCGTCATGGCTGAAGGCGTGGATCGCGCAACCAGTGCCGCCCGCGACGACGCTGTCGGGGCGGCCGGATTCGAGAGCGCCGGCGGCGATGGTGAGAACTTCGCCCTGAATTGAGGCTCGCCAGAGCGGCCCGGATTCGGGCTCGACCACCGCGATTTCGCCGGTGGCGCCTCCCACGGCGATGCGGTCGCCAGCGAGTGTCACGAAGCAGGTGGGGTGTTCTACGGATTCGATGCGAACGGCCTGAGCTTTGGGCGCGCGGGGACGGGATCGCGCGGCTGTTTTCGGAGGCGGGGATTCCAGATTGCGCACGAAATCAAGAGCGTCCCACCGAATGCCCCCGATGCGATGCTCTCCGGCGGGGAGGGGGGCAGAATTGTCCAATGGAATACCCGCTGCGCTGAGCGATTGCCCGCGAAGGAGCTCGATTTTCGCGGGGGTGGCGAGGCGCAGCAGGGCCGTGCGGCTGGGTACATCGAGCTCGATCTCGACGGGGTCGGACGCGGCCAGGATCTGCCGCCCGGCGAGGGAGAGGCGGGTCGCGCCCGCGAGGCAAAGCGCGCCGGCGGCGATGCGGAAGGCTGCGCCGGTGAAGTCGATGCCCGCTGACTGAAAAGTTCCGTCGGGCGCCTGGCCGGCGTATTCGACTTCGTCGCCGCGCTGAAGACGCGCGCCCATTCTGCCGAGCCGGGCGACGGACCAGAGCGGCGCGGATGTGTCGCGGGTGGCGTGGAGCGCGCTGGCAATGGTGACTCGATCGCCGGGGCACAGATCGTGCTCGGCGCTGAGGTGGAGCATGGTGAGGACGAGCGGCCAGATGCCGCCGTAGCGGGTGCGGCGATCGGCGACCAGTTGCGGGTCCCAGAGGTAGGCGATGCTGACGTCGACAGGCTCGCCCCAGACGTCCTGCGCGCCGTCGGAGCTGATGTGAAACTCCGCGCTGCCCTGAGCGGTGCTGAAGGTGTGGCCCGCGATTCGATGCTCGCCGAGCGTGCGGTAGCGGGCCTCGATGGTGTAGTTGCCTTTTTCGACGGCTTCGATTTCATCGAGGACGAGGAGATAGTCGCCTCTGCGCCAGACCAGTCCGCGCTGCCACAGGGCGCCGGCATAGTCATGAACCGCTGAACGGACGAAGGCGCTGTGGGTGAACCCGGTGGCGTGGCGCAGCTCGGCGAAGGTGGGGATGCGCTGCGACTTGCCGTCGCGCACGACGGTAAGGAGGTTGTGGTGCGTCTGCTGGGGCCAGTGGAGGTTGTCCTCGGGAACAATCCACGACTTGCCGTATTGGTCGAACGCGTGGATCGCATTGGTGTCGTCGAAGGAGTGGGAGCCCCCCGCGACGCCGTCCATGAGGATGTATTGATCGTCGACGTCGAGGCCGGAACGCAGGGCGAGCTTGTCGAAGGTGCGCTCATGGGGAACGTTGGGCCGGCTCATGTAGAACGCCGCGGCGTATTCGGGATCGATACTCGGAAGGTCGTAGTAAAGCTTGTCGAGCGGCACGACGCTAAGGCCGATGAGATCCGTGGGCTCGACGGGTGCAACATCATCGGCCCAGCGCCTCTCGAGACGGAAATTGAACTGGCGAATGGGCCGGCCGCGATTTGCCATCCAGACGTAACGTCCATCGCGGTAAAGGGAGCCGGCGGCGGCGAGCAGCTCGCGCGGCCAGTTTCCATCGGCGTCGCCGAGGATTGGAGTCATCCCATTATTGCCGCAGCCGGTCATCGCGACGTGCACCGCCTTGCGGAGAGCGCCGCTGGTGACGAAGGGCGGGTCGGGGAAGCAGAGGCATGCGTCGAGGACATCGACCATCGTGAGCGCGAAGCCATGGTCGTACACATCCTCCACCGGCTTCCAGTGCCGGTCGTATACCTTGAACAGATCGCGCCCCAGCCGCTCTAAATTGTCGGCGTTGGAATGGGTGAAAGCGCGGCGAAGGTAGCGGGCGCCATAGATCAGGAGCAGGGCGACGTGCGTCTCGTGATTCTGCCGCGGCTCGACGTAGCGGCTGCGCACTTGCAATCCGGGATTGGCGGCGCCTTCATGACCTTCGAGCACTTCGGCGATGTATCGCCCAACCAGCTCACGATCGGCATCGCTGAAGACGGCGGTGTCAGAGCAGAGGTCCCAACCCAGCACGCGCCAGCACATGCGGAGATGGATCTGCTCTTCAGGGATGCGCTCGGGGTGGGCTTCGGCCATGCGCAGCCAGGCGTCGCGATAGCGGAGGCCGAGCGCGGGGCGGCCGCTGAGGTAGTAGTAGGTGCCGGCCTTATCCATTTCGTCGGCGTCGGAGATGCCGAAGCGGATCTCGGCCGGGCGCGGGGTCGTTTCGAATTCATCGATGCTGGAGAGAGTGGACTCCCAGCCGCCGCCGAGCTTCACGTCGATGGTGGGGCCGAGAGAACCCTGTGTTTTTTCGGCGAGGGCGATCAGGCGATCAATCGCCAGCCCGGCGCCCGCATCGTCGCTCGCTCCGCAGAGGACGATGCTTCGCGTGCCGCCCCACGGAGCGTGGAGCGTTCTGACTTCGTAGCCGCCGGGGCCGGGATAGCTGCGATCGGTGAGGCAGAGGTAGCGGAGATAGGCGGCGCGAATGAAGGCGTTGTTGGCCATGTTGCCAATGGCCAGGATGTGGACCGCGGGCTCGCGGCCAAAGGGGATCGCGGTGTCGGCGACGATGGGGCAGTGGATGTTGAACGATTGTTTGAGCCGGCGCTGAAGTTCGCCAGCGGCGCCAGCGGTTTCGGGGCCGGCGAGAATCGTGGGCGGGGCGGCGGCGTCAGTGAGGCTGATGGGGAATTGCCGCGGCCTGTGGGTGAGTTGAAGCGGGATCGGATCAGGCACGTTTAACCCTTGCTCATTGCAGGTTTCGCTTGAGCCAGGCGAAGGCGGAGTCCTGCATCGGGCGATCGAACTTGTGCGGGCCGTCATAGAACTCGCCGACGTAGTTTCGGGCCTTGCCCGCTTGCTTGTATCGCCGGCGGATTCGCCGGTCGGCGGCGCGCATTCCGTCGGGAGTGAACAACTGGTCGTCCTTGTCATATTGGACCATCAGCGGGGAGGGCGCGCGACACGCCGCGACGTCCGGCCAATCGGCTCCGCGCGCCAGCGACGGATCCGGGTAGAGCATCCACGTATGACTGACCACGTTGTGATCCAGCAATGCGTCGAAGGTCGTCATCAGGCCGACCACCACCGCCGCACGCACGAGCGGGGAAGTCGCCTGCAGCAGGACGGAGCGCAGTCCGCCGCCGGACAAGCCCACGCACCCGACGCCGCCGGGTTGCACGTCCTTGCGCGCCGCCAGGTAAGCGGCGGCGGCGCGATCTTCGAACGCGACGATGCCGGACATGCTCGTGCCCAGCACGTGGCAGTACTTCTGAATCGTGTGCTCGTGATAGACGCATGCCCAGCAGTAGCGGCTGATTTCTTCCGGCATCGGTTCAGGCGGCTTGGATTGCATCGGACCGTTGGCATGCATCGTATTTCCCGAGGCGCGGTCCCAGTCGGGAATGGTCTCGAATGGAAAGCGCCGGCTGCCCCAGCTGAAAACGTCGGGCGCCAGCACCGCGAATCCTTGTCGCGCCAACTCGTTGGCGAAGGCCCGTCCACCGTAGACGAGTTCCATCCAGTCGGTTTGCAGCTTCGTCGGCTCCTCCGGACCAAAGGCGACCTTTTCCTTTCCGAGATACTTGAAGCCGCCGTGGTCATGAAGGGCGATCACTCCAGGGAGCGGTCCCTCGATTCCGGCGGGGCGCAGCAGCCAGGCTTGCGTGCGCGGGCCGTAGCCAACCGACCAGGAAATCGCTTCTCCGCGAATGCCGTCGCGCTCCCACCGATGGTCGACGCGCAACTGCCGCGGCTTGGCTGGATAGGGGTCAAAGCCCAGCGACTGCAGGACATGTTTCTGTGTTTTCTTTCCCGGGCGGGCCTCCGGGAGCAGCCGGTGCGCCTTGCGCGCCGCCAGGACCAGATCGCTGTAGACGCCGAGGTGTCGATATTCTTTTGCCATGGAATCCTTGCCGTGAATCTGCCGTGTTTCACAGTAACGGGAGGAATGAAAAAGTCGAAGTTGAAGCGGCAGGAGGGTCGCTTCGATTGCGCAACCGCGCCGCAGACTGTCAGATCGTCCGCGGATAGTTGCTCATTGGGGATTACGAGCGTGACCCGCTCGATGACAGCCTCGAGCTGCTTTTCGCCGCCAGCCCAAGCGACCTTGCAGGCTTTCGCGGGCTTGGGCGATCCGATGCAGGGCTTTGGTGGGCTTTTGCGGGGTTATCGTGGACCAGGAAGACCTCAACCGCCGCGCCACAGGCCTCAATGCCGACCCGAACGGCCCCAGCCGCGAATGCCGATTCGGCGCGGCCGACGGTTTCACCGATTCATTTGTCAAAGAGCGTTCCGACACGGTCCCAGCCGTTACGCCGAGGCATGATTCATTATACGTTCTTTCTTCATGGAGTCAAACTTTCCAGGGGGAAGTTCAGGTTTTGAAACCTGCCGCTACGGTCAGGCGAGCGGCCAGCGATTGATCTGGTGCTTGCTGGAGCCGAGCATCTGCCGGTCGATATGGGACAGCAACACGCATGGCCGAGGCGACCATGGGTAGAGCATCGAGGGTCAATTCATCGAAGGATCCTCGGGCATGATCTTCGGGTCGATCCAGGGCATGGTGGCGGCGCGGGCAATCGATCTCATCACTGAGCTCCACTGATCGTCGCCGCCTTCAAAGACATGTTCTGTGCTGGCGGGCAGGGGCACCCACGAGCCGGTCTCCAGTTCCCTTTCGAGCTGCCCGCCGGCCCAGCCTGCATAGCCAACGAAGAAGCGCATATCGCCTTCGTTCTCCGACACCAGTCGCTCGATCGCTTCCTTCTCGGTTGTGAAATGCACGCCCGACAAGACGCCGACCTGCGACAACTCCTCGCGGGAATGCAGGACCATCAACGGCCCTTCGCACGGTCCGCCCTGGTGCAACACCCCCTTCACCTCGCACGATGTTTCGCTCACGCGCAGCCACGCGTCGCGCACGCTCATCTCCAGCGGCCGGTTCAGCACCAGACCAAACGCGCCCTCGTCATTGTGATGCACGATCAGCAGGACCGAACGGAAGAAATTCGGGTCGAGCAACTTCGGCGAAGCAATCAGTAGATGTCCTTCGAGCGATTCCATTGCAGCTTTCTTACCCTCCGCCACAGCCCCCGCCGACCGCGGCGCTGCACCGTATTCTAAGCGCGGAGCGGGCCGGCGTCGTGGGAAATTCGCCAGGGGATGTTGTTGTGATTCACCACGGCGTCAGGCCGTCGTGTTGCCGCTGATCGTGACCTTTCCAGCCTTCACCTTGTCGCTCGATCCGGAGTCGAGGGTTACGCCCCCGTTGTGGAACTGGTTTCCCGTCACGCTGTCGTTCTCGTTCGTGAAGGGCGCGCGGCCGCCGGTCTTGAACACGACGGTGTCGTCGGAGAAAAGATTGTCGCGCACGGTAACGTTGAACGAAGAGTAGATGAGAACGCCGTCGCCCGCATTGTTGCTCACATTGCTGTTTTCCAGCAGGAGCGGCCCGTTCTTCGCACCTTTCTTGAAGGGGTGTCCTTCATTGCCAGTGCGGCCCGAAATCTCGAACCACAATCCGTCCCCCGTCATGCTCTCCTTGGTCTGCTGGTCGTGGATCGAACAGCGGCTCATGCTGACGTTGATGTTATACGCGTCGAACCACACGCCGATGCCCGCATTGTCATGCCACTCGGTGTTGACGAAAGTCGCGCCGTCCACCCGGGTGAACTTCCCGCCGCCGCCGTTGGGATCTCTCACCTTGAAGTTGTTGCCCGCGATCTCGCAATCCTGCACGAGCAGGTTGCGCGACAGAGTGCCGCCAATTCCATAGCGCCCATTATTCAGCGCTTTGACACGCTTGAGGGTCACATTCTGGTCATTGAGCGACGCGAGGCCGCCGCCGCCGCAATCGCGCACCACGCAGTCCGTCATGGTGCTGTCGCTGCCCATGCGAACGGCCGCCTTGTCGTTGCCCGCGCCGCCGTCCGAGGCGTTGGCGAACGTGATGCCGACAAAGTCCACGAAGCGCGTCTGACTCGCGTCCAGGATGATCGCGTTGCCGCCGCCGTCAAACGTCACCGTGCCCGGCTGCGCCTGCATCACGATGTGCTTCGCGGCGCTGCCACTGTTCGTGAGCGCGAGAGAGACGTTGTAGGTGCCCGGCGCGAAATTGATCACAGCCCCGGCTTGTGCAACGCTGGCCGCCGCCGCAACCGTCCGCAAGGGTGACGACACCGTGCCCGTTCCCTGATCGCTCCCATTGGGGCTCACCCAGATCGTGGAACTCGGGTCCGCCACCGGGGGTGGCGGCGGCGGATTCGGGACCGGGGGAGGCGTGCCGGGGCCGCCCTTTCCTGCCTCACGAATATCCTTGGCCAGCGTGACGCGCGCGCTACGAACATTTTGCGCATCGGCTGAGAAAGTTGCCTTCCACTGCGCCGCGTCGTTGATCAGTTTCAGTTTTGCCTCGGCAAGGCCTGCGCTTTCACGGCGCGCTGTCTCAACGGCGGCTTTGCGAGCGGCAAGATTCGCGTTACACAACGCCGTGTCCGCTGCGACCTTCGCCGCCGACGCCTGTGTGTCCTCTTCGAGCTTCTGCTGGTCCTGAACGAGTCGCGCGGCCGCCGCCGCCGCTTCGGTGGCGTCGGCGGATCTGGCTGCTTTTTGGTCGGCCGCGATTGCCTGCTGATCCGATTTCAGCAAGGTCCGCTGTTGCGCACGGTCATCAGCAAGCAGCGTCCGACATCGACTGGACTCCGTCTTGAAAGCGGCGATCGCCGCCGCGACGTCGGCCCGCTGCGCCAGTTGCGCTTCGCGAATCGCGGCGCGGTCCGCAGCGAGGGACGTCTTTGCGGCGGCCTTGTCCTGGCGCGCGCGATCGGTTGCGCTAGCCAGCGCCTGGCGGTCGGTCGCGACGGCGGGGGACGGTGATGCCGCGAAAAGCACCCGACTTTCCAACTCCTCGACCAATGGCATTGCCACAACTCCGGGACTGTTCCGATGACTATATCCCCCACGTTCTTCGGTTGAGGTGACGCTTTGATGATGAATCGCATTTTTCCTTCCGCCGCGGCCGAATTTCGACACCTTTGCCTCGCGCTGGACCGGCCACCCGCCTGTGCCTAACCTCAAGCCAGTCATGAGCAAAGCAAAAGCATTACCGAAGCGTAGCGCGGTGAAGCCGTCCGACTGCTGGGACCTCGCAAGCCTCTTTAAGAGCGACGCGGCCTGGGAAGCGGCGTTCACAAAATGGTCCAAGGCGGTCAGCGGCTACGCGAAGTTCCGCGGCAAGCTCAAGCAGAGCGCCAAGACCCTCGCAACCTGTCTTGGATTCGACGCCGATTTCGACCGCGCCGGCGAGCGCCTCGGCACGTACGCCTCTCTCCGCACGGCGGAGGATCAGGCGAACAGCGACTATCAGCGGATGAAGGGCCGCTATCAGCACGTCGCCACCCAGGCGGCCGAAGCCAGCAGCTATATCCGCCCGGAAATCATGGCGATTCCATCCGGCCAGATGAATCGATTCCTCCAGGCAAGGGAGTTGGCCGCGTGGAAGCTGGCCCTGGAACGTCTGCTCCGCTATCGCCCCCATACGCTGGGCGACAAGGAGGAGAACCTGCTCGCGATGCAGGGGCAGATGAGCGAGGCGTCCAACCAGATCTTCCGACAGCTCAATGACGCGGATTTGAAATGGGGAATGATCCGCAATGAGAAGGGCCAGCTCGTGGAATTGGGCCACTCCTCCTTCAGCGCGTTCCTTCATTCACCGAAGCGCCCCGTGCGCGAAGAAGCCTTCCACAAGTACTACGAGCAGTACGATGCCCACAAGAACACGATCGCCGCTTCCCTTTTCGGCTCCGTTCAGCGCGACGTCTACTACGCGCGGGCGCGCAATTACCAAAGCGCATTGCAGGCATCGCTCTTTCAGGACGACGTTCCTGCCTCCGTGTGCGACAGCCTGATTGAGTCGGTCCACCGCAACCTCCCCGCGCTCTATCGCTATTACGACCTGCGGCGGCGCAAGATGGGGCTCAAGGAACTCCACCATTACGACACGTATGTCCCCATCCTCAGCGACCTGGAACGGCGGCACACCTGGGACCAGGCGGTGAAGGCCGTCGTCGATTCCCTGGAGCCGCTTGGAGATGAATATTGCCGCGAGCTGCAGCGCGGGCTGACCAGCGGACGATGGTGCGATCGCTATCCCAACCAGGGCAAGCAGAGCGGCGCCTTCAGCAGCGGCTCCTACGACGCTCAGCCTTACATCCTGATGAATTATCAGCCGGGCGTGCTCGACCACGTCTTCACGCTGGCGCATGAGGCCGGGCACTCCATGCACAGCTACTACTCGGCCAGGACGCAGCCTTATCAGTACTACAACTACACGATCTTTGTAGCGGAGGTCGCCAGCACATTCAACGAGCAATTGCTCGCGGCCCACTTGATGGGCAAGGCGAAGAGCGGCAAGGAGCGCGCGTATCTGATCAACCGAATGATCGACGGCATCCGCGGCACGATCATCCGCCAGACGATGTTCGCGGAGTTCGAGAAAATCATTCACGCGCTGGTGGAATCCGGCGAGCCGTTGACCGTGGATAAGCTGCGCACGGAGTATCGTAAGTTGCTCGAGCTCTACTTCGGGCCCCGCTTCACGATCGATGATGAGCTGTCGCTCGAGTGTTTGCGCATCCCGCACTTCTATCGCGCGTTTTATGTTTATAAGTACGCGACCGGCCTGTCCGCGGCAATCGCGCTCTCACAGCGCGTCACCAGGGGAGGGCGCCGCGAGCTGAACGACTACCTCGGCTTTCTCAAGGGCGGCTGCTCGAAGTTTCCGCTGGAGCTTTTGCGCGACGCGGGGGTTGATATGGCCAAACCGGCCGCCGTCGATACCGCGCTGAAGTATTTTGGCAACCTCGTCGAGGAATTGGACGAGCTCTTGTAGCGGCGCTTGCCGATGGAGAGTCTGCTTCATGCGGCGCAGTGCGGCCAGCAGATCGAGACCGCGAGCGGCCCCGAGGCGGACGACCGATTCATGATCAAGGCGCATCGCCTCTGGCGCGATTGGCTCCGGTGGAATGGAAAGGGCGCATGACGCAAAAAAGTATTTCACGGACCCCTGACACGATCGAGCTCTGGCCTGACGGTGTGCCTGACGCCATCGGCCGGGATCCAGGCGACATTCCCACGCTCACGCTGTATCGCCCGCCGCAGCGCGAAAGCAGCTCCGCAATCATCGTCTGCCCCGGCGGGGGCTATGGCGGATTGGCCGATCACGAAGGGGGGCCAATCGCGAATTGGCTGAACACACTCGGCATCACCGGCGTCGTTCTGAAATACCGTCATGCACCGCGATACCGGCACCCCTCGCCGCTGATGGACGCTGCGCAGGCGATTCGGACGGTTCGCGCCCGCGCCGGCGAATGGAAGATCGATCCCGCTCGCGTCGGCATTCTCGGCTTCTCCGCCGGCGGCCACCTCGCCGCGACGATTTCCACCCAATTCGAGGAAGGGGATGCGAGTTCTCCCCATCCCTTCGAGCGAATCGGCTCGCGCCCGGACCTATCGATCCTGCTCTACGCGGTCATCACCTTCATCGGCAACGCGGTCCACGAAGGCTCGCGCGTCAATCTGCTTGGAGAGCGACCGTCTGCCGACGTGTGCGAATCACTGAGCGCCGAGCGGCGCGTCTCGCTGAGGACGCCGCCCGCCTTCCTCTTCCACACCGTCGATGACGAAGCGGTGCCAGTGGAGAACAGCATCGCCTACGCCATGGCGCTTCGCGCTGCCAGTGTCCCCTTTGAGATGCACCTCTTCGAGAAAGGTCCGCACGGCGTGGGACTCGGAGCGGCTCATCCCGATCTCAGTTCCTGGCCCGCCCTCTGCGCCACCTGGTTGCGGAGCAAAGGTTTCGGTTCGCAGCTGTAGGCGTCCCGCCCGACCTGGAAAGCCAGGGTGGCGAGGACTTCATACTCTCCCCGCGCGCCGATATGCGGCGGGCGGCAATCCCATTCTCTGGTTGAACACGCGCGAGAAGTAAAACCGGTTCTTGAACCCGGTCTCTTCCGCGATCTGCTCGATACTTCCGGCGCCGAATACCAGTCGCTGCGCCGCCATGCTTACGCGTCGATCCAGCGCGTACTGCGCTGGAGTCTGGCCAATCGACTCGCGGAACAGGCGAATGAAGTGATCAGTGCTCAGGTCGCAAAGCTGGGCGAGTTTTTCATTTCCGGCCGGCTCCTCCGGGTGGGCATCGATGTGCTCCACCGCGGGCACGACGGGGTGTTGACCGAGCAGATGCCGGAAGCACCGCGCCTGCTCTTCCGGCGAGAGCGTCCGCAGAAGAGATGCGACCGCGAGGTAGGTCAAAGACTTCACGTCGCACATCACCGCCAGGTCCACCGGCGGCTGCGCGGACATCAGCGACACCCATCGCCAGACCAACGCGTCGAGATACCGATCGTGCGGCAGCGTGAGCGGGTGGTCGAATAGCTCGCGGACGAGGGTCGCCGGCAGGCCGATCAGGTCAAAATGGATGTAGCAGTGGTCCACCGGCCGCGTGTTGACGCAATTGAACCGCACCCAGGCCGGCACGATGTGCACCCGCCGGCCCTGCAATTCAAAGCGTCCCCCGGCCCAATCGACAGCGGCCCCGTCTCGGTTATTGACATACAGGCGCCAGAAGCTGCTGTAGACATCCTTCGCCGTCCAGGATCGATCGATGCGGATGAAACGAGTCATGAACACCCGCAGGTGCAGCTCGTCGGGGACAAACTCCGTCTGCAGCAATGGATGGGTCGAAGCGGCTGGCATCGGAAAAGTATACAAACTAGACACGTTTCGGCATAGCGAGCAAGCCGCACAAACGATAGCTTTGTGGATCGATCCAGGAGCAGCCCAATGACCACGACTGCAGCCGTTACCATCGATGAACTGGAAGTCTTCGCCGACCGGCTCGATCCCAGGCGCGCAGCCGATATTTACAAGGAGCATGGCGCCCTGATCGTCCGTGGCTTGATGGCGCCGCACGTTGCGCAGATCCGCGAAGACATCGAACTCTTCGCGCGGCAGTCACTCGCGCTGCTCGAGTGGGCAACGAAGATCCCCGAAGGCTGGCGCACGCCGGACGGGACGCTGTTCCTGCCGGCGCCGAAGAACTTCGAGCGCGACAAGCAGATCATGGTTCTCGGCTGTCGCTACTCGACCAGCGCCGCACTGTTTCGCTCAGCACTCGACGAGCGTTGCCTCAACATCGCGGAAGCGATCCTCGGGCCGAACATGGAGATGTTTCTCGACGGGCAGGTCCTTTACAAGGAACCGGTGGGGGGGCATGCCAAGAACCTGCACCAGGACGCGGCTTACTTCGAGCACCGTTTCGAGGGACCGGTGGGCGTCCTGAGTTATTGCATCGACACCGACACGCAGAACGGCGCGCTCCATGTCGTGCCCGGCACGCATCGCGGAGGAGTCCTGCCGCACATCGATACCGACAGCCACCTTGGGCTGGATCCCAAGGAGTGGACGTGGGAGCGGGCGGTTCCATTGGTGGGCAAGGCGGGCGACTCGATCTTCTTCCACGTGAAGACGGTGCACGGCTCGCAGCCGAACCGCTCGAAGGCGTCTCGTCCGGTCTTCATCCACCGCTATCGCCGCGCGGACGACTATGTCGTGGTCACCGGCACCACGACCGAAAACCGAGCTATCAATGAGCGGCATGCAGTCGAGGCGAAGAAGGAGAATCAGATGGGATTCATGGTGCGCGGCCGGCGCACGTATGATGCGGGGCGGGAAGCCTGACGATGAGCGATCCGGTCCAGATCTGTACGCCGCGCCTGATCCTGCGAGAGTTTGTTGAAAGCGATTTTGAGGCGGCTCATGCCTACGGGTCCGATGCGGAAGTCGTTCGCTTCATGGAGTGGGGACCCAACACCGAGCAAGAGACGCGCGACTTCATCGCGCGCGCGAAAGCCCGCTGTGATCAATCGCCCCGGCGCGAATATGAGCTCGCGGTGATGCGCAACTGCGATGGAGTATTGATCGGCGGGTGCGGCCTGTCGCGCGACGCGGCAGATCCGGACAGGGCGATGCTGGGATACTGCTACGATCGCCGGGCGTGGGGCAACGGATACGCGACTGAGGCGGCAACGGCGGTGCGGCGCTTCGGGTACGAAGTTCTGGGTTTGCGCGAGGTATGGGCGGCGTGCGAAGTGGAGAACGCGGCGTCCGCGCGCGTTCTGGAGAAACTCGGGATGCAGGTTGAGCGTCGCGTCAGCACCCCCCGAAAGGGACAAGCAGTCGAGTCGCACATCTATCGGCTGACGGCGCGAAAGTGGAGCGATGCCGGTCGCACCTAGTCAGCCGTGCTAGCCTCCTGCCGTCCCGACTCGAAGTCTTCGCCGATCTTGCCGGTGTTTCCCTTCGCGCCGCGGGCCGTCCTCCCACGATTCTGATTCCCGCTCTTTTTTCCCGAGGCGGCGCCTTCATCGACTGCGTGCCCGCGCGAGCGTCCGGTCAATGCGGGCTCGCCCGAAGCCGCCGCCTGGCGCGGGTCGTCCGTTAGCCGCCCAGTGACTGCCGGCGCCGCGGACTTCGATCGACCGCCTGCCTTCGAACTGCGTCGTTTCTCTGTTGCCATCGCATCTCCGATTACCTGGCCAATGTGGTGACTATACTCCCGGCAGCAATCCAACCGCAGCGCGCGATTTCCCACAGGCTTGGCGCATGAAAAAGGCGCGTCCGAATTCGTGTGGCTTTCGGAGGCGCCCGGAGAATGCACTCCCACTACTTGTGACTGTTGGATTCGTATTGTTTCTGCACCACCCCCGATACTTGCTCATCGAACGCGTCGGCCCTGGTTGAGCCGGCCAGTTTCTTCTTCTCACCGGCGAAGAATTCGTTGCGCGCTTTGCTCAGCTCGATCACGCGCTTCTGAAGTTGCTGCCGCTCTTGCGCCTGTTTGTTCAGGTACTCCTTGCGCTGCTCCGGCGTCATCTTCTTCATGACCTCAGGCAGGTCAGCGTCCTTGAGCTGCTCGAGTTTGGCAGTTCCCAATGCCGAGTCGTTGACCAGATCGCCGCGGCCCTGGACCGCCTTTCCGTCTGCGGCGTTATACGCGAGCCGGTCCAGCGAGGCCGAGCTCGTCGTCGGACCGCTTCCGCCGAGCGCGATCTTCTCCATGACCCCGTCGCGGTCGCGGTCGTGTCCGTACAGCACGATCGTCCCGTTGACTTTCGCATTCAGTTCCGCCAGTTCCTTGTCCTGCGGCGCCGCGATCGCAACCATCTCGCCGCCGCTTTGGCTCAGCGGGATGTAGGCGCCTTCGCTGAGGTGGGCAATTTCTTTCCAGACAGGCGCTGTGCTGCTCTCGGTTCCGCACTGCACGGTGTTGATGATCAGGTTCTTCTTGACCGCCGCCTGACAGGTCTCCTGGTACTTCACGTCGTCCGCATAATCCATGTGCGGCGGAGCATCGCCAACCAGGAATATAATCTTCGTCACCGCTTTATCCGGACTCCAGGAAACCTTGGTGACCGCTTCGTTGAGCGCCTGGTTCACCGACTCCGGCGTGTCGCCACCGCCGTCGGCGCCAAAGCCCTGCAGGTTCTTGAAGACGGTATCGATGTCGTCGGTGAGGTCGAAGACTTTGGTGACGTAGGCATCATTCTTATCTCGATAGCCGATCAGCGCCATCTTGATCCGCGGCTTGTCTTTCACCGCAATGATGGTGTTGGCGATCGACCAGATCTTTCGCTTCGCGCCCTCGATCAAGCCGCTCATCGAGCCGGTCGTGTCGAGCACGAAACAGACTTCAATCTGCGGGCGTTGATTCGCAGCCTGGGCTTCCACAGATGGCCCGGTAGTGGGTTCGGTGCTCGGCGCGGTGCTGGACGAGACCTTGCCCGACGCCAGCCCAGCGACGCCTAGCCCGAGCGCCAACGCGAGAGTTGTTAGCGTGCGGCTCATATCAGCCTCCTCTTTACCAGTGTGCAGTTGTTCGCTTCAACGCACCATATACAGCGTGTTGTCCAACACCACGTCCACTTCATTGCCCAGCGCGAACCACTGGGCGGCCTCGGGGTGCTTCTTGAGCAACGCGAAGTATTCGTCGCTGTTGAACTGGACTTTCTGTTGTTTCAGCTCTTTCTTCGATTGGGCGGTGGAGTCGGTCCAGGTCGTATTGTTCTGGTAGAACGCGCGGCCATTGATGACACGCGCCTGTTGCGTGTAGTTCTGCGCAACCTTGTAGCCGGACGCGGGCGCGCGGGCGGCGGACCCGCCAGGCTGCGTGGTGGGTTTGGAAAGGGTGTCGTTGCCGCGAACGATCGTGACATCCGCATCGCTGCTGCTGCCCTTGAGCGCTTTAATCGCCTCGGCGTTGTCGACGGCCGCGGAACCCGAGCGCGCAGAGGGCGTGCTTGACTCGGCGGTGTTGCGGTCGAAGCGCGCGGCCGCCAGCCCGCGAACGCCTCCGTCGCCGCCGAACTCGCGCATGTTTTGCATCGCGACCGGCACGCCGCGGCGCTGCTCGTCTTCGAGGATCAAGTAGGCGGTGTACGGGGTAACGATGCCGTGCTCGCGCGCGAGCCGCGTGCACTCGTCCTTCAGCTCCGTCGATTCCCCGTGAAGGCGCATCTCATCCAGCAGCCAGCCGACCCGGCGAGTTGCCCACAGGCGCGGGATGAACGCGTTGGTCAGATCGTTCTCGGCGAACTTCACGTCCGCCACGAACTCGCGCTTCTCGCCGTTCAGCGTGCCGGTCACCTTCGCGGCCCCGGCCCCCTTGCCACTGTACCGGCCGAACGCGACCACCACTTCACCTTTGAACAAGTCGGGCAGGGCGCCCGGATACATCTGGGAAACTTTCACGTCCGATCCCGTGAAGGAGAGCTGCACGTTGGCGAGCACCGGCTCTTTGATCTTGGTGTAGAAGTTGCTCAGCTTCACTTCCAGGTCTTCCTCCGGGAGCACGTACTGGCTGAAGGCCTTCGTGTCGCCGGCGATCCGATCGAGCAGATGCGTGTTCACGTCGGTGCCGATGCCAAAGGAGAAGATTCGCGTGCTGCCGAGGTTCTGCTTGCCGACCGAAGCGACGAGCAGATCTTCATTGGTCTCTCCAACGGTGGGCTGGCCATCCGTGAGGAAGATGATGATGAAAGGCCGCGTCTCGTCTTCGCTCGGTTTCTCGCGGCGCAGCGACAGGGCCTTGTTCAGTGCTTCCTGGATCGCAGTTCCCCCGATGGGTTTCAGTCCCGCGACAAAAGTCTGGGCCTTCTGAACGTCTTCCTTCGTAGCCGGGTGGAGCGACCCGAAGAGGCTCTCCGCTTCAGTTGAGAAACGCACGATCTCGAAGCGATCGCCCTCATTGAGGTTCTGCAGGCAGAAAGACAATGCCTTCCTGGCCTGCTCCATCTTTTTGCCGCCGCTCTCGGCCATCGAGCCGCTCGTGTCGATCACGAAGCAGACGTCTTTGCGCTGGATAACACTCGTCGATGCCTGCATTCCCGGCGAAGCCAGCAGCAGGAAGTAGCCATCGTCCGGACTGTTGCGATAGGTCAGCAGATCGACGCCAACATCCGACTTGTTGCGGGAGAAGATCACCTTGAAGTCGGTATCCGGGCGGACGTTCTTCTGCTCGTAACCGATGGAAGCTTTGTTCTCGCCGTCGCGGCGAATCTCGACGTTGTGGCTCGGGCTGTAGACGCTCTTGAGCGGGTCCTTGCTCGCGAGGCTCAGCTTGACGGCCACTTCGTTCAACGGCTTGGCGCTGAACTTCTCGGTATTCAACGGGTAGGTGTATTCGACAAGTCCGCCGTCGCTCTTGAGAAGTTGCGTGTAAGAAACCTTGATCTGCTTCCTGCCATTGGGCGGGATCGGGAAGATCCGCGCCTTGAACGTGTCCTGACCTGCGTATTCCAGCAGGGCCGGGTCCTTGTAACGTCGAACGATGTCCTCATAGACGCTGCGCGCCTTGTTGGCATCCAGCAGCTCGGCGTCGGTCATCTTCCCATTCACATCCATCGAGAACTTGTCGATGTGCGAGCCGGCCGGGAGCGGGAAGAGGAACGTGCCCTCGAGTTGCTGAGGGTTGGGATTGGAGAACTCCTGCTCGACGGTCGTTGTCGCCACCTCATCGTTCACCGTCACTGAAACCCGGTGATAGGTGGTTTCCAGCGGCGCGAATGCGAAGTGGCCCGGCGTCGGATTGGTCGGCGGGTCCTTCACCACGATGAACCCGGCACCGTGACAAATGACGGGCACACACAGGACGGCGGCAGCCAGCACTTTGCTGAGGATTCGGCGAACACGGTGCATAAGGACCTCGGGTATGCGGGACTTGTTCACCCGTTTAGAGGGGCCGGCAGTCAGGAAGTTCCCGGTTTTCCATCAGAGGCCGAAAGGCCGGGGCCGATGTGTCGCGTCCGCCCGGTCGTTTCGTCCGCGAGATTCCAAACGTATGCGGGTTCTCCCTCCGGGATCGGCGGGGGTCCCGGCGGCATAGCAATTGCTCAATGCTTCGGACGTATCAAAACCCCGTTAGACGGCCCAGCGAAACCCGAGACGAAGGAGATCCCAATGGAAGTCGCAACCCTGCAAGACCTGCTTGTTGAAGACCTGAAAGACCTTTACAGCGCCGAGAATCAGCTCATGAAGGCGCTGCCGAAGATGGCCAAGAAAGCCAGCGACCCGCAACTCAAGAACGCCTTCCAGACGCACTTGCGCGAGACGGAAGGCCAGGTTGAGCGGCTCATCCGGGTTTTCGAGCAGCTCGAAGAGAAGCCGGGCGGCAAGAAATGCAAGGCGATGGAAGGCCTCATCGAGGAGGGCAAGGAGCTGATGGGCGAGGACATCGACCCCGACGTGCTTGACGCCGGCCTGATCGGCGCGGCCCAGAAGGTCGAGCACTATGAGATTGCCGGCTATGGCACCGTCCGTACCTACGCCAAGCTGCTTGGCCACAATGACATTGCCAAACTCCTCCAGCAGACACTGGACGAAGAAGGCGCCACGGACAAGAAGCTCACGCAATTGGCCGAGAACGGAATCAACGTGGAAGCCGAGGCCTAGTCGGCGAAGCCGAGGCCTGGACAGCACCCAGAACGAGCCAGCCCCGTCGCCGGTCCAAAATCCGTGCGACGGGGCTGCGTTTCTGCACACAAACACTCTGCAACGGCCTCCATTCTCTCCTGCCACATTGGCAAGGCTTCAAGAGAACATTTCCAGTCTCCCTGCCACGCTGACAGCCAGCCGAGAGGCCCATGCGCCGATCCGCTCCCGCCGGCAAGTCGTAACCGGTGAAGCTTGAGCCGGTTATAGTCCGAATCTGCCGGTTCCCACCACGGCACTGCGTTTGATTAAGGCGCTGGTGTCGAGGGTGCGCTGCTCGCTCAGATTTCGAGCGCGCCTCTTCAACCACGAAAACGAAGAATCCAAGACGACTTGAAAGGAGACGTGGCATGGCCGCGAAGATGTTGGCTTTTGACGCCGACGCACGGAAGGCGCTGCTCGACGGGGTGACCAAGCTCTCTCGTGCAGTGAAATCGACCCTCGGACCCCGAGGGCGCAATGCGGTGATCGACAAGGGCTGGGGCGCGCCCACCATCACTAAGGACGGCGTGACGGTGGCCGAGGAGATCGAGCTAAAGGATAGATACGAGAACATCGGCGCCAAACTGGTGAAGGAAGCAGCCAGCAAGACCAGCGATGTCGCCGGTGACGGCACGACCACCGCCACGGTTCTCGCCGAAGCCATCATCCGCGAGGGCTATCGCAACCTGACGGCGGGCGCTGACGCGATGGCGCTCGCCCGCGGAATCCGCCGCGCGGTGGACGCCGTCGTCGAAAGCCTTCGCAAGCAGACCAAGCGCATCGACGTCACCCGCAAGGATGACATCGCCAACGTCGCGTCGATCAGCGCGAACAACGACCGCGAGATCGGCAACATCATGGCCGACGCGTTCATGCGGGTCGGCAAGGACGGCGTTATTACGGTCGAGGAGGGCAAGGGGCTGGAGACCTACATCGACGTCGTCGAAGGCATGCAGTTTGATCGCGGCTACCTCTCCCCCAACTTCATCACCAATCCCGATGAGATGACCGTCGAATTGGAGAAGGCCTTTGTCCTCGTCTATGAGGACAAGATCTCGGCGGCCACGAAGCTGATTCCGCTGCTCGAGAAGATCCAGAAGGCCAAGAAGCCGCTGCTGATCATCGCCGAGGACATCGAAGGCGAGGCGCTGGCGACGCTGGTGGTCAACAAACTCCGCGGCATCCTGAACGTCGCGGCAGTGAAAGCCCCCGGCTACGGGGATCGCCGCAAGGCAATGCTCGAAGACATCGCCATCCTCACCGGCGGCGAAGCGATCATGAAAGACCTGGGGATCGAGCTGGACAAGATTGAGATCGAGCAGCTCGGGCAGGCGAAGCTCGTCCGGATCGACAGCGACAACACGACGATCATCGAAGGCGCCGGCGAGAGCAAAGCCATCCAGGGCCGCATCGAGCAGATCCGCCGCGAGATCGACATCACCACCAGCGACTATGACCGCGAGAAACTCCAGGAACGCCTCGCGAAGCTGGCGGGCGGCGTCGCGCAGGTGAACGTCGGCGCAGCCACCGAGGCTGAGCTGAAGGAGAAGAAGGCGAGAATTGAAGACGCGCTGCACGCGACACGCGCCGCGGTCGAGGAAGGCGTGGTCGCCGGCGGAGGCGTCGCACTGATCCGCGCGATGAAGGCCCTCAACGGCGGCGGCAATCTCAAGCTCGAAGGTGACGAAGCGGCGGGCGTGAAGGTCGTTCGTCAGGCGCTGACGGCGCCGCTGAAGCAGATCGCGGAGAACGCCGGCACCAGCGGCAGCGTCGTGGTCCGCCGCGTGATGGAGTCCAAAGACAACGAAGGCTTCAACGCCCTCACCGGCGAGTATGTCGATGTCGTGAAGGCCGGCATCATCACCCCGACCAAGGTGGAGCGCACCGCGCTTCAGAATGCCGCGGAAGTCGCCATCCTGCTCCTGACCACCGATTGCATCATCGTCGAGAAGCCCAAGGAAAAGGGCGACCACGGCGGCCACGACCACGGCGGCGGTGGCATGGGCGGCATGGGCGGCGGCATGGGTGGCGGCATGGGTGGCATGGGCGGCATGGACGACATGATGTAGGTCCGGCCAGGAGATCGAATGCCGACCGTCCTGCGAATCGGGCCGTATCGGTTTAACTTTTATTCACTGGACGTCGGTGAGCCACCGCATATTCACGTGAGGCGCGAAAGGCGACACGCGAAGGTGGCTGCTGCCAGGCGTTAGGATGGAATTCAATCGCGGCTTCGCTGAGCATGAATTGAAGCTCGTCGAGAAGCTGGTCGCTCGATACCGAGACTACCTGCTGGAGCGATGGAATGAGTTCTTCGGTCAGTAATGATGAACTAGAGGTGCAGGCGACCCGGGTGGTGGTTACGGATCAGCACTTGGCGGTGGACCTGGCGGACGGCCGAACCATCTCCGCGCCCCTTGAATGGTTTCCACGCCTTCTGGCTGGCTCGCCGAGTGAGCGCAACAGAATAGAAATCGATGCGTACGGGATCCATTGGCCTGATCTTGATGAAGACATCAGCATAAAAGGGTTGCTGCTGGGTCATAAGTCAGGCGAGTCGCAAAGGTCACTGGAGCGGTGGCGTGAATCTTGGGCCCGCGGAGAAAGGGTGCCGGTTCTCACGCTTCCGATTCCGCCGGATTTGGCAAACGAATTCGAAGCGCTGGGCGTCCCAGCAGAGGATGATTAACAGAAACGACAGAGACAAAGGACCAACCATGAAACTTCGACCCCTGCAAGACCGAGTCATCGTGAAGCAATCGGAAGCGGAAGAGAAGACGAGGAGCGGAATCGTGCTGCCGGATACGGCCAAGGAGAAGCCGACCAAAGGAAAGGTCGTCTCCGTCGGCCCCGGTAAGCTCGACGATAAGGGCAAGCCGATGGAGATCGGCCTGCGCGCCGGCGACACTGTCTATTACACCAAATACGCCGGCACCGACGTCGAAGTCGACAGCCAGAAGTTCGTCATCCTCAGGGAAGCGGACATCCTGGGCGTGCTCGAGTAGGAGCGGCAGTGGGCGCGTTCTACACCGACGTGAAGTTTTTCAACATCGCCGACCGCAATCGCGCAGCCACCGTCAAGCAGATGCTCGTCGATACCGGCAGCGAGATGACCTGGGCGCCGTCGAAGACGCTGGAATCCATCGGCGTGCAGCGCGTGAAGAAGGACCGGACTTTCCAGATGGCAAACGGCCAGACGATTACCAGGACGGTGGGCTACGCAATCGTGGAAGTGCCCAACGGAGTTGAGACGATCGATGAAGTGGTCTTCGGCGAAGAAGGCGATCTGCCGCTTCTTGGCGCCCGAAGCCTTGAAGGACTGAACCTGAGGGTGGATCCGCTAGGGAAGCGGCTGGTCGCGGCTGGACCGATTCCCGCCGCGGCAGTGATGTCGGCTTCGCAATTGAACAGTTAATGAAAGGGAGCGATTGATATGGCAGCGAAACAGATGATGTTTGAGAGCGACGCCCGGGCCCAGATCGGTGCGGGGTTGTCGCAACTGGCTCGGGCGGTCAAGGCGACGCTCGGCCCGCGCGGCAAGAACGTCGTCCTGCAGAAGTCGTTCGGCAGCCCGCGCATCACCAAGGACGGGGTTACCGTCTCCAAGGAGATCGAGCTTCCGCAGCCCTTTGAAAACATGGGCGCCAAGCTCGTCAACATGGTCGCGAGCAAGACCGGCGACGTCGCGGGCGACGGCACCACGACTGCAACCGTGCTGGCCGAAGCCATCTACGTCGAAGGCCTCAAGCACGTAACCGCTGGCGGCAGCAACCCCGTCATCATTCAGCGCGGCATCCTCAAAGCCGCCGAGGCGGCGGCCGAGGCGATCACCGGAATGTCCAAGAAGGTGAAAGGCCGCGAGGACTACAAGCGCGTCGCCACCATCTCCGCCAACGGCGACGAGCACATCGGCGACCTGATGGCCGATGCAATGGAAAAGGTCGGCAAGGAAGGCGTCATCACCGTCGATGAAGGCAAGAGCACCGAGTCGGTCCTCGAGTACACCGAGGGCATGCAGTTCGACAAGGGTTATCTCTCCCCTTATTTCCTCACCAATCCGACGTCGCTTGAGGCGGTGCTGGAAGACTGCCTGATCCTGCTCCACGAGAAGAAGATCAGCAATCTCGCCGAACTGCTGCCGCTGCTCAACAAGATCGTCACGGGCGGCAAACCGCTGCTGATCATCGCGGAAGATGTCGAGGCGGAGGCACTGGCGGCACTGGTCGTGAACAAGCTGCGCGGGGTGTTGAGCGTCTGCGCCGTCAAGGCGCCGGGGTTCGGCGATCGGCGCAAGGCGATGATGGCGGATCTTGCCGTCGTCACCGGCGGCAAGTTCATCAGCGAAGACCTGGGGGTGAAGCTGGAAAATGTGGAGTTGTCCGACCTCGGGACCGCGAAGCGCATCCTCATCGACAAGGACAAGACGCTCATCATCGAAGGCGGCGGCAAGCGCAAGGAGATCGACGCCCGGGCCGAACAGATCCGCGCTCAGATTGAGAAGACGACCAGCGACTACGACCGCGAGAAACTCCAGGAGCGCCTCGCCAAGCTCACCGGCGGTGTAGCGGTCATCAAGGCGGGCGCTGCCACGGAAACGGAAATGAAGGAGCGCAAGGACCTGATCGACGATGCCCTGCATGCGACCAAGGCCGCCGCGGAGGAAGGCATCGTTCCGGGCGGTGGAGTGGCTTTCCTCCGGGCCATCCCGGCGGTCGAAGCCGCCAAGGCCCGGGCAAAAGGCGACGAGAAGATCGGCTTCGACATCGTGATCGAGGCGCTGCGTTCTCCCGCCCGGCAGATTGCCGACAACGCGGGTGAGGACGGCGAGGTCGTCGTTTCCGAAATCCTCGATAACAAGAACCCTGCCTTCGGCTACAACGCCGCCACCGGCGAATACGTCGACATGTTCAAAGCCGGGATCATCGACCCCACCAAGGTCGCGAAGACGGCCCTGTTGAACGCGGCCAGCGTCAGCGGGTTGGCCCTGACGACGGATGTCCTGGTTGCCGAGATCAAGGAGAAGAAGGGTGAGGAGGCGACCGCAGTCACCGGCGCGGTCTCGTAGCGCAGGCAAGTCACCGGCGCGGTCTGTTGCGCAGGCATTGCGCGGCGGGCCACCTAAAATTGAACCGCTGAGCCGCGAAGACACGAAGATGGATGTGGATCTTTGTGTCTTCCTGCTTTACAGGTGGTCTTGGATTGCGTAATTCGTGCGGCCGAAGAGCTTTGAAGCGAAAGTGGCAGCACGGCGAACGCCTGGTGATCCGGCCGACCCTTTTATCGGCATGGACGTAGGATGAGCGTGGCAACGACAAAACGCGACTACTACGAAGTGCTCGGGGTCTCCCGCAACGCACAGGCCGAGGAAATCAAGCGTTCCTACCGCCGGCTGGCCATGAAGTACCACCCGGACCGCGCCGACGGAGACAAGGCCGATGCCGAGATTCGCTTCAAGGAATGCGCCGAAGCTTACGAAGTCCTGTCCGACCAGAGCAAGCGCCGCCGGTATGACCAGTATGGTCACCAGGGCGTTTCCGGCCAGCATGATTTTTCGCACATGGACCCCTCGGACATCTTCACGATGTTCGACGACATCTTCGGCGGCGCATTCGGTGGCCGCCGCGGCGGGCAGACGCGCGGCCGATCCGGTCAACGCGGCTTTGACCTGGAGATTCAGGTCGAACTGACGCTGGCGGAGGTCGCAGGGGGATGTGAGAAGACGATCGAGTTTGAGAAGCAGGACGTGTGCGAGGCCTGCCGGGGCAGCGGCGCCAAGGCGGGCAGCAGCCCCGTGGTCTGCGTACAGTGCGGCGGACAGGGTCGCGTTGCCCAGCAGGGCTTCGGCGGCATGTTCCGCATGGTAACCACCTGCCCCAACTGCCGGGGCCGCGGGACGGTTGTTCGGGACCACTGTCCCGCTTGTGGCGGCAACGGCCGGCAGATGAAGAAGCACGTGGTAACGGTGAAGATTCCAGCGGGCGTGCACGAGGGCCAGTCGGTCCGCTTGGTGGGCGAGGGTGAACCGGGCGAGAGCGGGGCAGCGCCCGGTGATCTGCACTGCTACATCGCGATCAAGCAGCACCCGATCTTCACGCGGCATAACAACGACCTCGTCTGTCAGTTCCCGGTCTCCTTCACGCAGGCCGCACTCGGCGCGACACTCGAAGTCCCGACGCTGAAAGGAAAAGAAGAGCTGGACATCCCGGCCGGAACGCAGCACGGAGAAGTCTTCAAGCTCAAGGGCAAGGGCCTGCCCGACGTGCGCTCTTACCGCAACGGCGACGAGATCGTCCAGATCCTCGTCGAGATCCCGAAGAAGCTTTCAGAGAAACAGAAGCAGCTTCTGCGGGATTTCGCCACGACGGAGGACAGCAACGTCATGCCGCAGCGCAAGGGATTCATGGACAAGCTCAAGGAGATGTTCAAGGGAGAGGAAGAGTGATCGGATTTCTCGATTTCTGTTTTCGCTTCCGAATTGAGCCTAGGATTTCAACCTGACCGAGGTTCTCATGGCGCGAATACCCATTAACGATGAGAATCTGGATGAGAGTACGAATGAGCCCGCAGGCGCGACCGAGTCGCCCGAGGCTGAGCCGCCCGGCAGGGGCGGATCCGGCGACGACGACGTGCAAAAGCTCCGCTCTGAACGCGATTCGCTCTATGAGCGACTCGCCCGCGCAACGGCCGATTTCAAGAACACGCAGAAGCGCATCCAGTCGGAGTCTGATCAGCGGGTGCATTACGCCAACCAGTCACTGATCAAGAGCCTCCTGCCCGTCATCGACAACTTTGAGCGGGCCCTCGCGGTGGATCCGGGGAAGAGCGACGTCAACTCGCTGCTGAAGGGGATGCAGATCGTTCACGACCAGTGGCTGAAAGTATTGAAAGACCAGAAGGTTGAAGAGATCGCCCCCGCGCCGGGAGAGCCTTTTGATCCCACTCAGCATGAAGCGCTGATGGAAAAGGACGCGGTCTACCCCGTGCCGACGGTAGTGCAGCTTCTGCAGAAGGGATACGGCCTGCACGGTCGAACGTTGCGCCCCGCGCAGGTGGCGGTGAGCAGAAGCCAGTAGCGCCTTGCTACATGTCGCGGCAGGCATTAACCCAGATTCTTCATGCCCACTTACGAATATAAGTGTTCAGCCTGTGGCCACACATTTGAACGGTTTCAATCGATCACCGCGCCGGCGATCACGCGCTGCCCCGAATGCGGCAAGGCGAAGGTGAAGCGCCTTCTCGGTACCGGAGCCGGCGTGATCTTCAAAGGAAGCGGCTTCTACACGACGGATTACCGTTCCGATGCCTACAAGAACGCCGCGAAGAGCGACTCCGGCGGCTCCGGTGTAGACTCAAAAGACGCGAAACCAGCGGAAAGCGGCTCTGGATCAAAGGATGCGAAGCCCGCTGTCCCCGCGCCAGCGCCCGCGGCAAAGCCAGAGCCTGCGCCGGCCGCCCGGTCGGACTCGAGCAAGTCGGAATCGAGCAAGTCGCGGAAAAAGAAATAGCCTGCCCGGCCGGCTCGCTGCGGCCCTGGACTCGATCATCCCAGCCTTTCGCTCTAGAATCAGGTCATGCCGAAGATGTCTTGCCCCATCTGCAAGAAGCCGGTTGAGGAGCCAAAGCCAGAGCAGCGCGGTCATTTCCCGTTCTGCAGCGAGCGGTGCGAGCTTATCGACCTGGGGCGCTGGCTTGACGGCAAGTACCAGATCCCGGTGAAGCAACCTGCTGATGAATACGAGGCATCGGGTGACCAGCAGTGATAATTCCGTGTCGTGAGCCACGCATCTGAACCGGCCAGCCAGCACCACAAAGCCAGCAGGCGACGGCTTACGGCGGCAAAATTCACGTTGAGCCGGGGGGCAAGCCTGTCGACCCTAATTAATTACATTGGAGCGATTTACCGCCGCGACTATAATGGTCCCCACTGCGGGTGCGGCGAGATGTCCGCGGCGCCGACCGCGACAGTATCGACAGGGAAAGGAGTTCGTCCATGCCGGACGACACGCAGCCGTTGCGCAGCATCCATTGGCGGGAGTTGTTCCCGTTCACTCACATCTTCCGTGCGTTTCGAATCGCGATCCATCCATCGAAGCTGGTGTTGGGGCTTCTGGCGCTGCTGACGTTATACGCCGGCGGCCGGATCCTCGACGGGCTTTGGCCGCGACAAGCGTCGGCGATCCACCACGAGGCGTGGTTGTACGAGCGTGCGCGGCTGGCGAATTCTTCCGCGCTGTCCGAGGCGCGTCTGCGCGAGCGCATGGCAGGCGTGGGCAGCGACGCCGCCGAAGCCGCCGAGGCTGCGTTCGGCCGTCCTGGCGCTGGGGTTCAGGAACCGTTCGCCGCAACGGTTGCCGCCGAGCGCGAGCGCAACATCTTCCGATACCAGGAAATCCTGCAGGAGCTTGGAGTCGTCAACGACACGTCGCAGCTCAGGGCGGCAGCGGAGCGGTTTGATCATCACAAAGAAGTGCAGCACCGCATCGTCGCTCGACGCAACGATGCAATTCAGGCCGCTAACAAGTTGCTGAACGACCGGATCGCGACGGCGAAAGGTAAGGAACGGATCGCCGAGGCGAAGCGCGAGCATGCGGAGACGGTGCGCGAGCTCTACGCCCGGACGTTCGCCGAGCTGCGCTACGTGCAGACGATTCGGCCGCGCGGGATATTCGCCGAGTTTTTCGATTACCAGGTCAATCAGGTCAATAATGTTGTCAGCGGAGTCCTCTCAAACAACTGGCTGGGCGGCATGGGCGCTGACCCTCGCGGCCCCGGCGTGGTACGGTCGGCGGTCAATTTCCTCACGGTCGGTCCCGTCTGGCTGGTTCGTCACCATACCCTCTACTTCATCCTCTTCGCCGCCTTGTTCCTGCTGGTATGGGCGGTTTTCGGCGGGGCAATTTCACGAATCGCCGCGGTCCACGTGGCGCGGGATGAAAAAATCTCCGTGCGCCAGGCGCTGCGTTTCTCGATCGGCAAGCTCCTCAGCTTCATCTTCGCCCCCGTCATTCCCCTGCTGATCATCCTTGTGGCGGGTGTTGCTCTGGCTGTGGGCGGGCTGCTGATGTATGTCCCCTGGATCGGCCCGATCGTGATGGCGATCCTGTTCGTTCTTGCGCTGATCGTCGGGTTCGTGATGACGCTCGTCGCGCTCGGAACGGTGGGCGGGTTCAATCTCATGTATCCGACGGTGGCGGTCGAAGGCTCCGACAGCTTCGACGCCATCAGCCGCAGCTTCAGCTACGTCTTCGCCCGGCCCTGGCGGATGCTGTTCTACACAGCGGTCGCGGTTGCCTACGGCGCGCTCACCTACCTCTTCGTGCGCTTCTTCATTTTCGTGATGCTCTACCTCACCCACTACTTCGTGGGTTGGTGGCTGAGCGGACAGCCCGCGACCTACTGGCCCCAGATCTGGCCACCCCCATCGGTGGAGAGCCTTCCCTATGACGTCAACTACTCCGGATTGAAGTGGAGTGAAGACGTGGGCGCCGGCATCCTCTCCTTCTGGATCTACCTCGTCATCGGCATGCTCGGCGCCTTCGCGATCTCGTTCTACTTCTCCGCCAATACGATCATCTACTTCCTGATGCGCCGCGAAGTGGACGCGACGGAGCTTGACGAAGTGTACGTCGAGGAGTCGGAAGATGATTTTGGGGAGACCGCTCCCGTGACACGGCCCGCGGACGAAATGGCCGCGCCTCCGGTCGGCGATATGTCCGCCCCCGGCGGCGGCATCACCGACGCCGCGGGCTCGGCGGATCCGGGAGGCGGCTCGGTGCGTTCCTACAACGCGCCGTCCACCGACGCTCCCTCCGGCGACATGCCGGACCGCTCGAGCGGCACTTCGGGGTCCACCCCGCCAACAGAAACGCCGCCGGCATGAGGGCCGGCGGCGAGCAGGCTGTCGGTCGTTCGGTTCGGGTGTTGGTAACAGACTATTCCGCAAGCCGCTTCTCAACGACCTTGCGCATGACTTCTGATGGTGCGGGCCGGCCTGTCCATGCCTCGAACTGCGCGGCAGCCTGACGCACGAACATCTCAATGCCCCCGATTGTCTTGGCGCCGGCTTCTTCCGCCTGGCGCAGCAGCAGCGTCTTCGGCGGGTTGTAAATTGTGTCGAACACCAGCGTATCGGCAGTAAATTCCGGCGCCCGCTGCCCGAGCGGGCTGGCATCCACCTTCGGAAACATTCCCAGCGACGTGGTATTGATGAAGATGTGACAACAGCTGTCGCAGAGCTTCTCGAGCCGGGCCGCGACGACCTGTCCGGTTTGCCCGTTGAATTCAGCTGCCAGCGCATCGGCGCGCTCGCGCGTGCGGTTATGGACGACCACGGTCGCGCCGTAATGCGCCAACGCGGCGACCGCAGTCCGACCGGTCCCTCCCGCGCCGATCACCGCTACACGAAGATCGGCCACTTGCTCGCGTTTGATGCCGAGCTTCTCGGTAATGCTGTCCAGGATGGCGCGGTAGTCGGTATTCATCCCGCGCAGGACGGGCGTGCTGGCGCTTCGATTGACCACGATCGTGTTCACCGCGCCGATGCGGGTCGCAAGCGGCTCGACCTCAGCGCCCTTTTCCTGCAGGTAGCGGAAGGCATTTTCCTTGTGCGGAAGGGTCACCGACAGGCCGGACAGATTCAGCCCGTCGAAATTCAGGAAGCTTTCCATGAATGCTTTGAAGCTCTCATAGCCCGGGCGAACCAGCATCGGCAGATAGACGCCGTCATGGCCCGTCTGATCGAACGCCGCGTTATGCAGCGCGGGCGACATGGAGTGTGCGACCGGATGGGCGACGACTCCGTACACCTTCGTCGCCGGCCCGATCGAGTCCCAGCGGTACAGCCGCTTCATGTCTTCGACAGAGATCTGCCCGGCAGCCGTTGCCTCTTCTCGCGACACGGATGCGAAGGTCAGGAAGCCGCCAAACTTCCTGGCCAGCACGCGGCTGATGAGTCCTTCTTCGCCCATGCATAGTGCGATCGTGGGCTTCGACCGCTGCTGCAGGATCTCAAAGACCTCCAGGTTGTCCCGGATGCTTCGGGCAGTCCAGACGATCTTGTTCACGTCGGCGGGGGCGGCGTCCATCTCGGCGATGAGGTTGTGCAGCTTCGCGGGCCTGCCCTGGAAATCATGCGAGCTGATGATAATGCCGCTGCGTTTCTCGCGCGGCACGGGCTCGCCCAGGCCATCGCGCCCTGCAAGCGTAACCAGTTCCACGTCAACGTAGCTGGCGCCCGCCGCCGCCGCCGCGCGGAGAAGATCGAGCCTGGCCGCGTCATCCAGCGCACTGCGCCCGCCTTCCCAGGTTGGCCGGCAGGTCACGATGCAGGGAAGCGTGCTGGCGAGAACGATGGCGATGACCGCCTGCGAATCGCCCAGTTCGTCCACGCGCAATTCCACCATCTGCGCGCCGGCCTCGGCGGCGGCGGCGATGTCGCGCTTCGCCCGCTCCGGATCGGAGGCGAAGATGGAGACGCACAGTTGGGTCACGGGAAGGGGGCAGAGACGGCGCGGCTACGACGCCTTCTTGATCGCGTGCACGCGCAGCTTGTTCATGTACTGCTCGATCAGCTTTTTCGTGGCCTCGCCCGCTTCCCACAGCGGCAGTCGAAGCTCGCCCGAGTCGCGGCCGGCGACCTTCATGGCATACTTGATCCCGGCCGGGTTGCCGTCGAGGAAGAGCGAGCGAGTGAGCGGGAAAAGCCGGTGATGGATGTTGGCAGCCTCCGCGAAGTCACCCGCGAGGGCCTGCTCGGTCATCGACTTCACCTCGCGCGGCAGCAGGTTGGAGACGACGCTGATCACCCCGCGGGCGCCGATCGACATCAGCGGCAGGGTGAGCGAATCATCCCCGCTCAGCACCGTGATCTCGCAGGATGAGAGGATCTCGCTGGTCATGTCCAGCGAGCCGGTCGCCTCCTTGATGGCGACGATGTTGCGATGCGCGCTCAGGCGGCAGACCGTCTGGGCCGACATGGTGACGCCGGTGCGCCCCGGGATATTGTACAGCACGATCGGCAGGTCGACCTTGTCCGCGATGGTCATGAAGTGGCGGTAGAGGCCCTCCTGGGTCGGCTTGTTGTAGTAGGGGTTGACCGACAGTCCGGCCGTGGCGCCGACTTTCTTCGCGATCGAGTGAAGCTCAACGGCTTCGGTGGTCGCGTTGGCGCCGGTTCCCGCGATGACCGGCGCGCGGTCCTTGGAGTATTTCACCGCCAGCTCAATGACCCGGGCGTGCTCCTTGACATCGAGAGTCGGCGATTCGCCCGTCGTGCCGACGGGAACGAGCCCATCGATGCCGCCCTTGACCTGGTAGTCGATCTGCTCGCGCAGCCGCGCCTCGTCCAGCTTGCCGTCGCGGAACGGTGTGATCATCGCGGTGAAAGCGCCGCTAAACATGGCTCTTGCCTCTCGCCGAATCATCCATCAGCTTCTTCATCTCGCGCACCGCATCGCGCAGGCCGACGAACACGGCCCGGCTGATGATCGAGTGTCCGATATTCAGCTCGCGCATCTCCTCGATCGCGGCCACTGCGCTGACGTTGCGATAGTTTAACCCATGTCCGGCGTGGAGCCGCATCCCACGCTCCCGGACTATCCTGCCGGCGCTCACGAGCCGTTCGAGTTGCGTCTGCGCTGCCTCTCCGTCCGCATTGGCGTATTCGCCGGTATGCAGTTCGACGGCGTCGAATCCCTGCTGCTGGGCAGTGGCGATCTGCCGCTCGTCGGGGTCGATGAAAGCAGAGACGAAAATGCCCACCGCCTTGAGCCGCTGAACGGCCCCGGCGACGCGGTCGGGCTGCTGCGTGAGATCCAGGCCTCCCTCCGTCGTCACCTCCTGACGCCGTTCGGGCACGATCGTCGCCTGGTCGGGACGGGTCTTCACCGCTATTTCCACGATTTCCGAGCTCAGGCTCATCTCCAGGTTCAAACGGCACTGAACCGTTTGACTCAGGACCTGAACGTCACGGTCGGAAATGTGCCGCCGGTCCTCACGCAGATGGATGGTGATCCCATCGGCGCCTGCGAGCTCTGCCTCCGCCGCCGCCCACACCGGGTCTGGCTCGTATGTCCGCCTGGCTTGGCGCAGCGTCGCAACGTGATCGATATTGACACCCAGCTCAACCATGGGAGGGGACGATTGTAGATCAGCGCGCGCTTTTCTCAAGCCGACAGCTTCCGGTCTTCGCAGAGGCAGAGAGGCATCGGCCTGCATTGGGGGCTGACGCGTCGGCCTCTTCTTCTTCCGCTTGCTCGGTGAAAAACCATTTCACTTGCGCAGTTCTGAGAGCAAGTGCTTCAGTTCCGGCAGAATCAGCTTTGTCATGCCCAGCTCAACCGCGGCTGTGGAACCCGGAAGGGCGAAGAGGAGCTTGCCGTTGCTGATACCGGCGATGGCACGGCTGAGCATCGCGCCACTCCCGATTTCCTGCCAGCTCAGCATCCGAAACAGCTCCCCGAATCCCGGCAATGGCTGAGTGATGTGCCGCTCCAGAACCAAAACCGTTTGATCGCGCCGGCTGATCCCGGTGCCGCCGTTGGTGATCACGACGTCGAGGTTGGCCTGGCCGAGCAACTCGACCAGAAGCGGCTGCAGGTCCGCTGGCTCATCACGCACCACCGAATAGTGTCCGATCGAATGCCCGCTCTTTTCGAGGAGTTCCCGGATCATGCGCCCGCTCTTGTCGGTCGCTTCCGTACGCGTGTCGCTTAGCGTGACCACGGCGCATCTCGCGACGATCGACTGCGATCGCTGAACGTGCTCTTCGTAAGCCATGGGAAGGGCCCGTTAACGAGATGGCGGTGGGGGTTGGAGGCGCTGGGCCTCAAGAAGCCCGTTCGGATCGGTGATGATAAAGGCGTTTGCGCCTGGGGAAAGGGGAAGGTCGAGACGATCCAGGTCGCCCCGGCTGGTTGCCAGGATTGCGGAGAGGGGCATGTCTCCGCGGTAAACGCGCAGCATCGCGCGCGAGCTGGAGTCAAACTTTCCTTTGATCGGAGTTCCGTATGCGGTCTTGCCCGGCGGCACGACGCGCCCCCAGACCCGTTCCTCGCGCGCCGACGCCTCCATCGCCGCGTCCTCCGGCGATGCCCATAGGAACTCATATGGGCCGCCGTCTTTCGCAAGGCCGATCGTTAGCGGCACGCCCGAGTTGTTCTTCAGGTCGATCGTGTAGCTGCGGGTCTCGGGCGCGCATCCGACCGCCGCGAATGCGACCAACAACAGGGCAGGAATGCATCGGATGAACATGCACGAATCGTATCGTCGCAAGCGTTGAAGTGGAAACGCATCGTCGATCCAGTTCAGGTCACAATTCTGACGCGAAACGGCTCGAGCGGCGCTTCGGCATACGCTTCACGAAACGCAGCCTCGGCGGCGAATTTCGTAGCGTTGAGCCGGCGGCAGGGCAGTTCGTAGCGCAATTCCTGGCGGTCGAACGGCCACTGGCGCAATCTTCATCACGCCGGGTTCAAGGTGATCAACCCGAAGCGACCCCGGAGCCGCTCCCGGGCGCGCGTGGACCTCGTCCAGCACGGTAAACAGATGTGCCCCCGAGCAGATGTCCAAACTAACGCGGTCCAGCGCGCGGAGCAGGGAAAAATTGAACCGCAGCAGGTCTTCGTCTTCATCGGTGCCCGGCGGTGCGAGGCCCAGCCGCAGCGCGCGGTCCGTGCGCAGGCCCAGGTCTTTGCGCAACGTCTCCTGCAGTTCCACCTGCTTGTGCTGGAACTTGTTGATCTCAAATGCCTGCTTCGGGTCGGCGGCGAGGGGGCTGGCTTGCGCCTGCCCGATAGCGGAGAGCCCCATCACGTGGAGGCTGACGAGCAGCCCGCAGTACGGATGGTGAGCCGCCGCTCGCCCGGCAGACTCCGACCACACGCGGGTGGCGATGGCGGCGGGCGTCTCCAGCACATTCAGCGGACTTCCATCTTTATTCAAGGTGGGGCGGTCGTCGTGCAACGGCCATCCGGCATCATGCATAGAAATCCCGTCGACGACTGGCTGGTACGGTGTGGGCGCGGCAAATTCAGTGTTCCCCACGTGCATCGCGAGTTTCCCCGACAGCAGCGCGTGATCGTGCTGCGTGATGAGCAGGAAGCCGTCGTCGCGCCGGTTGCGAATCACGAACGTAGCGTAGCCGCATCGCAGCCGCGGCGACACGGTCGCGGTGGGGCGGCAATCGGCTTGGCTGTTTCCGCGCCGGCATCTCTGATACAACTCGCCGCGCGGGGAAGACGGGCGCTACCGAGGCAAAGGGATGGACCCACTGAGCATCCTGGGTTTGGCGCTTCTCGGGCTCGCCGCGCTGCTGCTGCGCGTGGGCCATGCGCTGCTGGCCACGGGCCTCGTGCGCTCCAAGAACTCGGCCGCCGCCGTGCTGCGCTGCCTGTGCGATTTCTGCGCGGCGACGTTGGCCTTCTGGGCTGTGGGAGCGGCGATTCTCTACAAGGTGGATGCGCCGCTGTTCGGGGTCGAGCCGCGCCTGCTCTTCGGATACGCCGGAGCGGGCAACGGCATGCTCGCTTTCCTGGCGCCGACGCTGATCGCCACCGGCAGCGTCGCCGGCACGCTCTCCGAGCGATCGCGTTTCTTCGCGGTGTGCGTTGTTTCGTTGTTGCTTGGCGGCCTGGTCATCCCGGTTGCGGCGCACTGGGTCTTCTACGGCTGGCTTCGCAATCTCGGATTCATCGACGTGGCGGGAGCGTCGTGGCTGCACGTAGCGGCCGGCGCGTGCGCTGCTGCCGCGGCACTCGTCGCCGGTCCACGAACCGGAAAGTACAACCGCGATGGGTCTACCAATATGATTCCGGGACACAACATCCCGCTGGCCGCGGTTGGGGCGACGCTGATCCTCGCGGCCTGGGCCCCCTATGTGGCGGGCGCGTCATCCGGCTTGCAGGCGCTGGACGCGATACCGGCGGCCACCAATGCATTCCTGGCCGGCGCTGCCGGGGGCGCTGCGGGGGTGCTCTTCGGACGCCTGCGCTATGGGAAGGCTGACATCATCCTGGCAATCTTCGGATTGCTCGGCGGACTCGTCTCCATCACCGCCGCGGCAGGCCTGGTGTCGAGCGCTGCCGCGGTCGTGATCGGCGCCGTTGGCGGCGTTCTCGTGCCGTTTTTCGCGACCTGGATCGACCTCCGCGGGAGAGTCGATGATCCCACCGGCGGGATCGCGATCCTCACGGTCGGCGGGGTGTGGGGAACGATGGCTGCCGCGCTGTTTCATTACGGCAGCGCCGCGGAAAGGATGAGGAGAGTGGGGATCCAGATCCTTGGAGTGGCCGCCATCCTCGCGCTGAGCGCGGTGCTGAGCGTGGTCGTGTTCGGCTTCGTGAAGAGAATCGGGCTGTTGCGGGCCGCGGAGGCGGATGAATTCGACGGTCTGGATCTGGCGGAGCACGACATCGGCGCGTATCCGGATTTTCAGCAGACGACCATCAAGAGCTATCACTTGCGCGAAGCTTGAGGCTTGGTTCGATCACGCGAACAGGCGCAGCACCCCAAAGGCGATTGCAGCGAGGTAGACCGCCCATACCCCGAGCCCCACGAGCCACACCAGGCAAAGGATGGCCCATGTGCCCAGGGATCGCGCTGTCGCCACCTCGTCGGTGAGCGCATCGGCTGTCGAACGGTAATCGATTCTGGAATCAGACACGTCTTGGGCAGTGGGGAAAGAACGCTACAGCGGGATCTGCTCCTTGAGCTGCGCTTTCAACTCGGCGAGCGACGCCACGCCCGCGGGGAGCTTCGCCTCTTCAATCAGCATGACTGGGATCCCGTCGCGCACGGGGTAGCTCAAGCCGCCCACCTCGGCGATGAGATAGTCGCCTTCGGCGCGCAGCCGGCTGCGGGTCAGGGGGCAGCGCAGCATATCCAGCAGGTCCGGATCGATTGCATTGTTCTCGCGTAAGTCATTCATGTCTTGCTCGCGACGCATCGGTTTCCGGTGGACAATCGAACAGACGCAGGCAATATAAGGCGTCGGCGAGCAGCATGAAAGTGACTCCATCCTGCGCCTCGGGATGCTGCACTTCGGATGCGTGAAGGATCTGTTCGGCCAGTGGACGAGTCTGCGCGTTCCAGATGAAAGCGAACAGCGCCCAGGGTTGCGCTGTGGCATGGTCCGGCTGGGTTTCGCGCTGGTGATATTCCGTCGCCCGCGCCACGGCGGCCGCGATCGTGCGGTCCTCCGCCTGCACCGCGTAAGACGCGGCGGCGTGCAGGAGAACGAGCTCGTGAAACGCGCCTGCGTCGGGACTGTCCGAGGCGCCGGACAGCAGGAACGGTCCCTGAGGCTGCTGCGCGCGAGCCAGCCGCCCGAACGTGTCGGAAGCAAGATCGATCCATGCGTCGCGGATGAATGCCTTGCCGGCGACGTGCAATGCCAGCGCCGCCCAGGCGGCCTCGCTCGCATCGTCTCCCCGGATGGCGGGCAGCGGGCCGGCCGGCCAATCGATCTGCGTCAGCTCTGCTTCCAACAGGTCAGACCACGTTCGCAGCGCTTCTTCCCAGCGGCCAAATTGTGCGCGCGCAAGCGACTCGTAAGCCAGCCGGTAAGCCTGCAGCCAGCAGTAGACCAGCAGGCCTCGGTAGGCCGAGCGCTGATGACCGGCGCAGTCGACGATTCTGAGGCTCGCGAGCCGCTCCGATGACGCCAGCTCGATGAGCCGCTCGACTCGATCGACGTCCATCGGGGCGGCGGGATTTTGAAGGCACAGCGGGTAAATCGTGCCGCGCTCGACTTGGATGGTGCCAGCGTCTTCCAGCTCGGGAGAAAAGGGGGGTGACGAGGGCATCCGCGATTCGATGAGCTGCGCGTATCCCCGCAATTGCTCGCGTACCGCGTTTGCCATCGCAGCCAAGTCTAGCCCGGATGCCGCCCGTCGGCGAGCCGTACTTTGACCGATCGAATTCGAGGAAGAAAAAGTGCCGGCACCGCGATGGGACGAGAACCATCAAAGGTGCCGGCGATCAGAACGAGAGCTATGGGCGTGCCTACTTCACAAGGAAAATGTCATTGGTCGAGACCGGATTGCGACCATCGTAGTTGACGGTGAGTGATCCGTTGCCGCTGATGGTGACGACATCGGCGATGATCTGGTTGGCCAGATTGTTGGACGTGCCGCTGATCTTCAATTCCGTGGTGGGGAAGTACAGCGTACCCTGCACGTTCATGGTTGATGTGCCGATGATGGTGCTGGTCGTGTTGTTGTTGAAGGGCGTCGTCCGGTCCTGAAAGAAGGTGATGCCGGCGTATGGCCCGCTCGTGGGGGGCGAGATGTTGATCGTGCCGTTGCCGGTCAGCTTCAGACTGGCGTAGTTGTTCCCGTTGCCCTTGGCGAGATAGAACATGCAGCCCTGGGCGTTGAGATTACCGCCGGTTATGTTCAGTCCCGGCGGGCCGAGGACGTAAATGCCGGGGGCACAATTGAGCGTCCCGTTGCTCATGGTTATGCCACCGGGATAGAAGCCGGGCACGGCGTTGACGGTGTTGTTACTGTTGAGTTTGATCGCGGTCTGCTCGGTGCCGAACGGTGGGACAGCCAAGCCCGCGAGCGGGTCTGGCACGGGCGGCTCTCCGGTGCTGATCGTGTCGGGCAGACCAGCGTTATTGGTGACCTTGACCCCGCCCATCACGCGCATTTCGGTGGCATTAATGGTCGTATTGCCGGTGATGTTAGCGGCGCGGGCATCGTCAGAATTAACCTGGATTCCGCCATCGGCGACACCGGGGTGACGGATCGTGATGGTGGGGTTGCCGCCGGCGCCGAACGTACTGGGGCGGTGGAGGTCTAAGGCAATGATTCCCGCGCCGAACTGCTGGCGAGACATCGCGATTGCGCCGCGGGTGACATTCGCGGTGGCGAAACCGAAACCGGGCCCAAACACGAGATTCAACGCGCCTGCCGGTGAGTCGCTCGTGCGGCGCGCCTTAATCTTCATCGCATTGTACGGAGCGGCCCCTGCGACAAATGGGTTCGTGGCACCGCGGGTGTAATGCCCATAGACCACATCCCCGCCGTCGGAATTCCCAGCATTGGCGGCAAGCTGGACGGGGAGACCGCCCGCTTTGTTCGCGGCGGCAATATCAACAGCCTTCTGCACCGCCGTGGCAGTGCTATATTTCAGCTCGCGCACTCCCGCGAGGGCGGCGGCATCAGCGGCATTTTGAAGCTGATGTCCGGCGAGATAGACGTAGGCAGTGTCGGATGCGATTGCAAGGAGCAGAAGGATTGCGAGGCCGACGACCGCCATCCAAACGGTGACGATGCCGCGCCGTTGCGGGACGTATCTCATGTTCCCTCCGTCAGATCTCAACGCGGACAAGCCCACCGAGGAAGTTCGTTTCCGTGCGGTCACCCGGGCTCGCGGCGCGTCGCTGGTCCTTATTTCACAAGCCACACCTTATGGTCCTGTGCTTTGTTCGATCCATCGTATTTTACAACGACCGCGGCATCCCCCTGCACCGTGAGCTTGTCGGCGATGATCTGACGGCCGACGCTTTTGGGCGTGCCGTCAACAGAGAGGGCGGAGCCGGGCATATAGATCGTCCCGGTGTTATTCAAGCTCGTGGTTCCTTTAAGCGTAGAGGAGGCGGTATTCGCCCGGTCCTGGTAGATGCTGATGCCCTGGTAGGCGCCGCTGGCCATCGGCTGAATCTTGATGTCGGAATTGCCGCCCATGTTGATGCTGCCGGTGTGCAGATAGAGCATGACGCCGGCGCTGGCATCCAGGAAGTCGTTTCCACCCATGGTGATGCCGCCGTCGATGTAGTAGATGCCGGCATTAAGCTTCATGTTCTTTCCGGTGGGCAGCCCGCCGGAATACCAGCCTGGATTTAAGGGGGATTTATTGTTGGTCTGAAGTGGCGGCTTAGACGGTGGAGGCAGCCACGCGAGCGGGTCGGGCACAGGCGGTGCGTTGATCCTGAACTTTCCACCGACCAGAACATTGCTTCCAACCGCGGAGGTCTGGTTGCCGCCCAGGTAGATATCGCCCGCACGGATCTGCGCGTTGCCGTTCCAGCACACGGAGTTGGAGCTGGTGGAGTTGATCTGGATCACGCCGACGTGACTGGAATCGGGCTTGGTGTCTACTTTATAGGGATTGCCGCCGGTGCCGATGAGCTGAAGCACGCAGCTGCCGTTCGGATTCAGCAGGACAATCGCCGACTCCATGATGTTGCCGCTGATCTGAGCGGTTGCAGTGCGTTCGACGTCAGACACGTTGAAGCCGAAGCCCGGACCAAAAACTAAGGGGAGGGCGCCATTCTGTGAGCTGGCGGTTCGCTTCGCCCTTACCTGGACCGCGTTGGCTGGAGTGCCGCCGGGCACGAAGCTTCCCGAGTTGTAGCTTCCGACGACTACATCGCCGCCCGCCGTGTTGCCCGGGTTCAGCATGAGCTTGATGAAGACACCACCGGCCTTGCACGCAGCGGCCGCATCGGCAGCCGCCTTCTGCGAGATGGTTGTTCCGCGGCGAACTTGCAGCGTGCCTGCCAGTGCCGAGGCGTCGGCGGTGTTTTGAAGCTGATGACCGACAAGATAGACATATGCGGTATCGCATGCGATTCCGAGCATCAGCAAGATGGCCAATCCGAAGACGGCCACCCACACGGTAACGATTCCGCGTCGTTTGCGATTGGTTTTCATGGCACTTCCCTCCAGAGGTCCGGGGACGCACGGACGGTCGATTAACTGCTTGGGATCGTTTTTTCTCCGGCGTCGGCCGGCTCGTCGCTGTGGCCTTGCTTCGGTCCACCGGAAGGAGCATCTACTTCTGAGTGGTTGCCGGACCTGGCCTCCAGAGCTTTGAGGTTCTTCGCCTGGCGGTATTCCTCTGCCGCCCGGGCGTTGTCTTTGCGCGCTTCACACAGGACGCCCAGGTTGTAATGGGCGTCGGCGGCAGGGAGCACCTGCTCGTACAGCGCAAACGATTCCTTGTAGCGGCCCAACATGCCGAGCGAGACGGCCATGTTCGCGCGATACCGTGCGTCATCGGGCACAACCGCGGCGGCGCGGGTGAAGGCATCGAGGGCAGAGTCATATTCGCCCTTGATCATCTGGCACATGCCCAGATTGTTCAGGAGGATTGCTTCATTGGGTGCCAGGCGCAGTCCCGTGGTCAGCGTCTTCATCGCCTGGTCGATGCGCCGCTGCCGCATCTGGGTTTCAGCCAGGTCGCAGTAAGCAGGCATGAACTCAGGGTGTTCGCTGACGATCTTGCCAAGGGTGTACTCCGCCTCAGAGTCTCTTCCCTGCAGCGCCATGAGCTTCGACATGGCGTAGAGCGTTTTTGCGGACGGAGGACGCTTGGCGCCGGATTGGAACTCCGCCTCGGCTTCGAAGTCTTTCGATGCTATCGGCACCTGGCGTGGCATCGTGCGCGTGACGCAGCCGGATGTCATCGCCAGCATTAGCGAAAGCCCGGCAATCAGCCGAAGCGCGACCATTGGTTTAGCCTGTAGCATGGTTTTACTCCGCCGGTCGGTCTTTCACGCTGCGCTGTTCATCGTTTACCTGCGCGTTGATTGAGCCATCGCCTGCGTCATAACCCTTGATCGGCTTGAGGTTGAGGATCTTCACGACGCGATCACCCGGCATTCCAGCACCCGGGGGAAGCGCGTCTGCAACCTTCACGCGGTCCGTCTCAACGCCGGCCTGCTGCAGTCCCTGCAGCACATGACGAACGCGAGCATCGTAAAGCTCATCGGTGGCGTCGCCGCGGCGGACGATGACGTCGCCCGGGTGCTGCCGGTAGTAATCCGCCAGCGCCCCCAAGTCGCGCTGGCCCAGCTCATTCAGTGCGTCGCCGTTGCTGATGAAGTGGTAGGGGAAGAACGTGTGCTGGGTGACGATTGCATTGTAGACCGCCTGGTCGTGTACCGCGTTCACGAGGCTCTTATCGGTCCGTGCGCTGACATCAAGCTCCGCGTCCGCAACAGGCTCTTTTGGCTCGGGCTCTTTGGGCTCTGCGGCGCACCCGCCAAGGATGCCAAGCAACGCAGCGATCGAGAGAATCTTCAACGCGGTCATAAGCTTTCGGCTCCTTCGCCTTTCTACGGGCGGATCATTTCGGGGCGAGCGTCTTATACAAGGCCATTCCGGCCGGCCCGGCCATCACCATGACCACCGCCGGGAAGATGAACAGGATCATGGGGAAGATGAGTTTGACGGCCATCTTCTCGGCTGCCTCCTGCGCCTTCATGCTGCGCTGCTCGCGCATGGACGTGGCGAAGGTGCGCAGCGCGTCAATCACGCTCGTGCCGAAGCGCTCGGATTGAACCAGCACGGCGACGAGGGAGGAGAGCTCCTCCGCGCCGGTGCGCTTCGACATGTGTCGCATCGCTTCGGCGCGAGTGGCGCCCAGGTGAATCTCGAGATTGGTCAAAGCCATCTCATCGGCCAGCACGTTGCTTACGTTCCGCACTTCGTCGGTGACGGAGTTCCATGCCATGTCGAGTCCCATGCCGGCGGAGGCGCAGATCTCGAGGAGGTCGATGGCATCAGGGAGATGGCGCTGCACTTCGCCGCGGCGCTTGGCGCGACGGCTGACGACCACGATGTTTGGGATGAAGAACAGCAACATGGCGCCCATCAGGATGAGCAGCGATTTGTGCCCGGTGGCCAAATTCGTCGGCAGCAGTAGCGTGGTAAATGCCAGCAGCCCGGTCACCAGAAGGATCGCCTTGGCGCCAACATAGACGGCTGCGGATGACGAATTGTGATACCCGGCCTGCGTCAACTGCTCCTTGAGCGTGAGCGAGGAGCGCCCGGAAGAAACGACGGTGCCGATGCCGCCGACCATCTCGGCGAGCTTCTGGCCGCCGGTGCTGGGCGGCAGCATTTCAGGCGGACGGTTTTCGAGCCCCCGCAGACGCGCCTGAAGCGGCGCGCGGCGCGCGACGCGCGCAGCCAGTATCGCGCCGCCAACGGCTATGACGGAAATGCCGGTCAGGATCGGGATCAGGGTTTCGTACGACATACGGCCTCTTCAATACTCATGCGGTACATTGCTAAAACTTCAACTGTGCAAGGCGGTTCATAATCAGAGCCCCGACGACCAGCCCGCTGGCGGCGACCATAAGGATCAACTGCCCTCCGGCGGTCGAATAGAGGGGCTTCATGTATTCGGGGTTCAGGATATTCAGCGCGATGAAGACGATAAAAGGCAGCGCGAGCAGGGTGTTCTTGCTGAACTGCGTCTGCGCGGTCAGCACGCGCACACGTCGCACCAGGCGCATCCGTTCGCGCATCACGAAGGCGACGCGCTCCATCATGTCGGCAAGGTTGCCGCCGCCTCGAAGTTGAATGATCACCGATGTGGCGAAGAGCTTGAGGTCGGGGCTCTCGCTGTCGGCGGCAGCGCGGCGAAGCGACTCGTCCATGCCCATTCCCAGGCTCTGCTGCTGGCAGATCTCGCCGAACAGAGGGCCTACCGGCGCGGGAACTTCCTCCGCGATCAGGCGAAATGAGCCAATCAGCGGGTGACCCGCGCGGAGCGAGCGGGCAGCGAGATCCAGTGCGTCGACCAACTGCCGGTCGAACAGCGCCACCCGTCGCGTCATCCGCTGCTTGGCGAACAGCCAGAAGCAGATCGGCGCGCCCAGCGCGCCGATCATGGCGATGGGAAGTCTTCCGGTTGCCACGAGCATCCCCGCGAAGAGAAGGGCTGTCACCGCGAGCACGCCGAGGACCAGGCTTCGAATCGGGGCGACCCAGCCCGCGTCGCGGCGCAATCTCTCCAGATGCTCGGCCAGACCCTTGCGACTCAATGTCGGGACGATGGTGGTGATCTCTTTCCCGTCGCGCCAGAGGGTAAGAACGCGCCCGGGGCCGGTTTCCTGCTCGACCAGGCCCAGCCTCTGCTCGACCTTTTTTGTGCGCGAGCGGCGGCGTGCGGACCAGAGCAGGACCACGGCGCACCAGAGCGACAGCACGAGGCCGAACGTAGCACCCATGACGGCGATGCGGATGAGTGTCTGCGTGCTCATTGCGAGCATGAAACTAGTGACCATGACCGTCTCCGTTACGTCCATTGCTGGAGGAGAGCACGCGACGCTGGAACAAGGTTTCGGGAAGGGCGGCCCCGCGTTCCTTCAGCTTCTCGAGCATCTGCGGGCGCACGCCGCACGCTTCGTACTGCCCTCTGGCGACGCCGTTCTCGTCGATGCCCATCTGGCGGAACTGGAAGATGTCCTGCATGCAGATTGCATCGCTTTCCATGCCGGTGATTTCCGCAACGCTGATCACCTTTCGCTTGCCGCCGACGAGTCGGCCAAGCTGCACGAGGATGTCGAGCGCCGAGGCGGTCTGCTGGCGGATGGCGGCGACCGGGAAATTGAGCCCCGCCATGCTGACCATATTCTCGATGCGGCGGAGCGCATCGCGGGTGTTGTTGGCGTGCACGGTGGTCATCGAGCCTTCATGCCCGGTGTTCATCGCCTGCAGCATGTCGAGGGCTTCTGCACCGCGCACTTCGCCGATCACAATGCGATCGGGGCGCATGCGGAGCGTGTTGCGAAGCAGGTCTCGCTGAGTGATCTCGCCCTTGCCCTCAATATTTGGCGGGCGCGTTTCCAGGCGGACGACGTGTTCGCGCGGCAACTGCAACTCCGCCGCGTCTTCGATGGTGACGACGCGTTCCTGTTCGGGAATCCACTTGGACAGCACGTTGAGCAGCGTGGTCTTTCCTGAGCCGGTGCCGCCTGAGATGAGGATGTTGACCTTGCAGCGGACGCACGATTCGAGGAACAGCGCCATCTCGCGCGTGAGCGAGTCCATTTCAATCAGCTTTTCGATGCTGATGGGAATGGTGCCGAAGCGGCGAATGCTCATCGCCGGACCATCGAGCGCGAGCGGCGGAATGATGGCGTTGACGCGGGAGCCGTCGGCGAGACGCGCGTCCAGCATTGGCGAGCTTTCATCGATGCGGCGCCCCACGGAGCCGGCAATGCGCTGGATCACCTGCAGAAGCTGCGCGTCATCGCGGAAGACGGCGTCGGTGCGCTCGAGCTTGCCGAATTTCTCGATGTAAATCTGCCGCGAGCCGTTGACCAGGACATCGCTGACGGCGGGATCGCGAAGAAATTCCTCAACCGGCCCGAGGCCGAAGATCTCGTCCATCACTTCGCGGAGCAACTGAAGCTTTTCGGGGCCCGACAGCGGACAGCGCTGCTCGTTCAGCAGCATGTCGATGCGGCGCGAGCACTCGCTATGGAGTTGCTCGACCGGCATTCGGCGGGCCTCGGCCAGGTCCATGGTCTCTAATAACCGCCGATGAACATTGGCTTTGATCTGCTGTGCGGAAGTGGCGACGGTCGCGGTCGCGGCACTCACGAAACGGCTGGAAGATGGAACGTTAGACGGCATAGTCTCACCTGCGGCTGGTCTCACCTTGCGGCTTTGACAGCTGCCCCTTTCAATTCAGAGAGCTTGACGGCGAGTTGTTGGATTTCTCTCCGCGGATCCGAGCGCGGCGCCGCCTGCGAAAGTGTCTGGCCCAGATTGATTGCCTGGCTCGCGGCCTGAAAATCGTTGCTCACGTATCCGACCGGGAAGGTACCAAGCGCCCGGCGGGCTTCGTCGATGCTGATCATTGAGCCGCGCTTGCGATAGCGGTTGACGATCGGTGTGATGGTCGACGCGGCGACGCCGCGCTCCGTCAGTCCGGTGAGGATGCGCTGCGCGACGCGGATGTCCTTCACGCTCAGTTGGAAGACCAACAGGGTCGCGGTGCTGTGCTTGGTGAGTTCCGCAGCCAGTGCAAGCGAGACGCGCGGAGCGTCGACAACCGTGTTGCGGTACACCCGCTTGGCGGCGTCGAGGGTCTGGCCTACTCTGTGCGGCTCCAGGCTGACCGGATCGCCCAGGCTGGCGTTGGAGGTGCTGATGAGCGCCTGGAGCTTCTCCGAGCGGGTGAGCATCGCGGTGGTTTGAATCAATTCCCCATCGATCGGGCCGCTGCGGGCGAGCAGATCGATGACGCCGTACTCGCCTTCAAGACCCAGATAAGTGGCGACGGAGCCATAGCAGTAGTCAAGATCCATGATCAGGGACGTCTCGCCGCTGAGCAGGGACATTTCATCAGCGAGATTGACGGCGATGGTCGTTGCGCCCGCACCGCCGCTGGCGGAAAGGACGGTGATCGCGGTGCCCTGTGCGCTGCTTGATCCATTGGGGCAGATGCGATGGAGAACGCCCGGCAGGTCCGCGGCGATGGTCTGCTTGACCATGAAATGCCGGGCGCCGGCCTGCATTGCTTCGAGCAGTAACTCGCTCTTGAGCGCGCCGGAAAGCACGACGAAACGGGTATCGCTGTACTTGCGCACGAGCGAATCGAGGCTCGCCAGCATCTTTTCGGGCTGGGCATCGATGTCGACGAGGACCGCGTTGGCAGGTGAGCGCTCCATGCGCGCGGCGAGCTCGTGGTAGTCGCGGCAGACGTCTTCCGGCGCGAGCTTCCCGTTGGATTCCAGCGCAGTGGAGACGGCAGTGGCCGTTGCCAGCTCGTTCGTTACCAGTAATACGTGTCTCGCCATTGGGTCGATCCTGCTGACCTATGGACGGGGCGCCGTCGGGTCGCCCTGAGGTTCCGTCATGGAGCGCTGAGTTGTCGGGGCGACAGCACGCGCATCGGCGCGGCTGGCGGCGGAAATCGTGTCATAGGTAGTCCAGGCGCCGGGACCGCGGAGTCGGCTCAGCCCTGTCTCCTTTAACCACTTCTGATCGGATTCAGAGACCTTCGGAGGGGCGCTGCCTTCGACCCTGCCGAGCGCATAAAAATCCCAGTCGTTCGGATACACGTGCAGCTTGCCGGGATAGGGTACGGCATTGCCCGCGACGGACATCGGCTCGACCAGCGACGCAGTGACGAGGATCACCAGCTCGGTATCGCCCTGCTGATAGCGGACGGAGCGGAACAGCGCTCCCACGACGGGTAGATCGCCCAGCCCGGGAATGCGCGAGCTGCGCGCGAGCGTGTTCTTGCTGATCAGGCCCGCCATGCCGAAAGTCTGCCCGCTATGCAGACGCAGCGTTGTTTCAGCCTTGCGGGTCAGGAGGCCAGGGACATTGAAACCTTGAAGAGTGATGGAGCCACCGTTGGTCAGCTCGCTGACTTCCGGGGCCACGTTGAGCTGAATGAGCCCCTCGCCCAGGACGGAAGGCCGAAAGCGCAGTCGCACGCCGAACTCTTTGTAAGTGATGCTGATGGAGGTTCCGTTGGTCGAGGCGCCAGCGCCCTGGACGACCGGGATTGGGAACTCGCCGCCGGCCAGGAAGCTGGCCTCCTCGCCGCTCATCGCAACCAGCGTGGGCTCGGCCAAAACGCGCATGTACTGGTTCTCGGCGAGGGCCTGGACGAAGAGAGCGAGGTCTTGCGTTGGGAGCGAGCCAAAGAGAGTGGTCGCCGAATTGATGCTGCCCGCGGTGATTGGAGCGCCGGGGAAAACGGTCGCGGCCTGAAGCAGGCCGCCCACGTCTGGTCCAACAGTCGCGCCGCCAGCGAATTGGGTACCCGCGTAGTACAGATTGACGCCGAGCTGTCGGACGGCGGTGCGGTTGGCCTCTGCCACCATCACCTTAAGCTGTACCTGCTGGAGTCCGGCCAGGCTGGTCATGTCCACATATTTCAGGCCCGCGGCGTCGAGATACTTGTGCAGGCGCTTGGCTTCCTCGGCCTCGCTGAGCGTGCCGCTGACAATCACGACATCGCGAGACTGGCGAAGGTCCAGACTGGCCTTGGGAAACAGCCGCGAGAGCTCGGATCGAATCGCGGTGCGATCGACGGTGATTTCGAGCTGGGCCTGCTGCACCTCTTCCTCGCCGTTCCAAAGAATAATGTCAGTGGAACCGACGGCCTTGCCCGAGACGAGGACCTGGCGTGGCGTGAGGACCTGGATATCGGCGATCTTCGGGTCGGTCACGGAGACGCGCTTGACGGGCCATGGGGCCTGCAAGACGGTAGAGCGCCCGACGGAAACCGCGAGGGGCTTTGACAGGTCGGTCGAGCGCGTCGGCTGCGTCGAATTCGGCTGAGCGCTTGCCATGGAGTTCAGCAGCGCAAGCAATCCGGCCAGCAGCGCCGTGCGCGACAGTCCCGAGAATCTCACCAGTCCTGTTCGATTCATAGCCAAGCCTTGGTCCTTCCCTACATGTGTTGTTACAGGCTGGCCGTCCCTGGCACCTTCAGGCGGTCTTCATTGACCGGCCTTCTTGAGCGCTTCCTCCATTGGGAACGTGCGTGTTTCACGGTCGCCGGCGCGGAGGATGTCAATCTCCCATTCGGGGGTGGCGTCAGCGCCCATCTCGGAGGGGCGGGTATGCGGACCCTTGTTTGAACCTGGCGGGCCCCACGGGTCGGCGGGCCGGCCCGTTTGAGCTTTGTCACCCTTGTTCATGGCGCTGAGCAGTGCGAGTTCCCAGGCTTTGTTGTCGTCGCCGGTAGGTCCTTCTCCGTCGTCGCCCACCAGGCTGTGCAGCGATACGGTAGCCTGATCGCCGGGAACCACGTCCAGCGGGTTACGAAGCGCCAGCGAAAGTGTGCCCTGTTCGATCGCGAGGCTCAGGGCGCTCGCTTGCTTGGTGTCGACCTGGAGCGTAACGCGCCGGGCATTGTTCGCCCGGTTACTCTCCATCGCAGCGCCGGCCTTCTCCACGTCAGCGCCGCCGATGGTCTGCTTCTCAATGGCCAGTACAGTCACGCCCTCGAGCAACACCTTGGAGATAGCCCCCCGGCGTGTGCGTCCGCCGGAGCCCTCGCCGGGCTTGAAGGAGACGAGTACGTCGACGAGACATCCGGGATAGAGCAATCCTTCAAGGCCCGCGTAATCGGTGACGGAGATCCCCATCGCCCGGCTTCCGCGTGGGAGCAGGGCGGCCAGGTGCGTGCCCACATTGTCGGTGACGAAAGAAGCGTTGGTAAAAGCTTCTTCCTCCAGCATTGGCTTCGCCAACACCTTGCCGACCACTTCGATTGGATTGGTAAGACAGTTCGCCGGCGCCCTGCTGCGCGCCATCATCTGGGTCTTCACGTTCTTGGCTTCCACTACCGTGGACGCGGGGATGGGCACAGCGGCTACGATGACGCCAACCTCACTGTCCCCATCGTGCGCGGAAAGCCCGGGACGCGTGGACCCGCCCTTGAGGGCGCCGACAAGCAGGGCGGCGCAGACCGCGGCGACGAGCCCGAGAAATGTCAGTCCTGCAATGGCCAGCTTCATAAATGTACTCCTCCGGTCCGCTTGTCCGCTTCTTCCCGCTCCAAGGCCGGTCAGGGACCTTCTTTCGTCATCGTGATCGTCGCCGATAGCGTACTGGGCCTGGGAATCAACGCGCAGTTGGTAATCGTGATGTTCGAATACGGGACGCTGATCGTGATGCTGAACGGGTTACCAGCCGTGGCGGTGAGGTAACTCGGGTTGCTGTTCGAGACGGTGTACCCGCTCTTGTTCTGCGGCATTGAAGCATCACTCATCATGGTTGAGATTCGCCCATTCACCGTTCCGCTGGTTGCGTCAGGCGTGGCGGCAGTACGGGCCGCCTGCCGCGCCGTGTTGGTGATTTGCTGCTGCTTGAGGAACATCCAGCCATATTCCATCATGCCAAACAGGACCGAGAGCAGGATGAGACTGACCATTGCGGTCTCGACCAGCGCGGTTCCGCGGCGCATCGATTTGTTTTTTAGAATTGCCATAGCAACGCTCCTGTCGCCGCGGCGCATACTCCGCAAAAGATCGCCAGCCCGTAGGGCATGGGGAGCATGTTGGTGCCCTGCACCATCAACTCCGGGACCTCGCGCCATCTGCGGCGGCCCGCAATGATGAACCAGAGGCTGTAGCCCATCTTCCCGATGTTCTTCGCGACGCTGCACCCGCGGCCCTTGACGAGGGCGAAGGCGACACCGAGCAGGGCGCCGCAAACCGCTACGGAAAGCAGAACCCACCCGCTGCTGAAGATTCCAAGCCACGCGCCGATGGCGCCCATCATCTTGGCGTCGCCGGCGCCGCCACCTGCGAATACGAAAAGCAGGGCGTACGGCAGTCCGAGGAGCAGGCAGCCCGCGATGCTGTCGGCGAGCCCGGCAGCGCCAAACCTTGCGAGAGAGAAGGCGAATCCCGCCAGCAGCAGCGGGAACGTCAGCAGGTTTGGGATGCGCTGCCTGCGGCAGTCAACCACCGCCGCAACCAGTGAGGCGCTGATCACAGCGCCCCACTGGAGCGGTGTTGCTTCGTGGCTGAAGGTCGTCCACACGTTTCACTCCTTGGTTGGCACCCATCCATTCGTGACAACCCGACCAACTGGAGTTACTGGGTGTTGTTGACGAGCGTCTGGAACTGATTCTTCACGTTCGTGCCGAGCGTGCCGATCAGAGTGGCGAGGCCGGCGACGATCAAGGCGGCGAGGACGGCCCATTCGACCGTCTCCATACCCTGCTCATCCGAAACGAAACGCTTAACGAGCTCACGGAACTTCATGGCGATCTCCTCTTCGATGCGGTAACCCAGGCACCTCCGGCAAAGCGGAGGGTTATGGATCCCGCTACCCTGGAACAACAACAGCCCAATCACCCGCGCACGCGGAATCAGGTGTTGTCAACAAGCGTCTGGAACCGACTCTTGACGTTCGTGCCGAGCGTGCCGATCAGAGTGGCGAGGCCGGCGACGATCAAGGCGGCGAGGACGGCCCATTCAACCGTCTCCATGCCCTGTTCATCCGAAACGAAACGCTTTACGATGGACAGAATCTTCATCGGGAACTCCTTCGACACGCTGGGTCCGGTGTCGCAATGAACGCCTCGGCGTTTGGGCTGGCTGAGACATTCAGCCGATGCAGGCCCGACGCTTCGGACGGTTCGTTAACTCTTTAAAACAAACCTGAGCATTTGCTATAATCGCCTCCCAAGAAGCGATGGCGCAATACTCGGGAGATGTGACACGTCGCAGCGGCCGGACCCCTTGCCTGGGCGGCCACCCTCATAACGACAGCACAGTCAATCCCACAAGCCCAGCTCCAGAGGTGATAGTTAAACCCACTCACCCGCGAAAGACGATATGAACAGCGAAGAACCCCGCTCCCACATGGTCTTCCCTCGTCGGGCCTGCGCCGCAGCGCGGCCGTCAACCTGCTGAGCTCCAACCTTAGAACGTATTCGCTCAGGCCTCCTTCGGTTTCATGTGATCCTGAGCAGATGCTCAAGTTCCCGCAACCATCACACGAAAATCCAATCCGCTCACGCGCTTTCCAATAGCGTTGAATCGTGATCGAAAGTCCTCAGGCCCTCCGTGGCGACCTCAGATTTGACTGGCAAACGAATTGCTACCCGTCCCACTCGAATCATTGTGATGCAGCTTGCTTGGCCGCAACCCAACGGCGTGAATTGTAGTGGGGGCCGCACCTGTTGCAAGCAAAAAGTATTGAATTCCCGACGGTGGCGGCGGAGTGCAAGGCGTGAATAGGGCTTAGCCAGGTTGCCCAAACTGCATACGCCGACCTTTGCGGTCGGGGTCCGGGATCTCACGCGGATTGACCGAGGCCGTTTGCCACGCGCCAAGGGGGCTCAACACGCAACAGGCGAGGTATGACAATAATGTAACGGCAGGTTCAAAGCGGTGTCACGGGGACATGAGAGACTGGGGGGACATTGCGTTCAGCGCGTCCCACGCGTTCTGGAGCGGTGGCGGCGGTCGATTTTGAAGGGCGGAAGTCCCCGCTACAGGCTCTCTCCCCCTCTCCTGTAGCACCTTCCGCCTTTCTTTTTTCATTTCACCAACGGTGTCGATTTTGGCGAACCGGCGCGGGCCAAACGCCGTAAATGCCGCATGACCCAGTCACGTCATCTTCCCCTTGTTTTATCGTTGCTTTTGACGCTCGCGTTCGCCGCTCCTTCGTCGGCGGTGATCGTCATGAACTCCACCGGTCGGAACCTGAAGAACCCGGCCATCTCCAACGACAGCTTCGCCAAAGGCGGCTGGAG
>JBBRCX010000014.1:0-59297 GCA_038204465.1 Tepidisphaerales bacterium | reverse complement strand
GCATGGTTCGACTCGTTGGGGCTGATCAGCCTGACCGCGAGGTATGCAACGTTAAACGGTTAGAAGAAACCGCCGGATACGCTGAGTACGTCCGGTGGTGTGGGAGGACGGGCGCCGCAAGGCGCCCTCCTACCCGATTGTGCGCGGTCTCCACTGATCCGAAGTGGAGTGACGGCATCGCGCCCGCGCCTGATTCCGGCGCGGTTCCAGCTCCTGACTCGGGATTCGCTTCCTTCTCGTCCGCCTCGAGCTCGCGGCTCTTGTCGAACCTCCTGAAGTGCCGGCACAACAGCAATCAGCGGCCGCACCGCCCGCGCCAGGCGCAGATCGCCGTCGGGGCCGTCGCGACCACGAAGCTGGGCGATGACATCGTGGGATACCTCTCGAGCCTCGGCAGCGGCGGGGGCTAACCACGAGACCGTAGGTCGTTCCATGGTGCGATAGCGATGAAAGCGAATACAGTCGACTACTGCCGTCCCGAGGTTCTAGACAAGTTCGAGCGCCACTGGATCGGGTTCAGCTGCTTCTTAGCATTGGGTGGTGTTATCGCATTAGTGATCGTTCTTACACCTTTTTCATCAGTCCTGAACCGTCTCGGAACGTCTTCGCTCTACTTCCTCGCGGGGGGCATGGCACTTGCTGCGGCCGCAATGATAAGCCCTCGTTCGCGCTGGACGGCTGCATTTGCAGTGCTCTGTTACGCTGTGTCAGCAACAGTTTGGTTTTTGATCGGAGGCTGGGCCTATTTCTAAAAAGCGTCCAACGCGATTAGGCGAATTGCCCTGTTCCTGATGCAGATCGTGTGAACCATCATCACGACACTACGCGCGCCAGCCGGAGTGGGCCTGCATCCGGCGGAGGAGCGGACTAGCCGGCGTTGACGCCGGTGGTGACGAAGCTTTCCATTTTTCGGGCTTCGTTGACGGGGATGAGTTTTTTGAAGTGGCGGCGGCACTGGTTCCAGTTGGCGAGGATGCGCCTGGCCTTGTCGCTCTCGGTGGCGGTGGTGTATTCAGCGAGCAGGGGGCGCAGCCACTGGTAGTCCTGGTAGGTCATCTCGGTGAAGGAGACTGACTTGCTGTGCACGCGGCGCGGGGCGGCGTCGTCGGGGTCGTAGAGGATGCATTCGCCGCCGGTCATGCCGCTGCCGATCTCGTTATCGGTTCGGCCGAGGATGACGACGCGGCCCATGGTCATGTATTCGCAGGCGTACTTTCCCGCGCCTTCGGCGACGATGGTCGCGCCGCTGTTGCGGATGCCGAGGCGCTGGCCGGCGCGGCCGCCGATGTAGCAGCGGCCGCCGGTGGCGCCGAAGCAGACGTTGTTGCCGACCACGCTGCTGCGCTCGCGGTCGAAGGCGCTTTCGGGATCGGGCTTGACGATGATGATCCCGCCGCACTGGCCCTTTCCGACGCCGTCCTGGGCGGTGCCGATGAGGGTCAGTTCCATGCCGGTCATGGTCCAGGCGCCGAAGCTCTGGCCGGCGTGGCCCTGGAACTTGGCGGCGGCGAGCCCCGCGTTGGGCATTCCTTCGAGGCGCCAATGGTCGGCGATGAGTCCGGCGATGCGCGCGCCGACGGCGCGGTCGGCGTTGGTGATTCCGAAGAACAGCTCGACGTCTTTGCCCGCCTTGATGGCGTCGGCGCAGGCGTCGGCGAGGCGGGCGTTGAGGCTCTCGTCGCGGGCCTGCAGCTTGCGGCGCTGCAGCTCGCCGGTGTGTCCCGAATGGCTCGCCTCGCGCTTGGGGAGATTGACGAGCATGCGCGAGAAGTCAAGGAGGCTGGCGCGCCCGCCGCGGTCGACCGATTTGAGCAGATCGGTGCGGCCGACGATTTCGTCGATGCTGCGCACGCCGAGGCGGGCGAGGAGCTTTTGCACGTCGGTGGCGACCTGGATCAGATAATTCTTGACGTGCTGCACCTCGCCCTTGAAGGGGCCCTGGTAACCCGCGACGCCGGTGGGGCAGCGCGGGATGTGGCAGGTGCGGCACATCACGCAGCCTTCGGCGACCATGAGCGTCTGGCCGAAGACGAACATGTCGGCGCCGAACATCGCCATGCGGATGACATCGAGGCCGGTCTTGTTTCCCCCGCCGATCGCGAGCTTCACCGCGTGGCGCAAGCCGTTGATCGTCAGCGCCTGATGCACTTCGACGAGGCCCATCTCGGTGGGAAGGCCGGCGTGTTCCTTGCTGGAAGCGAGGGCGGCGCCGGTGCCGCCGGACATACCGTCGATCTCGATGATGTCGGCGCCGGCCTTGGCGACGCCGACGGCGATGGTGCCGATGTTGTGGACGGCCACGAGCTTGACGCTCACGTCGACGCTGGGCTTGATCGCTTTCAAGTCGTAAATCAGCTGCGCCAAATCCTCGATCGAGTAGATGTCGTGATGGGGGGGCGGGGAGATGAGATCGGTGCCGGGGCGGGCATGGCGGTTCTTCGCGATCTCGACGGTCACCTTCTTCCCCATGAGCTGCCCGCCTTCGCCCGGCTTGGCGCCCTGGGCGATCTTGATCTGCAGCTCATCGGCATTGACGAGATATTCGGCGTCGACGCCAAAGCGCGCGGACGCGACCTGGCGGGTGGGGCTGCGGGCGTGATAGTGCTCGCCGCCCTTGTTGCGGCTGCGGCCTTCGCCGCCCTCGCCGCTGTTGGAGCGCGCCCCCAGCTCGTTCATGGCGATGGCGATGCACTCGACGGCTTCGAGCGTGAGCGCGCCGTGGCTCATGGCGGCGCCGCGGAAGCGCTCGCGGATCATCTTGTAGGGATCGTCGACCTCCTCGAGCGGGACCGGGGGGCCGATCAACTTTTCGGACTCGTCGAAGCGCACCTCCATCAGGTCGCGCAGCAGGGTGGGGGTGCGGTTGTTGACCAGTTCGGCGAACTTGTCGAACTTCGCCTGCTCTCCCGATTCGTAGGCGGCCTGCAGGGCCTTGCGCACGATCGGGTTGAACATTCGGTAGTCCTTGTTCTTGACCAGCTCCTTCACCTCGGTGGCGCGTTTCCAGCGGGCCTGCGAATCTTCGACGAGCTGCTCGAGGCCGATGCCGCTGACGCGGGAGAGCACGTCGCCCATCAGGTCGCACAGTTCGGGGCCGAGGCCGATGGCCTCGAAGAGCCGGGCGTCGCGATACCCGCTGGTCGTGGTGATGCCCATCTTGGAGTAGATTTTTTTGAGGCTGTCGTCGAGGGCGCTGAAGACGTTCTGCAGCGACTGCTCGGCGGTGATGTTGATCTCCTGCCTGAGCTCCTTGTCGCGGTAGGTGACGCCTTCCTGGGCGATGCGCAGGATGAGATACGGGTGCACCGCATCGGCGCCGAAGCCGAGCAGCACGCAGACGTCGTGACCTTCCTGAACGTCGCCGCTCTGGCAGACGAGCGAGCAGCGGTCGCGGAGGTTGAGTTGCTTGAGGTGCCGGTCGGCGACGCAGAGGGCGAGGATGGAGGGGATGGGGACGAGCGTGCCGGTTCGCGCGTGAGCGTCGCCGTTGGCGCTGGTGGGCGCGCGGAAGGCCTCGCGATCGGAGAGGAAGACGACGCTGTGGCCCGCCTTGACCGCACTTTCGACCGTTGCGCGCAAGACATCGAGGGCGGCCTTCAATCCTTCGACGCCGCTCGAGAGGTCGTAGACGGTCGGGACGCTGACGGGCCCGAGCACTTCCATCTGCATGATCTCGTCGACCTGGGCGCCGGTGAGCACCGGGATCGGAAGCTCCGCCTGTCGCGGCGGAAGCTGGTCCTTCTCCGGCCGGCGCCGCGGACGGCGGCCCACATAAGCAGTGAGGTCCATCGCGGAGCCTTCGCGGTACGGATCGATGGGCGGGTTGGTCACTTCGGCGAAGATCTGCTGGAAGTATTTGAAGAGCGTGAGGTTTTCGCCGCTGAAGACGGAGAGCACGCGGTCGAAGCCCATGGAGCTGAGCGGCTCCTTGCCATACTGGGCCATGTCCTTCACGAAGCCGACGCGGTCGAGGTCCCAGCCGTGGCCGATGAGCAACTGGTGGAGGTCAAACGGAGCCGGCCCCTCAGCCGGCGGCGCTGACTCGCTTCGGCCCGCACCCGCAAGCGGCGGCTCGACGTTTGCGCTGTAACCGAACGCGCTGGGAACGAGGATCTGCTGCTGGTTGATCTGCTCGAGGGAGCCGACTTCCTCCTCGGCTTCGGCGACGACGAGGTCCATGACGCCGAAGCTGTCGAGGAACTGCCCGGTCTGGGTGTCGAGCGCGATCATCTCGCCCGGCTGCAATTGTCCCTGCAGGGTGACGTTGCGGGGGGGCAGGTCGAAGACGCCGCTCTCGCTGGAGACGTAGAGGTTGCCGGTCTTGTCGATCGCCCAGCGGACGGGCCGGAGGCCCATGCGATCGACGGCGGCGACAAGGTAGCGCCCATCGGTGCCGAGCAGGCCGGCCGGGCCATCCCAGGCGCAGAGCGTGCCGTAGGCGCGGGTGTAGTAGGTGAACAGGTGATGGGCCCCCTGGTTCCATTTTTCCGGCTCGCTGTTCCAGGAGGGCGGCACGCTGATGCGCAGGGCGTGCAGGAGCGAGTGGTTGTGACGGACCAGATGCTCGAGCCATTCATCGAGCGAAGCGGAGTCGCTCATTCCGGGCGTGAGGGCGAGCTCGCGGTCGATGTCGGGGCAGAGTTGCGGGGCGTAGCCTTTCACCGCCAGGCGGTTGCCGGCGATGGTGTTGATCTCGCCGTTATGGCAGAGCATCCGGAACGGCTGGGCGAGGGCCCAGTTCGGGAAGGTGTTGGTCGAGTAGCGGCGGTGGAACAGACAGATGCCCGCTTCGAAGTCCTTGCTCTTCAAGTCCGGGTAGAACTCGATGAGCTGCGGATTGGTCATCAGGCCCTTGTAGCAGACCATCCGATGGCTGAGGCTGGGGATGTAGACGCCGGCCCATTGGCGCTCGGCGATGCCCTTTTCGAGGTGGAGGCGGAACTTGTAGGTCCAGTAGTCCAGGTCCGGCTCGGCGATGGTCGAGCGGAGCAGCAGTTGCCAGATGTGCGGCATGCTCACCCGGCTCTCGGGCCCGATGGCGTCGGGGTCGGTCGGCACCTCGCGCCAGCCGAGGAACTGGACGGGCGCATCTCTCAGCTCCGCTTCGACGAACGCCTTGAACTCGCCGAGCAGGCCCTGCGGCTCGCGGGAGACGAAGAAGACGCCGACGGCGAGATGATCGGTGTCGAGCAGGGGCGAATGATGGGACGCGGCCTCGGGGGCGGTGTCGGGGGCGGCGTCGTGTTTCGCGTGACTGCCCGGCGCGTGGCCGTTGAGTTTTTTGACGGCCTTGGCCATGAGCTTGCGGGGGATTCCGATGAGGATTCCGGCGCCGTCGCCGCTCTCGCCGAAGACGCCGCCGCGGTGCTCGAGTTTCTTGAGGGCTTCGAGGGCCTGTTCGACCAGCTTGCGGGAGGGCTTTCCGTCCTTGGCGGCGATGCCGCCGATGCCGCAGGCGTCATGGCCGACGGCATCGTCGTACATCAACTGACCCGTTTCGATCCGGCGTTGCCAGAAGGACAGGTCGGCCAGCCACTGCTTTGGGGTGGAAGCGCTCAAAAGTTCCTTCTCCCGCACCCCACGCGGGGCCGGGACATCCCGGCCGGCTCAAGCGCCGGCCGAAGCGTTTTGTAACGGCGTTGCCCTGCTCGCGGTTGGGTCTCTCCCAGGCCGGGGCAGTCCTGTTTCAGAGGACGGGAAGCGCCGGGAGGTGCAATTCTGCGTGCGAAACCGAGCCGCCGCCCGCACGCGAGCGATCCGGGACCTCCCGCGCGCGGCCGCGACAGCGCGAATCAGGTGAGATTATAGAGATAGAGGCGTTCCAATCAACGATAAAGCGCGCGGGCGACCGGCGGGCCCTGGACCTGCGTTGGCCGGGGGCGACGATTACGCTGCGCGCTTCAGTGCCCCGGGTGGAAACGGAGATGTATCCGGACTTCACACTTGACCGTTCGTGGCTGGGACGACCGCTCGTCGGATCATCAGCACGTCTGCCTGATTGTGCGGTCCGCGGAGGCCGTGGAGGCGGTGCAGATTCAGACGAAGGTATTTTGAACCGACGACGCGCGGCGCAGGTTTTGAACCTCGTTGACTTCCTGCATCACCACGCCGATAGTATAAAGACCATGCCGACGGTCACGGCCATCATCAAGGAGCACCGCGACGCCGCAAAACAGCAGCGGAAGAAGCTCCAGGATCCGAAGGAAGCGCGCAAGTTTCTCATTCGCGCCGGCATCCTCACGAAGAGCGGGCAACAGCTCGCCAAGCGATACCGCTGAGGGGCCGTGTACGCTGTCCTGCCTTCCTACACCCTGGGTTTTCACGGCTGCGATGCGACTGTCGCGGAACGCGTTTTCGGCGGCAAGGCACATCTCAGGCGCAGCGAGAATGATTTCGATTGGCTTGGCGAGGGCGTCTACTTCTGGGAAAACAGCCCCGCACGCGCGCTTCAATATGCACGGGAGCTAAGAGATCACCCTCGCCGAAGCGGTCCGAAAATCAAAAATCCTGCGGTCGTCGGAGCCGTGATCGAGTTGGGTTATTGCCTGAACCTGCTCGATGCCGAATTCCTCGCCCTGGTGCGCGAATCGTATGACGACCTTAAAGATTTGCACGCTCAGTTGGGCGTGTCGCTTCCGAAAAACAAGAAGATCGCAGGCGATCTGCTCCTGCGCCCGCTGGATTGCGCCGTGATTAACTTCCTGCATCAGACGCGCATCGAGCGCACGCTGCAGCCCTTCGACACCGTTCGTGCGGCGTTTGCCGAAGGCGGCCCGCTGTATCCGGGCGCTGGAGTTTCCGCCAGGCATCACATTCAAGTCTGTGTTCGGCGCCGAAGCTGTCTAAAAGGTTATTTTCGGGTCCTCGACGAGTCCAAACTGCCGAAGGATTGAGCGGTCTAACTCTTTGCTGTGTTGCTGACGAACGCCCCCGGCCAGCCGCCGCGCTTGTCTATCGTCTCGTCGATCTCCTTCATCGGCCGGAACGTTTCGTTTCGGGCGCCGAGTGATCTTCTGGTCGTGGGTGAGGTCGTCCTTGCTCAGCGCGCAGCCCTTGCGCGCGTTGGCCCGGCGCGACGATCACGCTGCGCGCTTCAGTGCCCGTTCGCGTGGAAACGGAGATATATCCGGACTTCACGTTGACGGTGCGTGACTGGGAAGACCGCTCGCCGGATCATCTGCACGTCTGCCTGATTGTGCGGACGGCGGAGGCCGTAGGGGCGGTGGAGATTCACACGAAGGTAGTTTGAACCCCATTTGATGTGCCGCCGACATTCCACGCCGGAGTGGGCGGTGCGCAGGCAGAGGGTTGGACGGTGCCGGGTGCTGGATCAGATGGCGGTGGTGATGGTTTACGGGTCGGGGCTGGTGGGGGTTTCGCCGGTGGCGTTGATTTTGCAAGGTGTTGCCGGCGCTGTTGGGGGGCGGGGTGGTGGCGATGGGGGTGAGTCGATGCCGGGTCTTTGCAGGCAACGCGAAACAAACAGCCGGGATTTGAGCTGTTCAGTTGCATGAAGTGGTTCGGGAGCGTTCTCTTCGCGATACATTGAGACAGAGGGGTGGTGATCCACATTGGCGGAAGCTTCGTGCATCAGGTTAGACTCTACCGAACAATAAGGGAGATGTATCCGCGAATGAATCAGCCAGCGTTCTGAAGTCGTTTGTGAATGTGTCACCAAGTAATTCCTCGGCAGCAGTTGGGGTCGCGCCGCCGGGGATAATCGTTGGTCACTTTCAAGGCGTTCCATGCCATCTGGCATAAAAGCTCACATCAACCCGGATGTCCTTCGTTGGGCGCGTGAATCCATCAGAATGGATGCAGCCGAGGCTGCGGAGCGAATTGGCACCACCCCTGACCGACTCGCCGATTGGGAGGATGGTCTTGAACTTCCGACGATCCAGCAGATGCGCAAAATCTGCGAGGTCTACAAGCGACCGCTTGCCGTCTTTTATTTGCCTGAGTCGCCGAAGGACTTTCGTGTTCCAAACGATTTCCGACGGTTGCCGGATACACAACGAGGCGCTTTTACCTCCCGGTTTTTAATCGAACTGCGCCGGATGACCTACCAGCGCGAGGTAGCAATACAGCTTGCCGGCGAGCCGAACTACCCCATTCAAGGGCTACTGGGGTCCGTCACGTCTAGTGCCGGCACGGACGATGTCGCGAGACGATTGCGTGAGGTTCTCGACATCAGTGAGAAGAAACAGGAGGCATGGGCAGATGAGTACGCATCATTGAACGGTTGGAAGGATTCGATAGAGAAACTTGGCGTACTGGTCTTTCACTTTGAGCGCGTTCGCGTCGCTGATGCACGCGGAGTTTCCGTCGCAGACTATCCATTCCCATTTATTGGTGTTAACGGGACTGACACTCCTCAGGCAAGAACATTTACGCTCCTTCATGAATTCTGCCATCTACTACTGAACGCGAGCGGTGTGTGCGATACAGTGGAGAGGCTAAAGCCGACAGAGCCTCGCGATGAGATTGAGACGTTCTGCAATCGTCTCGCTGGCAGCGCGCTAGTGTCGTCATCGTCCCTGTCCGCTCACCCCATCGTGAGGCGGCACGGCCATAATGAGCAATGGTCGTATGAGGAACTCAAGGCTCTCGCACTGTACTACAAGGTAAGTTTGGAGGTTGTTCTCCGCCGATTACTGGTCCTAAGAAGAACGAACCGCGCATTTTATAAAGATCAGCGAGACGCATTGATGCGCTTGAAGCCAAAAGGGCCCGGAGGACCACTTCCTGTGCCTCGCCGGGTGCTCCGGAGGATCGGTCAGCCTTTCGCCCGGATTGTAACAGACGCATATTATGATGATCGAATCACTGGAAGTGACTTGGCGGAGTTCTTAGGTGCACGACTGAAATGGCTGCCGGACATTGAAGCATTGCTGGAAAGTCGAAACGTTCTCACTGGGAGTGACGCGTGAGATATTGCATCGACACCAGCTCGTTGCTGCAGGGGCAGCGCGCATATCCGATGGAGAACTTTCCCAGTCTTTGGGAGCATATGGCTCAGTTAGTGGAGCATGAACGTCTGTTTTCAAGTGAAGAGGTTTTGCGCGAATTGGAGCGGAAGGAAGGCGATGTCGTGTACGCATGGGCGAAAACCCAAGAAACAATGTTCGTTGCGCCAATTGAGGCGATCCAGAGCGAGGTTACTGCAATCATGAAGCAGTTTCCGAAGCTGGTGGATGAGCGAACCGGAAAGTCTTTCGCAGATCCTTGGGTCGTCGCGACAGCTCTGTACTTGACGGACTGCATTGTCGTCACGGAGGAAACCTCCTCTGGGACGGATCGGCCGAAAATCCCGACCGTATGCGCCGCTCGCCAGGTCCGTTGGATACGTCTACTCGGGCTGATCCGCGCTGAAGGTTGGGTGTTCCGTGGTTGAGGAGACGCTGCATGCCGCAACAAGCACGCCATCCGCGCAACCGTAACGCCGCAGAGTTCAGGGCTGCATGAAGCGCTATCGCATCTCTAGAGGTCGTGCCAAATCCACCCGGTCATGAACGGTCAGCGCGCAATATTCGACATTGTCCAGAATATTTGTCACATCAATGAATCAATCACCGTGTCGGCGTCAGCTTCCTCCAGTGTCTGCACCACCAATAGATGATCGGCGACGTTCTCAATTGCCTTCCTCCCGGCCGGTAATGACAATTCCTGCAACAATTGTTGGTAGGTCGTGTCCACCAGTCGCTCCACGTTCGTCGTCCTCCCCAACCCGATGCCTGACGTCCACCTCGATCTCGGCGGCCTAGTTGGTGCTGGCATTCCCGGAGGCGTTCCTAACGCAGACGCCCGGGGGACGTTTTGTTCGCGGCAGCGTCACTTCTTCAGGGGCGCGATTTTCGTGCCGAGTTCTCGCTTCACCGAATTGTACGGGTGATATCGCTGCATCACGACTGACGTCAGCGCCTCCTCCGAGAGCGCCGCTTCGATCAGCTTGATTGACCACTCGCGGCTCCCTTTGAGTGCTTGAACACCGATAACAGTTTCCACGAGCGCCTGCTCGTACCAGTCATGGACTGAATCTGTAACGATGTCGCGTAGTCCTGACGTTTCGCCGTGTTCTTTCGCATACCGATCGCTCCAGTGCAGCACCATGTCAGAGAACACGCGAAAATCGGAGTTGATGAGGAGCAAGTGCTGCTCCGCAAGATATCTCGCGGCCTTGTCCTCGATATCGCCAAGCTCTCGCGTGCCATCCGCCATCGACACCCACTTCACCACGGGGAATAGATCCGGCTTGACCTGCGCACCAGCTACACCATCATTTTTCAGAAACGCCGAATACACGCCGCCGACGGGGCCGGCTCTCGCAGTGCGGGGGCCGACACCGCCACCCCCGCCCGTGCTGGCGGGGATGACTGGCGCCGGTTGCCCGCCTGCGGTCGGCTGCGGAGCGTCGATTCGAAGCGCGCCGTTTGCGGATGGCTTGTAGCGACTGACCTTGTACAGGTCCATGAGCGCTTTGAGCCTATCGCGAATCGATTTCCCGTGGTCTGCGCCCGACGCCTTCGACGCAATTTCGTCCATGAGGGCGTGGATTTCATCAGGTATCCGGTCGCGAAACTCTGCAGCCCAATCTGACCACGGGAGCGGCTCGGCGTTGACAAGTAACTGTGTGCGGGCAGTATTGGTTGTGACGCGGCGCCTCGTGTTTGCTGTCGGCTCGACGTAAATAACGATTTGGCGCTGGCCGAAGATAACGCCGAATTGCTGTAGCCGGGCATGACCAGAGCGGCCGGTAGCCATTTCGTACAGTTCGTCTTTGAAGAGCGCGGCGACGTGGCCGGATGACTCGATGTAGCTCGAATTCGACCCAAGCGCCGGTTCGTCTTTCAGAATCCACCAATGCGCGACAGCATCAGTTAGTAAGACCTGCCCCGACTTTTCTCGGTGCGCCTCCAGATACTGGGCTTGACCCGGTAAGTTGCGGAGCGTGTTCAGATCTTTGTTGGTGCGCGGGTGTTCCCAGCCTTCGCGCGAGCGCACCGTGATGCCCTCGGGAAACTTGAAGTATCTCGTATTCAAGTATTTCGCGATCCACCGCGATGGTGATGGAGAATCCGGCGGTGCCTTCATCGTGTCGGCGTCGTCCGTCATGCCGTACAGAATGATGCGCGTACCATGTTGGTCAATCAGCGAAGGCTTGATCGCATCATCGACCGACGCGAAGTGACCAAATGTGCCGTCGGGCCGTTGAATTTGGCGGAGACCATATTGCGCGGTCTTCGGATCACGCCACAGGTGGATCATCGCGCCGCGACCGTCGTTCCAAGACAAATATATGAGGCCGGCATGATTCCTAGTTGCGGCCGCGATCTTGGCGCCGACGCCGTAGTTTCCATCCACAGACTGCACCTGAACCGACGACGAAAGCTGGTTCAGGTACTTGACCATTTCCTCGCCCGTCATGCCACAGCCGTTGTCGGTGACGCAAAGCTTATAGCCTAGGTATTCGCCGAGTTCGTAGGGCGTCCAGTCTACGTCCCAAATGATCTCGCCTTGCGTTTCTGGGGCGCGAAGAATCGCTTCGACCGAGTTCTGTGTGAGCTCGCGAAGGAATTGTAAGGGGTGGCAATCGGCCCCAAGTCGGTCGAGGAGAAAGCCCGTATTATGGACCGTCAGGGCCAGCGTGTCGCTTGTGGCGATTGACATGTGGGACTCCCCTTGCCGTCGGGCGGTCTGAAGACGACCTTACGACAAGTTGATTACCCTCGACCAAGAGGAGGGCAGGTGGCGACGCGCCAGCGACCCTTGACTTGATTGTCGGGTAGTTCCTGATGTGTGCGCAAAGTGCGCTCATCCACGACAATATATCAAGCAGCATCCCTGCCGTCTATTCAAGGCACTCGCTGCGTGCAAAAAAACGGGATTGAATTCGCCGCCCTCATCACACCCCTTGCATAATACTGAGATGGCGGAACGAATCGGCTGGACCCGCGAGCAGCAGTTGATCGCGTTGCGGCTCTACATGCGGACGCCGTTCGGGAGGCTGCACGGTCGAAATCCGGAAATCATTGAGCTCGCTTCGCGGATCGGGCGGTCGGCCAATGCGTTGGCGATGAAGGCGTGCAACTTCGCGAGCCTGGACCCGGCCTTTCGGCTGACGAATCGCAGGGGGCTCTCGGGCGCGAGCGAATCTGATCGCGCGATGTGGGCGGAATTCGCCGGGAACGCCGAGGCGCTGGCGGTGGAAGCGGAGGAAGCGTTCGCACGGTTTGATCCGGAGCGCGCGGCGCAGGACCAAGTGGAGATCCATATCCCCGCCGGCGAAACCGATGTGTTGCGCCTCGTCCGCGCACGGCGGGTGCAATCATTTTTCCGTGCGGCAGTGATGACATCGTATGAGGGCCGGTGCGCGATCAGCGGCATCGCGGTGCCGGAGCTGCTGGTGGCCAGCCACATCATTCCTTGGGCGGATTCAGTGGAGCGGCGCGCTGATCCTTGCAATGGGCTGTATCTCAATGCGCTCTTCGATCGGGCGTTCGACCGGGGGCTTATGACCATTGATGCGGACTTGCGGGTGGTGGTTTCGCGGCGGTTGAGGGAGGCCGCGGACGCGGCGGAACTCGGGTGCTCCCTGCGCGAAGCCGAGGGCCGGCGGCTGTCGGTTCCATCCAGATTCCCTCCTGCAGCGGAGGCGATGGAGCATCATCGGTTGAGAGTTTTCCGGGGGTAGTCGGCGGGACGGTGAACAGCGAAGAGGGCGAGTTTGAAACCCTGGGTTGGAAACCCGCCCCTACGGACGCGGTTACGTTTGTTCGGGTTGCGTTCGAAATTCATCGCTGACACGGGCTGGATCGGGAGTGGCGGGGGGATGGTTTTAACTGGCAAGTGGGCGGTGGACGGATGGGACACGCGCGGCGTGCGGGCGGCGGGGGGATGGGTGGCTGATGGGCCGGGTGTGGATGGCGGATGGGGGTGGACTGGGGTGGGGATGGTCGGGCGATGGGCGCTGGATGGAGTCGGGATGGGTTTTTGAGGGTGAGAAGGCGGTTTCTGGGTTGATTGGCGCTGGGGGCGCGGCGATTAAGGGCTGGGATTTACGCCGGCGAGGCGGCCGGCGAGGAGGGCGTCGGAGTCGGGCTGGGGGGGAGTGAGGAGGTTGCGGATGGAGCCGGCGACGGTGTAGTGGGAGAAGCCGCCGCGGGGCATGGGGCCGGTGGCGCCGAGGAGGGAGACGGTGACGCTGAAGGCGAGGAAGACGGCGACGACGATCCAGGAGGCGGGGCGATGGCTGCGTCGGAGCCAGGCGCCGGCCCAGAAGAGGGTGAGGGGGAGGAAGACGATGAACCAGCGCGAGCCGAACATCGCGTAGCGCCAGTCCACCCGACAGATCGCGTAGGCCAGGATGATGAGCAGGCCGCCGGCGATCGTGACGGAGGCGAGCAGCTTGGTGGTGATGGGCCAGTGGCGGTGCATGACCATGGAGACGCCGAGGATGCCGACGATCAGGATGGGGAAGTGGCTGAAGAGGCCGTGCCCGCCGATGAAGGCGCCGATGAGGCGGGAGAGGCTGTGGCCGACGGAGCGCCAGACGCTGGCGGTTTCGTCATCGTCGATGAGGCGGCCGGGATCGTCCGCGGGGACTTCGTCGCGGATGAAACGGAGTTCGGGGTGGAACATCCCGGGGCGGAGATCGCCGGTGACGGGGACGGTCAGTGCGGTATGGAGCGCGAGGGGGCCGACGGCGCCGAGGACGTAGAGCAACAGCCCGGCGATCCTGAGCCGGACGGGCACGCGCAGGGCCAGCACGACGGGAATGAACAATAGAAGAAAGACGCCGGCCGGCGGATCGATGGCGGCGGCGAGGGCGGCGCAGAAGCCCGCGACGGCGATCCAGAGGATTCCGTATGGGCCGCGGCGGGCGATCGTGATGTGAATGAGGCAGGCCGCCGAGGCGAGGACGAGCGCGGCGGCGGGGGCGTGGGCGTTGAGGACGGTGGCGTAGCTGATCAAGCCGGTTGCGAGGACCACCGCGAGGGCGAGAGCGGCCCGCCAGGGGCGGGGGAGCTCGAAGAGGCGGCCCATGCGGTAGACGAGCCCGCCGGCGGCGGCGACGGGAAGGGTGACGCCGATGACGGTGAGCAGATACATCACCCAGTCGGGATTCTCGCGGAAGGTGAGGCCGAGCTGGCGGATGGTCCAGTAGGGGCCATAGAGCAGGGCGGCCATCGTCGGGGGCTGGTCGGAGTACCAGTGTCTGCCGCGTTCGATCTTGGCACGGATGAAGGCGAAGTTGGTCTTTTCGATGGCGAGGCTGTGCCGCTCGACCATGGCCTGCACGGTGGCGAGGCGAGAGAGTTCATCGTCGGAGATGGCGCGAGGGTCAGGGTGCCGCAGGGGGCGAAGAAGGGGAAGACTGATGAAGAGGACGACTATGGGTGGGAGGAGCGCCCAGGGCCGCACGTGGCGGCGGCGGAGGTAGCGCCGGAAGTAGTCGATCGAACGTGTGATCATGGTTCGGTGTGCAGCATTGATGTTTTCGCGCCTGTCATTTGATATCCGGCGTTTTGAAGAAGACTGGGAACCTGACTGCAATGTGTGAATCCCAAAAACGGGAATCTCAATATTGAATTACGGACCGCAAATCTCCGCATCGCAAACCGCAGAGTGGCAAAGGACCCACGACGAACGACAAGGGGACTAATACGCCTTGAGGAACTGGACGAAATTGTTCAGGATCCGATCGCCGAGGCGGGCGTAGCGGCGATAGTGCGCTGCGGTCTGCTCCCGGATCGCGCGCTCCCCATCCGGCCCCAGCACCTTGGCGATGTTTTCCCTTTCGGCGGCCAGGATCGTGTCGATGTCCGCCTCGGTGAGTTGAAAGTGATACTGGAAGCCGAAGAGGCGGGTCTTGAAGCGAAATGCCTGGTTCTTGCAGGCCCGGCTCGAGCTGATGAGCGCGTTGCCGGTGGGGGACGGCGGCGCGGGGGGCGGCGGGGCGTTCGCCGGGGGCGGCAGGCGCGGCAGATCGAAGGTGTCGAAATGGCAATGGAACATGGGCGCGCCGTCCATCAGCCCCATGACGATCGGCTCGGTGCCGCCGGGAAAGGGGAACGTGACCGGCGCCCAGCCGAACTCCGGCATGGGGGTCGGCGGGTCTTCGGGTTTCGGGCCGGGCTTCACATTGGGGTAGACCTTGGCGCCGGCGGCGTGGGCCAGAAGCTGTGCGCCCAGACCGATGCCGAGGCAACGGCGGTCATGCGCCACGATCCGTTGGAGCAGTTCGACTTCCTTGGCCAGAAAGGGGTACTTCTCATTGCCAACATCGGCGACCCTCATCTGCCCGCCAAGGACGACGAGCAGCCGGAGCTCGTCGAGGTCGGTCGGGACCTCATCGCCTTTGTAAAGATGGCGAACTTCGATCGGGATGCCGAAGTCGCGAAAGACGGGGATGAGCCGCCCGGGGCCTTCGGACGCCGCATGCTGTAAGACAACCGCCTTGCTCATTGCGGGGCATCATCCGGCTGGCCGGACGAGATTGTCAAGCAGGAGCGGGGGGCGAGTACAGGGTGGTGGCTGCCGTTTCCCGTGGGCAGGAAGCGAAGAATCCAGCTGGAAGGCCGAAAATGGCGTTAATGGTTGGTTATTCGCTGGGTGGGACGGCTCCGCGAACCTCTTTCATGACCAGTTGTCCGCTATCCATGGTGGCATTTAGGAAACAGCTTCGCCGGACATGATGGGTGGTAAGAACGCCCCAATTGTAGGACTTATCGAAGGCGCCTGGCCCGGAAACGGCGGGGGCCCACCAGTTGCATCGGTAGTAGTCTTCGAAGACGCGGACGCACCGGACGCGGTCCTGCGGGTCCTTGCCGATGGCGCGTTCGATCTGGTCGGAGAGGTCTTCGCCGGTTGCGGGCGGACCCTTTGCAAACGCGCTTTTGGGTGCGTCCTTCTCGGTCATGGTTCAATCCCTCCGTCGATGACAGTTCGTTCTTCCGGCGCGATGGCCCGCTTTGGCAGCATGAGAGAGGGCCGACGTTCCAACCGGGAGGGTAGGAGGGGCGATTGAGCTGTTCTGGTGCGGGAACCGAAAAGAGGGTCGTACCGGAGAACTCGTTCGTCGAACTTACCGGCTGTAGGTTACCACCGCGGCACGAAATAGCCAGAGCCGGACGGGATTTAGAGCCGGTTTTTGGCAGCTATTCGGCAATCGCAGACGGCTCGGCCGGCGTGATCAATTGCAGCGCATCGCGGCCGTATTGCGCGGCGGCACGGTCGACTGCCCGCATCATGTCGGCAAAGACATCGGGATGACGGTAGCTTGGGGCGGCCCTCATCATCCCGAGCAGTTGCCGGCGATAGTTAAGCAGGTTGTTCTGGACCGGCATTTTGAAGTCGTTGGCGACCGCGGAGATCTTCCGCGAGAGCGCGTCGAGGTCGCCCTTGAAGGACTTGATCAGCAGATCGTAGAAGAAACTGCCGTGGCTCGCCTCATCAGCGCCCATGCGCGTCAGGATCGTGGTCAATAACGGCTCGTTCAGGTCGCGCGCCAAGGCGCGGTAGTAGAGGTGGGTGGCCTTTTCCTGCAGCGCCAGGTAGATGAAACCCTCGACCAATTGCTTGTTATGGTCGTATGGGAAGACATAGGCTGTCTTGCGCTCCCGGAGCATCTCCGCCGACAATTCAGCGGCGGTCGCCAGCCCGGAGCGAGTCAGGTACATCTCCAGGACGTGCGCGTGGCGGTCTTCCTCGGACACCCACTTGAACGTGAAATGGAGCGTGTTCCGGTTGAGGATGTGCTGATCGTCGGGAACGTCCGGATCGGTCATGATCCGAAGGTATTCGGAGAGGTAGCCGGGAAGGTGGTCCTCGACAAACAGGACCGTCTTGACAGCCGCGACCTGCACTTCGCTCAGCCGATCGGATCGGGCGATTTCGCCGATTCGCTCCTGCTCCACCAAGTCGTAGGGCGACCAGCCCATTCGGTCGGAGCGGCGGAGGTAGTCGTACAAGACTTCATCAAGGGCAGCAGGCGCTGGAAAGATGGGCAGGCCGTGAGTTTGACGGGAGGAAACGGACATTCTATCCATAACTGCCGCGTAAGGCGGTCTCTACAGAATTCCTTCGATCCAAGATAAGGCTCGCTCAAATCGAGCGTTGCGCAGCAGATTAACGTTCTGCCGACGGTGGGGCAAGGGAACCGGAGCCACCTATTTGCGAAAAACTCTTGGTTCGTTCGGTGGCGTCATGACGGTTTTGCCCTCGTCCTGAAGGCGGATGGGATCTGCACGTTGAGGGTTTTTAAGCTCGCAAACCGAACTCAGCGAGAGGGCGCTGTAGTGGTGCTCGCCGGGCCGCGGGTGAGAGCGGCGAGGATCTCGTCCGCCTCATCGCGCGTTAATCCTTGAGCACCGTCGGTAATCTCTGCGCTGCTTGAGATGACGTTTTGGATCACCGGTGCGCTGAGTATCCGCCCGTCGAACACGATCGCAAGCTGGCGCCTTATGTTCGTGGCGGTGATCTGCCGCATTCGCGCGGCGCCTTGCTCCGTGAACTTCAACTCTACGATCCATCCCCCCTGAGGCGAAGGATTGGACCGCGCCGACTCCACCGCCGAGTCGTCGAGCAGCGCTTTGGTTTCGACTCGCACCTTGTCCCCGGCCTGATCGGGCAGCTCGTCGATCTGCTTCTCCCCGTCGCGAGCGACCAGGCGCATCTCCAGCCGCGCAGGTCCCCGTGCCGGATGCGTCTGTGGCATCGTCGAAGGCATCTCATCGGACGCACCCTTCGGCGGCGGAGTTCGCACCATCACGATGTCTTCCCGCTCGAGCAAGACGTCCAATTTCGGGTCTTCCACCAATTGCGCCACTGAGAAAGTGAGCTTTACTGGCCCCTGCGGCGCGCGACGAATGATGACGACCTGCATCGACTTATTCTGGTTCGGATCGAACTTTGCGGAGATGAGGGCGCGCAACAGGCTCAGACCCGTGTTGCCCAGCGTGTACGCGCCATCGCGGGGCACGCCGCTGATATAGTACTCGTTGAGCGTGCCGATTGATTCAGACCTCTGCCGCAACTTGTTCGCCTCCCGCAAAATCTGATTTTGAACCAGGACGAGTCTCGGATCATTAGCCGCGACGCCAGCAGCTGACAGCTGCCTGCGGACTTGTAAGAGTTCCTTCAGCTGAGAATCCAATGACGCCATGTCAGTTAGCTCCGCCTCCGTGAACTCATGAGTGCTCGCGGCTTCGCGCGGTTGTGTCGCGGGCTGTGAAGCAGGCTTCGCGACACGCGAAGCGGGCTCCTGCCCATGAGCTGTGCGGAAGGAAGAAAACGACGATAAGGCCATGGCCACGATCAGCAGCGTTGCCGGCCACCATCCGGCCGGCCGAACGCGCTGCCGGCGCTCGCGCGACCGATCGATGAGCCGCCGCACTCGCGCAACGAGCGTTCCGCCCGTCGCCGCCATCGCCAGCGACGGCCGGACGCGCAATGTCTCCATCGCTGCCAAGGCCTTCGCATAAACAAGCGTGTCGCCGCACGCCTCAGCCGCGATGTCGTCGCAGCAGTTCTCCCGCTCCTGTCGCACGCGCCATGACACCCACCACACAGCGGGGTGATAAAACAGCACCACCTCCAACGCGCTCTGCAACAGGTTTACGACATAATCGTGCCGCCGGACGTGCGCCAGCTCGTGGGCCAGGATCGCCTCCAGCTCGAATGCCGAGAGGCCGGACATCGCGGCCGTTGGAATAAGGATCATGGGTCGTAGCCAACCCAGCACCGAGGGCGCGTCGATCCTGTCGGTGATGCGCAGCACCACAGCGCGGCTGATTCGCAGCCTCGGCGACAGGCGAGTCAGGCGCGCGCTCCATTCGGCAGGCGGATCGAGCGTCAGCCGCCGTGCCGACTGAATCGTCATCCAACCGCCCAGCAGCCTGCCCGAGAGCACGAGCACCCCGAGCGCCCAGCTGGATATCAGCCACGGCAGCGCTGGCTCCAGCCGCTCGTCGTGCCAGCGCGCGAGCCGCGTCCGATCCAAGCGGCTGGAGCTCAACATTGCTTTCCCGGCTACCGCGCCACCGGGCCTGCCGCTGAGGGCTGCGTCACGCTCTCCGCGTTCCGTCTTCACCTGCATTGCATCGATGCGCGCCTCTTGCGCCGCCAAAAGGTTTCTCGATATCATCACCCACGTCGCGGCCGGCAGCGCCGCCATCAGCGCGAGCGCGGCACAACCCGCCGCATAGCGGGCCGCCGCGCTGCGCCCGCACAGCAACCACAGCGCCAGCGCAAACAGTGCTGCGACCGCCAGCCCCTGCCACACAAAATGCACCAGCGACCAGCCGACCGCTCTGACCCAGGGCTCATCCACCCACGACCAGAAGACCGCGCTCATGATTGCCTCCCCAGTTCGTCAAGCATGCGCCGGATCTCATTCAACTCCTCCGGCGATGATTTCTTTGTCGACAGCGCCTGCATGACGAGTTTTCGCGCCGAGCCGCCAAAGGCCCGATCGAGCAGGTCCTTCACCAGCCGCCGCTGAGTGTGGTCCTCGCTCTGCTTGGCACGATAGACGTGAGAGCGATTCGCCTCATTGCGCTCGACGAGCCCCTTCTCCGTCATGATCTGAAGGAATTTCAGCACCGTGGTGTAGGCGCCGCTGTCACCCTGGTCGGTGTGTACTTCGCGCACCGTGCTGGGCCCGCGCCGCCAGAGCACCCGCAGGATCGCCAGCTCCGCGTCCGTCGGCCGCCGAGTCGCCATCCGAACCTCCATCGCCGGAACTATGTACGAACAGTTTCGTACTGTCAACGAAAAAGTTTGTCCTCTTGGAAAATCGTGGCTGCATTGGAATGAGCGAGATCGGGCGCGGACACTACTCTCGGACCGGCTGGATCACCGTGCGGTTGCCTTCCTCGGTGACGCCCACGGGCGAATTGTGCAATTGCACGAAAGGCTTGGAGGTGGGGGATTTTACGATACGGATGTTGTCGTTGATCAGCACGTCCCCCACGTATGGGCCCGTCACGTGCACCGGCTCTGTGTTGGGGTCGCAGTAGATCCGGTTGTGCGTAACGCGAACGTCCTTGGCGCCGGGATTGATCTGGAAGAACGCGCCTTCGATCAGCGTGTTGCCATCGAACACGATGTGCCGGCAGACCGTCTCCTCGTGCGGCTTGCCCTCGGAGCACTGCACCCAGCCGTACCGGAAGGTGTTGTCTGAGACGTACATCCACTGCCCGTCGCGCAGGGTCAGCGATTCTTTCGATCGGACGGGGCGGCGCGTGAAATCGTTGCCGTGGACGAGCACGCGCTTGATCTCCGGCATGCTGGCCCGCACGTTGTGCTCGTGGTAGCTGGCATCGGAAGTGTTTCCCAGGAGGACGATGTCATGTCCATCGATCCACACGCTGCAGGAGCGCATCTCATCGGTGAAGGTGCAGTCCTGCACGAGCAAGGCGATCGTCCGCGGGCTGCAGGTGATCCCGTCGTCCATGTTGCGGAAGGTGCAATCGCGCACGCTGGCACTGCCGCTGCGAATGAACAACCCATGCCGCGTCACCTTGGCCGGACTGGTCTTGAGCGGAGCGTCCGTATCAAACTCGATTCCGCTCACCGAGAAGTTGGCGGCGTCGACTGAGAAAACCGCCGAGCGGCTGCCGATGTGCACGATCCGGGGGCGAAGGCCTTCACCATAAGAACCCAGCGCCATGTTGGCGAACTTGATCGGGATCGGCTCCCTTACCTGGAAGTCGGCGCCGCAGGGCAGCAGCAGCCGGGTGTCTCCCTTGAATTGCTTGAACACCGCTACCAGATCGGTATCGGCCGGGAGTTTGACCACGCGCCGCTCATCAGGCAGGACCCGGAGGAGCCTGGTCGTCGCGTTGGAGCCGTCGGGGTCCGACTCCTTCACCTTGTAGTTGCCTTCTTTGTCGTAAACATGGGCGGCGTTGTAGCCGGTGAGCTCGCCGAATTCGCCATCGGCGTCGCCGAAGTCCCACGTTCGGATCGCCTCGTCGCCGTGCAGGTGCAGCGCGTTGCCAACTACCACCCGCAGGTCTGGGAACGACTGGCCGCGGACGGATGCCGGGAGGAGCGCGATGAACAAGAGCAGTAAGACAACGTTCAGGGGCCCGCGGAACTTCGCTGTCGTCATGAGCGCTCCGTCCCCCCTGAACAGGACACATCCGGCACTGGCGAGGATTGCCGAAATCGTTCCGAGCGCCCCGCGCATCGTTCGGCGACTTATTGACTCGGGCTCGTCGCGCCGATGCTCTCGCGATAGTACGCGCTCCAGTCGTCATTGCCGCAGCGGACCCGGGCGAACCACTTCCATCCGCTCGGCTGACGCAGCCACGACGGATGCAACGAGAGCTTCTTCTCCGACAGGACCAACACCTGCGGCCCCGGCACCTCGATGATCGCGTCAAGGTCGTTCGCGCGGTACAGGATGCGGTTCAGATAAATTGAGAGGTCCATCGGCGCGTGACGCTTTGGCTGCGCGGTGCGATAACTGTAAACCGTTGCCTCGGGATGATGCGCCCAGATCACGTCCGCGAGCGGCTTAGCCTCGCTTTTGCCATCGTCGGTCTTTCGATAGCCCCACATGAAAGCCGCCTGCAGCGCCAGCATTACCGCGACCGTTGCGCCGATCAGTGCCCACGCGTGCCGTCGCTGGACCGCCACGCCTGTGACGATGATCGCAACACAAATCACCGCCAGTGTGACCGCCATGGCGGGTGAGTACCACGGCGCGCCGTCGGTCCCGCGCAGCCAGTGCGCACCGGCAATCGGAAGCGCGACGACTACGATCGCGGTTGCGATCCAGTGTGCGACGCGTAGCGGGGAGTGCGCTGCGAGCGTGCGGCGCAAGTGCTGCAGCATGGACCAAGCTGAAAGCACGGCCGCCGGTCCGAGCATCGGCAGCAGGTATCGGTCCTTCCGGTCCTCGCTCACGCCCATCACCAGGATCGGCAGCACGCAGAGCATCATTGCCAGGACGATCGGACTGCGCCTGCCGCGAATGAAGTCGCTCCCGGCTTCCACCAACCCGGCGATGAAGAAGAGAAGCCATGGGAACAGCAGCGGTATGAACATGAGATAGCTGTACCATGGGTTTCCTGGCTCCGCGTCCGCGCCAACGCGGGTCACTTCTGCGAACCACAACCGCGTCACGTTCGGTGTCCGCATCAGCACAACCAGATACCAGGGCAGCCCAACCGCCAGCATCAGCGCCAACCCGGCTGCCACCGGGGCCCACGGCACGCGCGGAATTGCAAGATCCGCGAGATCCGCGTCGGCCGTCGCCGGTTGCTGCACTAGTCTGTCTGTAACGATTGCGTCTGAATCAACCCGAACCTCGAATCCCCTTCGCGGCGGGTTCACCCGCGGACGTTTCCACCAGCGATTCCATGCGACAAAAGCCGCATACGGCAGAAGCGTCTGCACGAGGGACACCGGGCCCTTGCTCATAAATGCCAAACCCAGCGCCAGGCTGCCGCCGATGCATCCGAGCCACCATCTGCCGCGGAAAATAGCGGCTGCGAAAAACGCGTTCGCCACCGTCACCCACAGGGCCAGCTGCACGTCCGTGGTCGCGTAGCGCGCTAAGCGCAGGAACAGCACGCTGCTGCCGCAGACCAGCGCTGAGGCCAACCCGACTTCCCAGCCGGCAATCTGTTTACCCAGCGCGTATGCCGCCAGCAGCGTCAGGCACGCGAATGCCAGCGCCGGTAAGCGCACCTGCCAGGCGATCGATTGAAACGCAGCATCGCGCTGCGCCTGGTCGGCTGTGATTGCCCGAACGCTGTGCGGGCGCATTGCTACCGCCGCGATCCATGCTGCCATGGGCGGCTTCTTCGTCCGCTGCGCGTCCTGCAGCATGGGAAATAACACCGGTCCGCCACGACGCATTTGCAGCGCCGTCGCCACGACGGAGTTCTCCATCCCATTGCAGAACTGCATCCAGCCCAGCGTCGGCGCGATTGCCGCGAAGAACAGGAGCGCCACGACGAGCGCCCACCACCGCCCGTCCTGCGACGCCGGCACCGCGATGGCATCCGCCTTCGGATCTGCGAGCACGGTACTGCTGTTCGTTATCATTGTGGTTGGAGCCCTATCGATTGCGCGATCGATTGAGCGATCACCTTCTCCACGCTGCTCACGCAAAGAATCATAGCGAGCCGCTGGGCAACTCTGTTCAGCTGGCTTTTGGTCAGATTCTCCGTCCGTTACGGGCCGTCGACCGGTACGTTCTTGATCACCACTTCTTCGCCCCAGATTTCGGTGAGGTAGACGGTCCGCGCCGCCACGGCCACAGAAGGACGAAGAATGACATCGGCGCGGGCGCCATTCAACACCTCGGGCTCGTATTCACATCCGACACTACTATTCCTGGATCGTGGCGCAAAAGTCCCCTCGCCGACACGATGTTCCCTCCCTTCTGCAGCCGAATCCGCATCGCGAATCAGTATGTCGAAGGCCAAGCCAACGGAGACGCCGTTGTCGTGGATGCGAATTGAGACAGGACCCCGCGGCCCTTGGTTACGGGAGATCTGAAACCGTATCCGCTCTGAAACTTCGGACCGCAGATTTGGATCGGTGAGCGTCCTGACTGACTGTACGTCGGCTGGCAGAAGCTCCCATTTCGATTGCGGGTCACAGCGAAACTGCACCACAGGCAGGGAGCGAGAGGGAGACTCGTAGATCGTCAGCTCGAGCGGAAGGCGCGCGGTGAGCGCTCCTACGGGCATCTGCGCTGTCCATTCAGGGATAGACCAGCCCATCGAAACACTCAACGACGGGCCGGCGCCGCCGGCGTCGAGGCGATCTGAGAAAAATGGGGTCCATCGCTCGGCCGAAGGCGTCAACTCCGGTGCTTCAAGAATTTCCGGGCGGCGGCGCATGGAGGAGACGCAATAGAGGCAACTGCCCCGGGCGACGCGGGCCGGCAAGGTCGACACCATTAAGGGGAGTGGATCGCCCCGACGGACTTTCGGGCGCACGGCGAACTCGAAAGAAACCGCCTGCCTCGCGTAACGCTGCCATCGATCGGCCGCAAGCGCTCCGGCGCCGTGTGCCGCTTCAACCAGATTGCCCCATCCCGGCGTCCATTTCTTCGACGCATCACCTTGTTCGTCCAGCGCCCGTTCGACAAGGGCCTGAAGGGGTGCGCCGCGCAACTGCCCGACTGTCACGCGACTGCATAACTCTGCGAGCGCCGCGTCGCGCGACGGCATGTCCTTCCCGCGCGCTTGCGCCGCCAGCCACCAGACCGGCTTGAAACGGTTGAAGTCGACGCCTCCAAAGTGCGACCACGCCAGCAACCCAATCCAGCTGACGCAGATCAACAGGATCGGCGCGGCGATCAGCGCCAATCCTTGCCGCTTCTGCCGATGACCGTACCGGACCGCGCCGCTGTCGCGCAGTGAAATCCCTATCTCGGCGCCGCACTCCGGGCAGATGACCGCGCCTGGCGGCCTTCGAAAAAGATCGAAGCCGCATTTGCGGCAGATTGGATGGGCATCGACTCGCCGACCCCGCCAGGCGAATGCCAGCGCCGCGGCTGCGGCAAAGCCAGTGACGATTGGGATGACCATCCAGGAAATCGATGACATCCGTCCGCCCTCAAATCGCCGGCATGCAATTTCGATTCAACGCAGTCATCCTCGGTCGCGGACCGTAGTAACTCCCGCTTTCTGCGCGCAGTGGGCGCAGCAGAAGATCGCATCGGCGCCCTCGACCCCGTGCCCGACAATCTTCACACCGCACTGCGCACAGAGCGGCGCCAGTGCATGGATCGCACATTCAAAACTGTCGAACACGTGACGCCCGCCGGCCATTACCACTTCGAACGTCTTGTCGTACTCATTGCCGCAGACTTCACAGCGTCCCATGGCGAGCTCCTTTGTCCAAAGTTACTTCCCCGCGGACTTCATTTTGCACAGCCTTCACGACCGGCCGGAAGTGGATTTCGTGCGAAGCACAGGTCCTCCACCACCCGCCCTCCGATCAGATGTTCCTGGATGATCCGCTCGGCGTTTTCGGGCGTCACATTTCGGTACCACGTGCCTTCCGGGTAGACAACACAGATTGGCCCGCCGATGCAGATTCGCAGGCACTGGCACTTCGTTCGATAGACCGTTCCGTTTGCGGTCGCGAGGTCGAGCTGCTTGAGCCGCTTCTTCAGGTATTCCCACGTCTGCTCGCCCTGCTGGAGGTCCGAGCAATCCGGCCCGAGACAGATGAACAGGTGCCGCTGGAGCTTTCCCACGCCGAACCTGGCGGCCATGACCTCAGGGGGAAGATGCTCTGGGTTAGCCACGGAGAGATTATAGACGCAGTCACTCCTTGAATTACCGATGGAGCACGTCGACGATTCCCGGCGATGTAGCCAAAAGGCTGATGCTGAGGATGAGCAGGAAGAGCTTCATACGGCGCATCTCTACCCGCCGAAGTCGCGCCGCAGGCTGCTTGCCGCCTGCGCCAGACGCTTCAACTTTTCATAAGCCTCGTCGATGGTGGGCGGCTCACCCGCGTCCGGGGCAAACCCGCAATCCGGATTGAGCGCGATCCGTCGAGGATCGATTACCCTGGCGCCGGCCTCGCCGATCGAGCGCATCTCTTCCGCGGTCTGCAGCTTCTCGCCGCGAACGTCCACCACTCCCATTCCAACGCCGATATTCGCCGGCAGATACTTCAGGTCGCTGACGTCACCGGTTCCCTGATATGCGAATTCGAGATTGACGCGATCGATGCGCGCGTCCTTCAGCCGCGGCAGGATCGGCTTGTAGTCTCCGCTGACATCGCTCTGCCGCTTGTACACGCTATGGCAGCAGTGCAGGTGCACCTCGGCGCTGAGCCCCTCGGCGATCTGATTGATCGCCGCCACCGCTTCAGGGAATTGTTTGTCGACATTCCATTCTCGGCGCAGCCGGGCGTCGTGCGTTCCCTCTCCCGCCATGAGCCGCCGATCGCAGAAATAGGTCAGTGCCGGGTCATCGATCTGCACGATGTCGATCCCCGCCTCGACCAGCGCCCGCGCCTCGAGGGCGAGGATCTGCGCCAGATGCTCCATCAGGTGCTGATAAGTCGGATACGCCTCTTTGCTGTGGTCTTCGTGCCAGTAGCGAATGGCGATCAGGAAAGGGCTGGGCAGCGCGAACTTCGTTGCCCGGTCGGTGTGTTCCGCCAGGAAGCGCGCGTCCTGCGCGAAGACCGGTCCCGCCGCGTCAATCTTCTTCACCGCGACGCGGGTAAACTTGGTCTCGCCCTGGTGTTCATATTTGCGAATCTTCGGAAACCCGCCAACGCGTTCCAGGAACTCATCGATGTATTGCGAGCGCCGCCACTCTCCGTCGCTGACGACGTCGATTCCCGCGCGCTCCTGCAGCCGGATTGCGAAGACGATCATCTCGTCCATCTCGCGCGCGAACCGGTCCGCGGGCATCGATGCCCGCTCGGCGAGCAGGTCCCGAACCACTTTCGGCCGCGGCAGCGAACCGATGACGTGCGTGTAGAACAACGGCAGTTTTTCGATGCGCTGCGGCTTCACGTTCACCTCGGCAGCAAACGACCCTTGTTGCCTCGTCCGGATATCCAGAAAATAGCAGCGCAGGCCGATCCACGCAAAAAGCCGCCGCCAGTCGGCGAAGTCGTGCTGATAAGAGTCATCTCCTTCAGACGCACCCCGGCTTTCTCCGATGCGTATGAATAATGGCGCACCGACGGAGGACCCAGATGGCCCGCAAGCACAGCAATGGGCAGGTCACAGAGCATTCGCATCCCGTGCGCAATGGTCGGCAGCACGGCGCGTCCGGTAAGAATGCGTTTGCGGCGCGGATGCCGATGGGGCAGTTCCTCTTCGAATACCTCCACCGCCGGGGGGTGCGCCACAGCTTTGGCGTGCCGGGTGATTTTGCTCTGCCGACGTTCGCCTGGCTCGAGAAGTCGCCCATCCAGTCGATCACCATGACGCATGAGCCGGGCGCCGGCTTCGCCGCGGATGCTTACTCGCGGCTGAACGGGATCGGACTGGTGTGCGTGACCTACTGCGTCGGCGGCTTGAACGTGCTGAACGCGATTGCTGGCGCCTACGCGGAGAAGTCCCCCGTCGTGGTGATCAGCGGTGCGCCCGGCCGGCTCGACCGCGAGAAGGACCCGCTGCTGCACCACAAGGTGAAGACCTTCGAGACGCAGCGCCGCGTCTATGACGAGGTGACCGTCGCCTCGACCGTCCTCCTCGACGAGGAGCGCGCGGCGGCGGAGATCGTGCGCTGCGTCGAAGCGTGCCTGCGGCACAAGCGCCCGGTCTACATCGAAGTGCCGCACGACATGGTCGACCGGGAGATTCCCACCGACATCCCCGCGTCGGCGCCAGAGACGGCTTCGGACCCGCAGACGCTCCACGCGGCGCTGGCCGAGACGCTCGAATTGCTTCGGGCGGCAAAGAAGCCGGTGATCCTGGCCGGGGTTGAGTTGCACCGTCACGCGCTGACCGAACCGGTGATTCGGATGGCGGAAACGATGAAAATCCCGATCGCCGCCGACCTGCTCAGCAAGTCGGCGGTGCCGGAGAACCACCCGCTCTATCTGGGCGTGTATGGCGGCGCGATGTCGAGCGACTCGATTGTGCGCGAGTACGTCGAATCGGCCGACTGCGTCCTGATGCTCGGCACCTTCATCACCGACATGAACATGGGGATCTACACCGCGAAGCTCGACCGCAACCGAACGGTGCTGGCGACGACCGAGTCGATCTCGGTGCGTTATCACAAGTACGAGGGCGTGCAGTTCAAGGATTATCTGGGCGGGCTCGCGGCGGCGGCACGCTGTCGCGGCAAGCGCGAAACGCGCAGCAAATCGAAGCGGTCGCTCCCGTGCGTGCCGCCCAAGAAGTTCAAGCACCCCAACCCCCATTCCGAGCCCAGGCCGCTTGCGAAGTCGGAGCTGATGCTTCCGCTGAACATGAAGGAGGTGATGCGCATCCTGGCGCTGCACCTGGACGAGAACTGCTGCGTCGTATCGGATGTGGGCGACGCGATCTTCGGGGCGGTCGGAATCCGCACCGCCCGCCGCGCCGAGTTCATCGCGCCGGCTTACTACCTGTCGATGGGATTCGCGGTGCCGGCCTCGATTGGCGTCGAGACGGCCGACCCCTCCCTGCGTCCCCTCGTACTCGTCGGCGACGGCGCGTTTCAGATGACGGGCACCGAGCTGTCGACGTCGGTGCGGCTCGGACTCAAGCCCATCGTGCTGATCCTGAACAACGAGGGCTACGGCACGATGCGGAGGATCCGCGATGGGCGCTTCAACATCATCAGCCAGTGGAACTATGGGCAGATCTGTGATCTCGTTGGCGGCGGGGCAGCCACTTGCGCCGCCACGCGGGGCGAGTTGGACGGGGCCATCCGCAGCGCGATGGGCAGCAATAGTGTGCGCGTGATCGACGTGAAGATCCCGCGCGACGACATGAGCCCGCAACTGCAGAACATGTCCTCAGAATTGGCCCGCCTCCGCGGCGCCAAACGCTAAGCGTTGCCTTCGCCCGCGCCGGGGTGACATCGCTGGCGGAGCAAGTACACTCTGCCAGTCCTGCAGTAAGCGATGGCGCGCAAACCACCCAATTCGGCGGCGCTGCACCGGTATCATCTTCGATACCTTTATCCCGGCTGCGCGCTGATCATCGCTTCGGCGATCGTCTGGTTCTACGTTTCGCGCCACGCGCAGGCGCGCTGGCTTCACAGGACGCTCGACGTGGTCTGCCTCCTCGCGATGCTTGGCGCGGTGATGAGCGTCTACATTGGATACAGGCGCTACCGTGCACTCGTGCTTTACAGCCGGATGCTGTGCCCACGGTGCAGCATGAACTACGTCGTGCGCACGATCGGCGATGTCGGCACGTGGGTGAAGAGCCGGGCCGACCGCGAGACCGATGATCCCACCCGGCCGCAGCGCGGCTTCCTGCTCGTCTGCACCGCGTGCGGTCTCGTCTCGAAATACCGCGACGACAAAACACTCGTCCCGGAACTCAAAGACACCCGCAGCAGGCCTGCCTCAGACGTGCCGCGCAGATACGAGATATGAATGACTGGCTTCCACTCCGTGACCAGCACGCCTACGCCGCGACCTTGCGTGTCGCCGCCCTTCTATCCAAGGCCCTCAGCAGGCGTATGGTAACTCGCCGGCGTGCGAGATTCGGCGCGCTTACCGGTCCTGCTCCTGCGCGGGTATGCTGGAGCGCAGTGGATCGGGAGCGGCAAATCGTGGTGCAGGCGGCACGCAGCGCGGCGGAACTACTGCTGAAACACCGATGGAAGCTGTGGTTTTGGGGAGACAGTGTAGGGCTCGAAGGTTTGCTGGATGCGGCCGAGGTGAGCGGCGAAGAGAAATACTTTGGATTCGTCTACGGATTACTCAAAGCCTGGGCGGCGAAGCCTGAGCCCCGAGGCAAGTTCGATCACACCGCCGCGGGCGTGGCGCTCGTTCGCTGCTACGAGGCAACGCATGACCCGGCGCTACTCGAGACTGCCAAAGACTTCGCCGATTATCTGAAAGGCTTCCGGCAAACCGCCGGAGGCTGCCCGCTGCATTATGAGGACGCGCACCTGGAATTGCCGCCCGAGTTGCCGGCTCATCATCCGCATTTTGACGCCCGGCAGGAACAGCGCCGCCGGGCGCAGTCGGTTTCCAACGCCGGCCCGTGCGTTTTCGTCGACTCGGTCCACTTCCATGGTCCGTTTCTCGCCGCGCTGTACGCTGCCACTTCTGACGAACGTTACCTGATCCAGGCGGAGCAGACGATTGGCCCGCAGGTGCAGCTTCTTTGGGACGAAGAGCGGCACTTGTTCCATCATTTCTGGATCGAGCGCGAGAACCGTCGCAACGGTGTGCTCTGGGCGCGGGGGAATGGCTGGGGGATGCTCGGAATCGTGCATACCCTCGAGCACCTGCCAATGGATCGCCCGCTTGCGGCGAAGCTCAAGCAGATTCTGGTCGCGCAGGCGTCGCGGTTGGCGGAGTTGCAGGACGAATCCGGCGACTGGCACACAGTGCTCGATGATGCAGAGTCGTATCTTGAATCATCGATGGCGGCCTTCGTGGTGGATGGCTTCTCGCGCGCGCTGGCGCGCGGATGGCTCAGCGGGGAGCATCGGCCGGTGGTCGAGCGGGCCTGCCGCCGCCTCCTGAGAAACGTGCGCCCGGACGGCTTGCTCGATGGCGTCTCATTTGAAACATTCCCCAGCACTCGCGCCGAGCACTATCGAACGATGCCGGTCGGCGCGATGGTGCCGTGGGGGCAGGGGCCGCTGCTGTGTGCGATCCGCTCGTATCTGCAACTAAGGGAGGCGACATGAAGGACCATCACGTTGAGGTGATCGCAGCCGACAACAACAAGTGCGGGGAAGGGCCGGTATGGGACGGCGCGAAAGGCCGTCTGATCTGGAACGATCTTTCATTGTCGCTGGTGTTTCAGTTTGCTCCGGCTACGAAGGAAAGGAAGACGCTCAGCACCGGGCTGATGGCCGCCGGCATCGCGCTCAACGAAGGCGGTTTACTGGTGTTTGCAGGTTCGGGCGGCGTGCATCTGTGGCGCGGGCAGGATGACTACCAGACGATCCTGGAATCCTTTGAAGGCGAGCAACTCTTTTTCAACGATATCCTGGCCGCACCGGAAGGGCGGCTGTATGCGGGGACCACCTACTGGGGCGAAAGCGGCATGCAGAAGCACGGTAAGTTGTACCTGCTCGAGCCGAACGGTTCAGTGCGCGTCGTGCAGGATGGGATTGAAATGTCGAATGGACTGGGCCTCAGCCCGGATCGGAAAACGCTCTATCATGCTGACACGATCCAGCGCGTCATCAATGCATACCGGGTGCAGCCGGACGGCTCGCTCATGGAGAAGCGCACCTTCGCGCGAATCGATCCGGAGGATGGCCTTCCCGACGGGCTCACGGTGGACAGCGAAGGCTTCGTCTGGTCGGCGCAGTGGTATGGGGCGCAGGTGTTACGTCTGGATCCGGACGGAAAGATCGAGCGCCGCGTGCGGATGCCCGCGCGACAGATCTCCAGCGTCGCCTTCGGTGGCCCAGAGCTGAGGGACCTGTACGTCACGTCGGCGGGAGAAGCGTGGCCCAGCGAGTACGCTCCGCCCGGCTATGATTTCAATGCCAGCAACGTCGGCGGGAGCTTGTATCGGGTGCGCGGAGACATCGCGGGGCTCCCGGAACAAGTCGCGCGGCTCGGGGTGAAAAAGTCAGTGTGATATCGAGGGCATAACGTCGCGCACGACCTCTTACCTCTTGAATCATGTCGAACATACGAACTGTCGAAGTCCTTCCCATTGTCGAGAACACCGAGGCCGCCGCCGATTGCGACGGCTCGGTGGACACGCTCGTGGTTCGCATCACCGATGAAGATGGGCGCAGCGGCATCGGCGAGTGTGATGCGCCGCCTTCGGTCGTGAAATCATTCCTGGAGATGCCGACGTCGCACATGTGGAGCCAGAACCCGCTTCAGCATCTCATCGGCCGCGATCCGATGGAGGCACGGTCGATCTGGGAGGAAATTTACGAGGCGACGGTCTATCCGGGCCGGCGCGGCCTGGCGATTCACGCGCTGTCGGCCATCGACATTGCCCTGTACGACCTGGCGGGCAAGCAGGTGGGCCGCCCGGCCTACAAGCTGCTCGGCGGCGCGCGCCGCCCGCACCTCACGCCTTACGCGACGATCTTCCCCGGCATGCCGCAGGGGCGGACGCTCACGGAGGTGCTCGACGCGGAGCTGGAGCTGTTCCGCCGGGCGCTGGGCCTGGGCTTTCGCGCGGTGAAGATGGAGGTGATGTTCGACGACCTGGCGGACGATCGAAGACTCGTGGACGTGATTCGGCAGGGGCGCAAGGCGCTCGGCCCCGAGATCACCATGATGGTCGACTTCGGCTATCGATGGCGCGACTGGCATGCGGCCAAATGGGTGCTCGATCGCCTGGCGGATTGCGACATCTACTTCGCTGAGGCGACGCTGAACCATGACAACCTCGCCGGCCACGCGAAGCTGGCGCGCTCGACGGCGGTGCGCATCTGCGGCGCGGAGCATTCCGCGACGCGGTTTGAGATCGAGGAGTGGATCACGCGCGGGGAGGTGGCGGTCGTGCAGCCAGACATCAACCGTTGCGGCGGGCTTACCGAGATCCGCCGGATCGCGGACTTCGCCGAGCTTCACGGGGTGCAGGTTATTCCACACGGCTGGAAGACGGGCATCACCGCCGCGGCCGGCCAGCATTTCCAGGCTTCGACGATCAACGCCGAGTTCTTCGAGTTTCTCTCGCCGCATCTCTATGATTCTCCGCTGCGGCAGACGCTGACGCGGCCCGAGCCGTCCATCACGGAAGGGCGAATGCCGCTGCCCACGGCGCCCGGTCTGGGCATCGAGCTCCAACCGGAAGCGCTCAAGAAGTTCCACCGGCCTTGATGCTGCCAGCGGAAATCGCAACGGTTTCAGCAACATCGTCGCTTCAGATGTCTTCTCCCGCGCACCGCGCGACCGCTTGTGCGTGATTCGGCGCCGCGAGCACGGCGCTCCACAGCCGCAAAACGTTGTGAAGTGTCTTGCCGTTTCCGATACAATTCACGGCGAGGCCAAAATCCCTGGTAATACGATGATTCGAGAGGCCCTTGCATCCGATGCCGCAGCGATCGAGGACCTCGATCACATCGCGGCGCTCTCGCCGGCGCGGCGCGAATTCATCCGCCGCGTGATCGCGTCCGGAAGCTGTAACGTGAAAATCGTTGACGCAGCCATCATCGCCTACGGCGTCCTTGACTACCGCTTCTTCGAGAACGGCTTTATTTCCCTGCTCTACGTCTCCGCCGCGTTTCGTCGACAGGGCGTCGGCACCGAGTTAATGCTGCACCTGCAGGCCGCCTGTATTACCTCGAAGCTCTTCACCTCCACGAACTCTTCTAACATTCCGATGCAGCGACTCCTCCACAAACTCGGCTACAAATCCAGTGGGATGATCGAAAACCTCGATTCCGGAGACCCCGAACAAATCTTCTTCAAACAGCTCCGCCCCTGAGCGACTTCTACCATCTCCGGGATACGTGGTAAATCCCATCTTCAGCAATAAAGAACCGGACGCGCCGATCGGCGCGTCCGGTGCTTTGGTTCAACGGCGGTTGAGTTTACGCGGCGATCATGCCGTGCGGGTCGATCACGAATTTCTTCGCGGCACCCTTGTCGAAGTCTTTGTATCCCTTGGGGGCTTCGTCGAGCGAAATGGTAGTCACGTTGACCGCCTTTGCGATCTTGATCTTGTCCTTCAGGATGCACTGCATCAACCGGTGGTTATAGCGCATCACGGGGCATTGGCCGGTGGCGAAGGTGTGGCTCTTGGCCCAGCCCAGGCCGATGCGGATGCCGAGCATGCCGATCTTCGCATTCTCATCGACCGCGCCCGGATCGCCCGTGACGTAGAGCCCCGGGATGCCCAGCGCGCCGCCGGCGCGGGTGACTTCCATGATCGAGTTGAGCACGGTCGCCGGCCGCTCGACCTTCGCGTCCTTGCCTTGTCCATGCGCCTCGAAGCCCACGCAATCGACGGAGCAGTCGACTTCGGGCACGCCGACGATCTGCTCGATCTGCTGCGCGAGCGTGGCGTCCTTGGTGAGGTCGATCGTCTCGCATCCGAAGCTCTTGGCCTGCTTGAGGCGGTCCTTGATCATGTCCCCGACGATGACGATCGCCGCGCCGAGCAAATGGCAAGACGCCGCGCACGCGAGGCCGACCGGGCCCGCGCCTGCGACGTATGCGATGGACCCGGGCCCGACGCCGGCGGTGACGGCGCCATGATAGCCGGTGGGGAAGATGTCGGAGAGGAGCGTCAGGTCCTTGATCTTCTCCATCGCCTGCGCCTTGTCGGGGAATTTGAGCAGGTTGAAGTCGGCGTAGGGGACCATGACCCACTCGGCCTGCCCGCCGACCCAGCCTCCCATGTCAACGTAGCCATACGCGGCGCCGGGACGGGCGGGATTGACGTTCAGGCAAATCCCGGTGCGGCCTTCCTTGCAGTTGCGGCAGCGCCCGCAGGCAATGTTGAACGGCACGGAGACAATGTCACCGACCTTGATGTATTCGACGTCGCGACCGGCTTCGATGACTTCGCCGGTGATTTCGTGCCCGAGGATCAGGCCCGGCGGGGCGGTGGTGCGGCCGCGGACCATGTGCTGGTCGGAACCGCAGATGTTCGTCGAGATGATCTTGAGGATCACCCCATGCTCCGCCTTCTTGCGGTTGGTCGGATTGACCAGCTTGGGATAATCGATGCTCTGAATCTGCACTTCGCCCGGCTTGATGTAGGCGACGCCGCGATTGGATGCCATGACCGTTCCTCCGGTATGAACCGCTAGAGAATTTGTGTTGCAAGGCGCAGGGCGGCAAGCTAACTCTGCGGTGTAGCGGGGTCAAGAAAAAGATTGATGTTGAAGGGTCCGCGCTTGAGTGGAGGGCTCTGCAATGAAAACGACCGCGACGACGCTTTACCCCTTCGTCCCATCCGGCCCGCACTTCGCGCGCTCGATCGAGTTCTTCGCTGCGCTGGGGTTCGAGAAGCTATGGCAGCACGACGGACTCGCGGGGTTACGCTTCGGCGGCGCGTACTTCATGCTTCAGGAGATCAACGTGCCGGAGTGGCAGAAGAACCAGATGATAACGTATGAGGTGAGCGACCTTGACGCGTACTGGTCGGAGCTGCAGCCAAAGAACCTTTCGGCCGTTTTCCCCGGCGCAGGCCTCAAGGGGCCAACTCAATTCCCCTGGGGCCGTGAGATGCACATCATCGATCCGGGCGGCGTATGCTGGCACGTTCGCGAAGCTGCGCGTCCATAGTCTTCGCGGGCGTCCTATCTCAGTCTTCGTTGCGCCTCGTCCCATTTTTCACGGCCGCCGGGCTCCAGCGTCCACTTGGGATTCAGGTTGTATTCGTCGACGCCGCGCATGAGGCAGGTCGCGAAGCCGGCCCACACGTTGGTGTCGCCTTTGACGTCCGTCGTGCAGAAGCGCATGGTCAGGCCGCAGCGACGGCGGGTGGAGACATTGGCGGCGGAGCCGTGCGCGAGGTTGTCGTCATGCAACGAAATCTCGCCGGCCTTGAGGGTGAGGTACTCGGCCTTCTTCTCGTCAATCTCGCCGCTCTTGATCTGTAGGCCGAGCACGTTGCCCTGGGTGGTCGAGCTTTCGTGGCCGACGATGCCGGTGCGGTGCGTGCCGGGGATGACGCGCATCGCGCCGTTGTCCTGGTCCGAATCATCGACGGCCAACCAGGCGGTGGCCGTCTTGTGCGGACTGAGCGGCCAGTAGCGCGCGTCCTGGTGCCATCCCACCTGCGTTCCGTCGCCCGGATACTTGCAGAAGAAGTGCGTGCCCCAGAGGACAAAGTTGGGGCCGAGCAGGTCCTCCACGTAGTCGAGCATCACCGGGTTCGAGCATAAGCCGAAGATGTAGGGGTTGAACCGCTCCCACCCGTTGATGATGTTGGGCGTCTCGCCCGGCTTCAGCAGCTTGATCAGCTCCTCGAAGCCCTGCCGCGTCGACTTCACTCCCGCCTCGTCGAACACGCGGTATCCCTTGATGTAGCCGCGGTCGTAATACTCGTCGACCTCGCGCCGGCTGAGGCGCTTCAGCTTGCGATTGGGATCATTGGCGGTGTGGATCTTTGGCGGCGTTGCAGTCTGCGTCGAAGTCATGTCGTCGTCCTTGTGTTCAATCCCGATCGAGTACAAACATTATACCAACGGCATCTTCGCGGCGAATTTTATGCGCGCGACATCTCCGCAAGGCGTCTCTCGTCTGCTTCCGCAACGGCTCGCCCCCTTCACCGTGACGCGCACCGGATGTCCGAACCAGGCCCGGCGGCCATCGGAATACATGGTCTCGAGCGTCCGCGTCACGTCGGCCATGGTCCCGTCGGCGGGACCCAGCCATGGGCGACGTCCGGGAAGTCGATCGCACAGTTCCGGCATTTCGCTCCGCTGGCGAATTGGATCGGGCACCAGAACGATTCGATGTGGCGCAGCATTTCCGTCCCCAGCGACCAGATGCCGGTCATCCAATCGCAGTAGAGGCACCAGATCAGGTCGTGGCCCACCAGGCCGTCGAACTTCTGCCGGCTGACGTTTACCCAATCGGCTGCGTTGTACTTGGGAAGGCCGACCAGCCAGGTCAGCGCCGGATAGACGATCAACTCCGCCATCCGCACCGCCCACAACACCGGCGTCGCCAGGGCCGTGATCCAGGTCGCGAGATAGTTGCGCCATTTGCCGGTGAGCCGATCGATGGTGGTCACGATCCGCGGCCCGCGCACGGCCTCACGGTGGAACAACTCATGAAGAAACGTCCACAGGAGCAAGCCGCCGACTTGCCCGCCCACCGCGCCGCCAAGGCCGCGCCACCCCGCGAGGGTCGGCCCGGCGACCAGCGGGGCGATGGTGAAATAAGTGATGACCCAATCCAGCGCGGGAGCGCGGCAAAGCGCGTCGGAGAGGCGTCGTCCGCTGCCGCCGAGCTTCGGAAGGAGATGAAGGATTCCCGCGCCGAGCAACATCCCCGCCGCCGTCGCCCCCGCCACCGTTAAGCATGAAGTGGTCATGCGGATAGCATAGCACGGCCGATAATAGTCCGGCTCTCGAAGTCTTAGGCGACGCGATGCGCCCACCTGCGAGCACATTGATTCGCGGTCCCGGCATATCCGGCAGCAAGCCGCCTGCCTTCGCGCGGGCGGTCGATCCAACGGCGTCGCGAGCCTTGATAACTGTTCGGAACGATCCGGCTACCTGCTAGACTTCCGCGGGGCCGAGAGGAGGACCGTGCAGCAGTGGGTCTATGACATTGTCTACCCGGTGGACCGCTGGCTTCACATCGTCGCCACGACGCTCCTCGTCGGCGGCACCTTTTTCTACGAGCTGGTGGTGCCGGTGGCCATCAGCGACCTGAAGGAGGCGCAGCAACTCGACGTCTTCGCGAAGGCGCGCTGGGTCTTCCGATCCGTTGTCCGGCTCAGCGTCGTGTTGTTTCTCATCAGCGGCGGACTGGCGCTGTATCGCATGTGGCCGACGTATACCCGCCAGCGCCCGCCCGGGCAGCCGCCGACGTTTCTCTGGACGATCATTCACCTCGGTCCGCGCGACTACACGGCGGCGTTCTTCTGGTCGACGTTTCACGTCGTGCTCTCGGTGCTCGCCATGATGATCGCGCTGGTGCTGACGAACGGCTCGCGGCCTCCCGCGCGGGCGATCGGCTGGATGCGGATCAACCTGATCATCATGCTCGTCGCGATCTTCCTGGCCAGCGTCACCCGTCACATCCGGCTCAGCACCGTCGAGCAGCAGCGCGGCGTGTTCACTGATTGACCCGGGCCTGAGTTGATTCCCATGCGCCTGAGAGTCCTGCAGCGCACCACCGAGCCGTTGCTGGTATGCGACCGGCCCTACGAAGACTTCTCACTCGCGTATTTCAACGTGATCCGAGAAGGGGACGAATGGCGGCTCTGGTATACCGCCTACGACCACACCTATCAGGACGATCGCGACTCGTATTTCTGCTACGCGGCCTCCGCGGACGGAGTTCATTGGACCAAGCCTTCGCTGGGATTGGTCGAGTTCGACGGCTCGCGCGCGAACAATATCCTGTTTAAGGGCCGTGGCGTCGGCGGGTTCCACGGGCAGACTGTCTTTCGAGATGAAGGCGCGCCGCCGGAACAGCGCTACAAGCTCGTCTACAGCAGCCTTCAGGGAAGCCAATGGTTCGTGCTGGGCGCCGTTTCGCCCAATGGCTTGAGATGGACTTTCCTTCGCGAGCCGCTGCTGCCGTTTAACTCCGACACGCAGACGGTCTGCTTCCGGGATGGCGATATCTATCGGCTGTACGTGCGGCTCTGGACGGAAGGCGACTACCGGGGGTTGCGGACGGTGGGGTACAGCGAATCGCCGGTGTTCGGGGATTTCCCGCCGCCCGTCGAAATCCTCAGGCCGGATTCGGCGGACCCACCCGAATTGCAGTTCTATACCAGTGCCGCGACGCGACTGGGAGCCGAGCTTTACCTGATGTTCCCCGCCGGGTTTTATACGAAACAGGACGTTGTCGTCCCCCACGCGGCGACGAGCCCCGATGGGCGCAGCTTCGAGCGGGTTGGGCGCGAGCCAGTCCTGCCGCTTGGAACCGGGTTTGATTCCAAAGGCATCTACGTCTGTCCGGGCGCGATTGCGGGCGAGCGGCCCGGAACCTGGTGGTTCTACTATCTTGGAACGCAGGTCCCGCACGATCAGAACGCTCCGGGGAAGGTTCGCAGCGCGGGCGGCGTCGGCCGGTTTCTCCTGGGGGTCGATCCGTCCTAAGATGAATGGTGTGCTCCGGAGGTGGTTGGCGGAGCGCGGCGGGAGCAGTCGGATGAGCAAGTTGTTGGAGGAGGGTCGTCAGCGCGGGGGGCGCGCCGGACGCAAAGCGGGCAACGTCATCGAGGCGATGCAGCGCGACTTCCGCATGATGCGCGAGCTGTATCCCACGGTGGGCGATCTGGACATGGCGGGCGCGATCCGCGATTTCGACCGCGAGCGCCTCGCGTGCACGCCCGACTACACAATGTTCCCTGAAATGCGCGGGCTGATCGACCGCCATGCCGGCGAGCGCGAGGGATTTCGCGACGCCACCGGATTTGATGAGACGGCCGCCGCCTACTTCTACTCCTTCGCGTTTTTCATGCTCCGGCGGTTCAACACCCGTCACGTCGCGCGCTACGACCTGGCCACGCCGCAGCTTCAGTGCACCAACGTCTTCTTCCCGCACGGCGCCGACGGCGTGACGATCAGCGACAACCGCGATGACGTGCCGCGCCCCTGGTATTACAAGGCGGTGGTCCAGTTCAGGTTGAAGAAGATTCCCAAGAAGAAGCTTTCGCCAATTCAGGGGAGCGTCGCCAGCGCGACGCTGCTCGACGAAGAACCCTCCTGCATTTTCCCGTGCGATCCGTGGGAGTTGATGCCGCGCGAATGCCTGAAGGACATTCGCGAGATGGTGACGTTCATGACGCGCTACGTCGAGTTCTGGGGGCCGGCAAACCAACTCTGGGTGGACGAGGACCTGAACGCGGTCGCGGTGGAGAAGAGCAACTGTCGCGTCGCGTATCGCTATCCAACCGTCAATGGAGCGGCGGCCGTCACCGCATGCAGTTACCTCGATCCGGAGATGAACGCGTTCAAGCGCCGGCAGACGACCAAGGCGGCGCTGCTCAAGGGTGAGACCGAAGAAGACTCGTCGGACCTGAAATTCAGCGAGGCATGTGATCGGCGGCACCAGCGCTTGTGGGACCTGACCAACGCGGAAGCAGGCCGGCCCGGCGGCGCGACGATCTGGGGCGCGCTCGGCGTGGTCGCCGATGAAGCAGTCCCTTTCCCGGAGCGCATCTGCCTCGCCGGCGAAAAGGTCGATCCCGTTCGTGAAGCGAACGCCAACTGGACTTTGACCCAGCACGCGCAGGTGGTTACCGGGCCGAAGCGCCGCGGGCTTTATCGTTCGATGCAGGACCTGGAGCGACCGCGTTCGGTCACAACTTATCTCCCGAAGCTGGTTCTGGGGGAGGGAGTCGAGATGGATCCGGAGTGGCAAGCGGACCTCGACTCGGGCAAGTGCGCGCTGGCGGACCACCTGATTGAGCCGCGTGTGGCGTGCAACGGGGACGATCCGCAGCGTGCAGCGGCCCGCACGAGCGAGTCGCGCGCGCCACAGTGAAGCTTCGAATCAGAATCCGCCGCTACGGACGTGTTCCAATGAAGGCGGGAATGGGTAGCGCGCGAAGACGCCGACGGGGGGGAGTCGCCACATCGACGGGGGCGGATAGACGTCGCCGGTATAGCCCGCATCGTACATCGTGCGCAGCACGGCTTCGAAGCTCGGTTCGCTGCCGTCGCGGTCGGCCAGCACATTCGCGTGGGCGCCGAGGAAGGCAACCGACGCCGAGGGAAGACGGTCCGACTTGCGCTGGATCATGTCGGCGGCGATCTTGAATGCGGTGGCGAGGTCGCTAAGGGTAAGCGTCTCGTGATCGCGCGGGCGCAAAACCGCGAGCACCTCCACGGCGTCCATATCGTACTTGAGGATCTTTACAGGACCTGGCGCCCTGACGAACTGGGCCGCGTGGGTGGTGATCGATTTCTCGTCCCACTGGCTCGTCGGCAGGAGCGACGCGAGCTGGGCAATGATCCCCCGTCGATTGTCCTCGGCGTTCACCGCGCACACGAGCGAGCGGTAGCGGCCCAGCAGCAGGTCTTCGAGCAGATGCTGCCCCCACATCACGCGGATGCGCGGCGTGGGGTCCGGGGTCTTGGAGGGGAGGGAGTCGGGGAGCAGGATGATGCGCCCCACGGCGCCGCGCTGCTGCTCCTGCATGAGCAGGTCGCCGTCGCCGTCATACACGCGTGCTCGTTCCGATTCAGCACCCACGGGTGGAACTCCTCAATTGATTTCAACTGAACGAGCGACATTGTAACGCATCGCTCGATATCAGTAGTCATTCTTCTTCGACGCGCGGCTTGTACTGGCTCGCGACCTGTTGCTGCACCTGGGGCGGGACGGGCTCGTAATGGCTGAGTTCCATGACGAATGACCCTTGGCCGCCGGTCACGCTCTTGAGCTGCGACTGGTATTGCATCACCTCGGCCAGCGGGACCTGGGCCTTCACCTGGGCCATGCCGCCCGGCAGGATGTCGGTGCCCTGGATGCGGCCGCGCTTGCCGGAGAGATCGCCGGTGATGGAGCCGACGTTGTGCTCCGGGACGGTAACCTCGATGTTGACGATCGGCTCGAGCAGCGCGGGCCGCGCCTTCATGAAAGCGTCCTTGAAGGCGAACTTGCCGGCGGTCTTGAAGGCGACTTCCTTGCTGTCGACGGGGTGGTGCTTGCCGTCGTAGACGACGACCTTCACGTCCTGCACCGGATAGCCCGCGAGAACGCCCTGGTCGATGACCTCGCGCACACCCTTCTCTATCGCCGGCACGAACTGCCCCGGAATGGTGCCGCCAAAGATTTCATCGGCGAATTCAAAGCCCTTGCCGCGCTCCAGCGGTTCGATGCGCAGGAAGACTTCGCCAAACTGACCTGCGCCGCCCGTCTGCTTTTTATGCCGGTGATGGCCTTCGGCGTTGGATTGAATGGTCTCGCGGTAGGCGATCTTGGGCGGCTTGATATCGACGTGGAGCCCGCGGTTCTTCAGTTTCTCCAGCGCCATGCGCAGGTGCAATTCGCCGAGTCCGTTGATGACCACCTCGTGTGTCTGGCGGTCATGGCCCCATTTGAAAGTTGGATCCTCCTCGGCCAGCTTGGCCAGCGCGCCCGAAATTTTCTGCTCGTCCCCGCGCGCCTTGGGGGTGATGGCCAGTCCATACATCGGCGTTGGGAAGATGAGCGGGCGCAGGTGCACCGAGTCCAGCGCGTGATCGTCGTGCAGCACGTCGCCGGTATGGATCTCTTCGATCTTCGCCACCGCGCCAATGTCGCCCGCGATGATCGCGTCGACCTCGCGATGCTCCTTGCCCTGCAGGTGGAAAACGTGCCCCAGCTTGATCGATTTCTTGGAATGACCGATGTAAACCTGCGTGTTTCCAGCCGCCTTCCCCTGGTGCACGCGGAAGATCGCCAGCTTGCCGACGAAGGGATCAGTAGTCACCTTGAACACGTGGGCGATCAGCGGTTTGTTCGCATCGATCTCGTATTTGAACGGCCGCTCGTCGCTGCCCTGGCCCGAGAGAAACTCGCGCGGATTACCTTCGACCGGGCTGGGAAAATGGCGCGCCATCGAGTCGAGCAGTTCGGGAAGCCCCATTCCTGTCTTGGCGTCGGTGAAAAGAATCGGGATCAGGTGAGACTCATCCATCGCCTGTTCGAACGGAGCATGCAGCGCTTCGTAGTTGGGTTCCTCGCCGCCGAGGTAAGCCTCCATCAGGTTTTCATCGAGCTCGACAATTTGATCGAGGATGGCGGTGTGTGCCCTCTGGACCGGACCGAAGTCGCTTTCACCTTCCTTGTTAAGCAGGCACTCGATTACGGCCTTACCGCCGTTTGTCGGCAGGTTGATCGGCAGGCATTCGTGGCCGAACGCCTCCTGCACCTGCACCACGAGCGACTCCAGGTCGACGTCGGGCGCATCGCACTTGTTGATGATGATCGCCCGCGGAAGGTTTCGCTCTTTGGCGGCTTCCATCATCCGGCGGGTCACCACGCCAATCCCCGCTTGAGCGTTGATCACGACGGCAACCGTTTCGACGGCAGGCAGGCAGGCGATGGCCGCGCCCATCAGGTCGGGCGAGCCGGGCGTGTCGATCAGGTTGATGCGTTTCCCGGCGTGATCGATGTGCAGCACCGATGAGTAGATCGAGTGGCCGTGCTCTTTTTCCTCCTTCTCAAAATCGCTGAAGCTGGAACCGTCGGCGACGGAGCCCTGGCGGTTGACGGACTTGCTGCTGAAGAGCAATGCATCGGCCAGCGTGGTCTTGCCGGAGCCTCCGTGGCCGACCAGCAGGATGTTGCGGATGTCCGCGGTGGTGTAACTGGGCATTACCGCTCCTCGCGAAGAAGGGAGGCACGAGCCGCTGCACCGGCAAAACGACGAGCCACAACAGTGAGCGGCGGCTGCCGAATTCTCAGTGAATCAGTATAAGCCGCCGCGCGGGTCGGGCAAAGGCAGGGCTGCGGCGGCGCGAGCTCCAGGTGAGGACAATGAGCCTGCAAGCTTTCCGGATCATCAGTCGGGCAGAAATTGCATACGCATTCGCGCATTGGCATTTGCTGCCAGGGATGGAGGCGCTTTGACACAGAACCCGTACACTTCGGCAGCAGTCTGATGCTAAACCACGAGGCGACTGTTTGAGCTCGCTCAACATCCCCGCCGCAAACGGGTAACGATACGTACGGAGTCTTTCGAATTGCGTGAAACTTCCTCAGGTGACTATGCAACATTTCATGCGTGTGCCGCGGATGCTGTTCGCATTGGTGCTGGTTCTCGCGACCGCCTCGCGAGCGCAGGAGACGGTCCTGCTGAATGAGCCGCGTGATCTGCCCGCCGGTCAGAAGCTCGAATTGAAACTCAACTTGGCCGAGCAACGGGCAGTCGCGCTTCGGGTCACGATGAAGGACGCCGACTTTGGCGGCGCCACGATCCTCACGCGCGTCAACGACCACGATCTGCTGCCTTACCACGCGTTCGGCGGCGACACGCGCTATGACAGCGTCCGCGGCAAGCCCGGGATGAACCCGCCCATCGCGAAGATCGAGGCCAACTATTCGTTGATCGCAAGCTGGGTGAACAAGGGCGACAACTCCGTAACCATCACCAACGCCGGCCCGGGCCTGGCGAAGCTCGAGTCGATCGCGGTCCGGCCCGTGTCGGGCCACGACCTGCCGGTCTACCAGAACTCGATCTATTTCGACTTTGACGTCTGGCGGCAGGGCATCGTGATGCGCCCGAGCCTCAATCCCAACTTGAACAGCATGCTGCTGGGTATTCTGCCCGGGGCTGGCGCGTTCGTGATGAACTACAGCGGCGGCGATGGGATGGCGCTGAAGCTGACGGCCGAGGATGCGCGGGTGAACTGGGGTTATCGGCGCTCGACCTTCTATTCCATCTGGCATCTGGTGACGACGGCCCCGCAGTGGTGCGAGTTTATCGACGTCGACAAGAAGCCGGTGCCGCCGGAGATGAAGGTGGAGAAGCCCGGGAAGATTCACGTGCAGTTTGCCGATGCGTCCAAGATTCCGCCGGGAACCGACGTCGCGCTGATCAAGCCTGACGGATATCTGAACGTGCTGAAGCCCGGCATCGATGGGCTGCTCGCGTACTCGACCGACTACAACTTCACCTGCGAGCAGTGGGGGCCGCGCGGGCAGGGCTTCGGCCGCTGGTGGGGCGATAAGTGGGCGGCAGCCGGCTACGACGGCACGCGCTGGGCGGAAAACTACCAGACGGAATTCAGCAAGCTGGCCGGCTATGTCCATCAGAAGAATCCGAAGGCGCCGGTGATGTCGCCGCACTGGTGGCTGCCGGACATCCGCTTTCTCCTGTATGACACGTCGCTGGCGCGCGGCAAGAAAATGCGCGACATGACCGACGCGATGATGACCCACTACTGCAGCTTCACCTTCGCTGACTACGCGATCGACGGCAGGCCGCAGGTGGACGATGACCAGATGATGGCCCCCAACGCGCGGCCCGAGCTGCAGTATCCCGGCGGGAAGTTTGAGCGGCCCGATTGGGAGAGGAGCCGCGCCTACATGGGCTCGTGGCTGTTGATTCCCGAGATCGCCATCGACTGGAACCGCTACCGCCTGAGCAAGACCGAGAAGGATATGAAGCTGGGTGACCCCAAGGTCAACCGTTGGGCGAACGGCAAGCCGTTCACCTTCGAGGCAGGGTTCGATGGCGACGAGCAGGCCTATAGCAACGAGACGTGCATCTACGATCGCCAGTACAGCGCGACGTCGCCTTACCAGTTTCTGTATGCCATGTTCAACTACTCTTTGCTGCCGACGGCCGACAGCGAGGCTACCGAGTTCAAGGTGACTCGGACGATGCCGCTGACGCCGGAGGATAAACCGAAGGCCGACGTCTTCACCGAGGTCGATCAGCCGATCAATCGTTACGGGGAATGGGTCAAAGGCGCCGCCGGCACCCACCGGCTGAAGACGCGCGACCCGCTCTACGGCGATCTGTTCGGCTACACCGGCTTCGAGCAGGCGACGACCGGCGATTACATCTGGCTCAGCGGCATCCAGGAACCGCACCACCGCCGAGCGGGCGCGAACGCCTGGAACCTGATCCGTCGAACCTGCTATGCCTTCGTCACCGCCGCGCCGGTCTATCCGGCGATCGTCAACGATCCCGACACCAATAGCCTGTTCGTGAAGACGCTGGTCGTGAAGCAGGATGGCCGCGACGTCATTGGCATCTACGCGTCCAACTTCGACAGCAAGCCGCACACGCTGGACGTGACGATCCCGGCCCTCTGGACGGGCGCCGCGACGGCGCAGGTGTTCGACGAGAAAGCGGGCGATTGGTCGCACGCCGTGGAACAGCAGGTGACGCCCGCGGCGGGCGTCGTCCGCCAGAAGGTGGCGCTGCCGCCCAATTCCCCCTGGTGCATGTTCATCTACGCGCCTCCGGCCCAGATCTCCCGCGCGTTTTCCGCCGCAACGGTTCCCCAGCCCCTGTCGCCCTGGGGCAACGTGAACGTCGCGACCGCTGAGGTGACGCTGAAATGGCGGCCCAGCGCCCAGGCGGCCAAGTATGAAATTCAGGTCGCGAAGGAGATGCTGTTCCGTACCGAAGACGCCGCGCTCACGCAGGACGCCGCGAGCGCCACGGAGCTGAAGATCGCCGGCAAGCTGCAGCCCAACCATCGCTACCACTGGCGAGTTCGCGCGATCGACGCTGGCGGCAATTCGAGCAATTGGTCGCAGCCGCAGTCGTTCTGGTTCCAGGCCGGCGCCGGCGCGACGGCGGCAACGCCCGCTACGCCCGAGGCCCCGCCGCAGGAGGCGAAGGTGCCGCGGCCCGATCCGCAGCCGGACATCAAGCCATTTACCGATGCCGACAACCTCGCGCACGCGGGAATTCCCTTTTCGCATCCCAACTACTGGGAAGGCGCCGGCAAAGCGGTTGACGGATTCGCCGGCAGTCTCTGGCTCCCCGACACGATGGAGGGCGACGAGGGGCGAAGGCCCGACTTCCCCGCCTGGTGGGCCGTTCGTTTCGACCAGGAACAGACGATCAGTGACGTCGGAGTCCTTTGGGCCCCGGACAAGATCGGCAAGGACTTCGAGATTCAGATCTGGGACACAAACAACTGGAAGGTCCTGAAAGTCGTGCGCGACAACAAGGACGCACGATCGATGGTCAAGCTTGCACAACCGGTCAAGACCCGTGCCGCGCGCATCTGGATCAATGCGCCCGTTACCGACACGGCGGGAATCGCGGAGGTCTATATTCATTAGCATGCAGCGCCCAGGCTTGCCTGCCTCTGTGCGGCAAATGATTCTCAAGCCGCGGGCCGCGACGGTCCGATAATGGGTGTATGTCTTTTGACGCGATGGTTGCGAACCCGGGACGGCTGCAGATCCTCACGGCGCTGGCGGTCGAGGAGCGTCAGGAATTCGTCAGCCTGCGCAAGCGCACGAAGCTGACCGACGGCAATCTTGCGGCCCATGCCAAGCGCCTGCAGTCGGCGGGGCTGATTAACATCGACAAGCAATTCCGCGACGGCCGGCCTGTGACAAGCTTCGTGCTGACCGGCAGCGGCAGGCTCGCGCTGGAGACCCACGTTCGGCGGCTAATGTCCGCTTTGAGTCACCGGCGGCTTGCGCCTTCGGTCGCAGCCCAAACAGATTCACCGAACGCGGTGGCGACGATGGAGAACGATTTGGAACCGCCTACGAGATCCAATGCGCCGCTTGAGACCGAGCCGCACGAGGAGGAGTGGGTCGACTGAACGGTTCTTGAAGGCCGCACGTGGATGGAACAGGGGCGACACGCTGTGCCGTCCCTTTGCTTTTGATGGCGATACCCATCTCAGCGCGGCGCTTCCTCGCAGAAGCGTCACGAGCCGCGGCGGGCCCGCGTGCGGGCTCCTTTCCTCCCAGCCGCCGACCGCTTCGCTGACGACTGAGCCCTGCCGCCCTTTCGCCCACCCTTGCGCGAGGGGGCTTTGTTCTCCTTCTTGCCGCGGCCGGATCCGCTCTTTTTTCCGCCGCCGGAACTCTTGTTGACCGTGGCCCAGGCGCGCCGCTCCGCCTCCTTCTTCCCCACGCCGCGATCCTCGTAGCTCTCCTCAATGTGCTCGGCTTTGCGCTTCTGTTTGTTCGTGTAGCTGGATTTGTCTCCGCGAGGCATGATGGATCCTCCAAAAGCTTGCCGCTGAAGCGAGCGCCGACGTCGCGTTTCACTTCCAACGGACCAAGCCTTAATCCAGGACATTCGTTCACGGAAGCTCCGTTTTTCCTGATCCCAACCGCTCACTGCCGCAGCAGGATCATGTCCGGCCCCGCGGACGACGGGAGCTGAAACTTCACGACCTCGCCGCTGACGCTGTACTTGATCGCACCCAGCTCAACCGACTCGACCGCCTTCACTTTCGCGCCCGCGGGCACGCGCACCGTGACGTCGGGCGCGATCTTGCTGGCGGTCGCGTTCAGCAGAAACACCAGCGTTCCCTGCGGCGCATCCCACACCGACGTGTACAAGCCTGGAATGGACAGATCGACCGCGCGCTGCATCTTGGCCGCCTCCAGCAGTCCGCTCACCAGCTTGCGCCCCGCCGCGCCGGCCTCGAACGACCACGCCTTGTCATCCGGCATCTTCGCGTAGTGCTGAGTTGCATACTCCTGCCCGACCAGCGCGCCCACCAGCAGCGCCTGGCCCTGCCCAAATTTGTTGAGACAGATCGCCGGCTTGCCGTCATCGTAGGTGCCGATCACCTCCGCTGTACCCGGCGTGCAGTCCATGCGAATGCCCTGGACCGCAAGCTCCACATTGCCGCCGAACAGAGGTGAGTTCGACTTCAGTTTCCCCATCGGCTCGTAGACGGCCTTCTGCGGAATTGTCGCCCAGGGCACGGCCAACCTGGGCGGCCACTGCTTCTGGAAACTCACTCCTCGCGACTTCACCCCGAAGACAGGGTCGAGCACCTGCGAGGGCTGGTTGTACTCATCCCACTGCCCCGCGCCGACGCCGGCCCAGAGGCAGCCGCCTGCCTTCACCCAGTCCGCGATCCTCTTCTGCACGTCGCTGCGCAGCTGCGGATCGGTAACGTAGAGCAGCCCATATTTCTCGAGCAGATTGTCTTCGGCGATGTCCTGCTCGCAGATGATGTCGATCGGCACGTAGCTATGTTTGAGCGCGATGTAAAAGAACTGCCGCTCAGGCATGAAGTAGACGCCCTTGATCTGCATGATGTCGGAAGTGCTCGCCACCAGCATCGCCGCGCGGGAGGGCCGCACATGCCCGTCCGCTATGGGGTCTTCCACCTTCTTGATCGCGCGCGTGCCCCGGGCGCACGCCTTCAACCCTTCTTGGTTGTCGGCCCAGACCGGGCCGATGTTGGTGTAAGGGCCATAAAGGTAAAGGTTGTTTTCCTTCACGCCCTGCATCAGGTACGCGAACATTTCGCCGTACAGGTTCTCGGCGCCCACCACATAGCTGGCCAGAGGCAGGTTCATTTTGCGTCCGGCCGCGCGCAGGATGTCGGCGCCGAGGCAGATCTGGCCCAGCCCCAGCTCCCAGCCGGCCGTCCAGTCTTCGGTCATCGCGCCGTGGAATGCCCCTTGCCGCCCAAGCTCGAACACATCGAGTTGCCCCTTGTCCAGGTCATTGGTGTTTCCGATGAACGCGTACTGCACGAGCCCCGCCTGGTAGTTGACCGCGATCAGGTCGGCCTGTGGAAAGTACTTCTTCACCGCGTCCGTGTGGGCGCGGTAATTCATCGTCGTCAGCTTGTCGATCACGCGCCGCGTGTGATAGAACAACCGCGCGGTTTCCGGCGACGCAACTTTCTTCCGCTCATCCAGCGGGTTTACCTCGTCCCAGGTGCCGGCGCCCAATGCCCTGGGCTCCAGCCCCTCCTTCTTCATCAGCTCGCGGTAGCCGGCAAGGATCGGTGGGTTCTTCACGATGATGTCGGCGTTGAAACTCGCGCTGGGCTCGTCTCCGAGATTCACGTGCTTCGCCAGGGCGAAGGTGTTCGGCAGCGCCAGCTTCGCCAGGCGCGACTGCCGGCTATAGAGCGCATCGGTATCGCGATGCCACGCCTCTTCGAGGGTCAACGGCTTCTGCTCGGCTGGATTGGGCGCTGGCGCCGGGGTGGCGGGGGGCTGATCGAACGGCGCGAGCCATTCCTTCATCCCCCATGCCGTCCAGGTTGTCGCCACGATCCCATGCTTCTGCGCCAGCTCCGCAAAGTCCGTGTCCTCGATTCCATACCCCGCATCCAGTCCGGTGGTGATCATGTTCACGCCCAACTGCTCCGCGATCTTGAAGTCAATCTCCGCCCGCGACTTGCTGAGAAAACCGGAGTCGGCGGCGCTCATCCAGGTCCCCACGCGCACCCGCGTCAGGTGGGGCGGCGAGCCGGGCTTGAGGTCCTCCAGGATCTTCAGCCGGTCCCTCGCCATCTCGGTAATCGTCTTCAGCTTCTTCAGCCCGGCCGGCGTGGCGTCGCCCGGCACATATACCGCCAGCAATCCGGATGATTCGGCCGCAAAGAAAGGCTTGCAGAACTCGGCCGGCTCCTCAACGCTGTGAAAGCTCGCAACCTTGTCAGGCGCGGTTGAAAACTCCATCGATACGATCGCGTCTCGCGGAAATTGCTTTCCCGGTTGCGGCAACAGCGTGATCCGGGTGAAGCCGTAATCCGTATCGGAGTAGTCGTTGTGCTTGCGCGGCGATGGCGCAAGCGGCGCCCACGCCGAGTCTTGCCCGCTCTTCAACAGGTCAGCCTCTTTCGGCGCCGGGAGCTTATCCAGCTTCTCCGTCAGACCCGCCGAGCCGAGCACCCCCACCCCCGGAATGCTCGCGGAATAGAGCACGTTCTGTGGCGCGATCAAACGCAAGCGCATCCAGATCTTCCCTGGCGCATCGGCGGCACGAACCGAGTGGCCCGGGAAGGCGGCAACCGCGCACAGCAGCGCGAGTGTGAGTTTTGCAAAGAGCTTCATTCCTTCTCCAGTTGCTTGCGTCTCACCTTCATCAGGCGCGGCAATTCTGCTTTTGCCTTACGGGCAGAGCCAATATTACTACGCGCCTCGGTGAGCGGTGTGAAATCAATGCGCCGCGCTCTGCCGGCTGCGGCAGCTTCGGTTATCTTCTTGCTTTGATGCCGGAGCCAACGCTTAATCCGGATGAGCTCATTCAGGAGTCTCGCGAAGCCCTCGCCGAGGGCAATCTGCCGCTGGCGGACATTCTCGGCCAAGCCGTGCTCGTGGTCACTGGAAGGGAATCTGAAGCGCTGGAGATCCTGGCGGAGGTTGCGCTCCGCGCCGGCAAGTATGACTTCGCGGCCGACTACCTGCGACGCGCCCTGGCGAGCGGCCCCGCCAGGCCTGAACTCAGACAGAAGCTGGTCGAAGCCGAAGCCCGAGCGGCGCACCGCCCGAGTGCTGGCGATTCCGAAAAGTTCCTCTTGATCAAAGCATGGGGAAATGGCTTCTGGTCGGATGTGGATCAGGTCCTGGGCTCGGTGCTGCTGGCGGAGCTGGAAGGGCGCACGCCGGTCGTTCACTGGGGGGGCAACAGCCTGTTCTCCGATGACCCGGCAACCAACGCGTGGGACAGCTTCTTTGAGCCCGTCTCGCGCGCAACCTTCGCTGACGTGGTTCGCGCGGGCGATTTCTTTCCCCCGAAATGGACGGCGTCGAACCTGCGCCAAGGGGCTGTGAACCAGTGGACAGGAGACTTCTCGCGCTGCGCCGGGCCACTGCTGTTCAATCGGCCCCAGCGGGTGGTCGTCGCCGATTTCCACAACAGCGTCACGGTGCTCAAGCCCTGGATCCCCGATGTCCATCCGCTCAATCCGCTCAGCGTCGCTGAGCTGTATCAGTACCTCATCAGCAAATACCTGAAGCCGAAGCCGGCGATCATGCGACAGGTCGATCAGTTCTGGCAGGCGAACCTCGCCGGGCGCCCGGCGATCGCGGTGCATGTGCGCGGATCTGACAAACGCCTTGAGGTCGACGATCTCGACGAAATCAACACGCGCTACTTCGGGATGCTCGGCGCGCTGCCGCCGAATTCACCACACCGCATCTTTCTGCTCACCGACGACGCTGCCGTCGTCAACACCTGGCTGCGCCGTTACGCCAACCGGCTCGTCGTGGCCCAGTGCGCGCGGACAGCCGACCAGACCGGCGTGCACTTTAAGCCGGCGCCAGGCGGCAAGAAGCAGCTCGGTGTCGAAGTGATGCGCGATACGTACATCGCCGCGCGCTGCGACTGGTTCATGGGCCTTGGAGGATCCAATGTCTCGTGCATGATCACCTACCTGAAACACTGGGGCCCGCATCGCTGCAAGCTGTTCACCGACAACAGGCACCTGCGGCTCAACCCCTTGATTTTTCGCCGCGCCCAGTCTCAACTGTAACCGGCGCCCCGTCCGCCGCGGTAGGTACCGCACGACCGCCCCGGCCGCGAAGAATTGGGTCGTTTTGACGGCTGCGGTGTTGCGCGACGACGTCCAATGCGATCGCCTGCGCTTCGGCGCTGGGAATCCGCAGGAACAGAAGTTCCTGGCGGCAGCGGTGCAGCAGGTCGCGACGCCCCTCGCGCAAGCGCCGCCGATCGGCAGGCCGCTCGCGCGCGCAATCTGCCACAAAAGAATCCCACTCGCCCAGGTAATGCGCATAGGTTCGCTGCACCTCATCCAGCTCATTGCGCCAGCGCATCCCCAGCCGCGCCGTCCGGCGAAGCCAGGCAATCAGGCCCTCATCCGGACGCATCGCGGTCGGATCGACAATGCGCTTGCGCTTCTTTTCTCCGCGCTTCTTTCTTCGCGGACGCGCCTCCAGCAGGCTCTCTCCCGCCATCCGCCGGGCGTGGTACGCCTTCACCGCGGCGCTGATTTGCGCCCGAACGCGCGGCGACCCGCGCTGGTCGATTCGATTCACCATTCGCTCCTCGAAAACCGTCGTCATGTGCGCCTCGCGATCTTCCTTTCGGACTCAGTTATGGATGGCCGACTCCACGCAGGTCGGACACAGCGACCATCGCCGGGCCCCGCGCGTCCAGGTGTCCGTCGTCGTCCTTCCGCACCCCGGGCAGGGATGGATCCGCGACGCGAAGCGATGTCCGGCCCCCAGCCGCAGGGTCCAGACGTTCAGCGGCGCCTTCGCGCCGGGTTCCGTAGCGCTGTGACGAAACCCCGCAGCCCGCCAGAAACCGTTGGCGTCCAGGTCGTTCAAGCAGCGCAGCGAGATGCCCGCCGCTCCCGCTTGCCGGGCGCGGGCGACCAGATCAGCGACCAGGGAAAGCCCCAGGTGACGCCGCCGGGCGTCGTACTGGATCGCCGCCTGGAAAATGCGGATCTCGGGCCTCGCGAACGACCCGTGGCATAGATACCCGGCTGGCTCCCCGTTTTCGCGCGCCAGCCAGACCGCGCCGCGCTCGATCTTTGACGCCAGCGCCTCGCGCGGGAGGAAACCCAGCTCATAGTGAAACTTCTTCTGCAGCGCGACGAGGTAGCTCAACTCCTGCATTGTCGCCGCCTGAACCGAAGCCTCCGGGCCGCACCCGCGAGAAACGGGGTGATGACTTGCTCCGCTGGTCGCGCGGGCACGGGCACCTCTAAAACGCGGTTTCATACGGCCTCACTTGCCCCCGGAAGGCCGGCGGGGGCCGGTCGGGCGGCATGTATGTAAGAATATAGAAAGAATACGCCCGCTCGGCGGGGGCGCCCGAATGTTGGAAAAGTCTTCATTCTTCCCTTGTGCTTTTTAAACGATTTAATCTAATGGGCTTATGGAAACCAAGGAAAAGTTCAACCTCATGCTGCCGGTGCCCCTCATGGAAGAGTTCAAGCGCGTCGCCCAGCCCTATGGGCCCAAGCGCAAATGGCTCGCCGTCGCTGCCGCGATGGCCTTGTTCGTCCAGTCGCCCGCGGAACTCCAGGAGGCGTACGTCCAGGAGATCGGGTCGGCCGACCTCGGCGTCGGCTTCGCCGAACTCGTTCGCCGCGCCAAGTCGGGCGATCTCCACCGCGCCGCCCTGGAGCGAATCTCCGGGGGCCGCACGCGCTCGGGCGGGAAGATCGCCCACGTCAGTCTTTCCGACTCTCATCGCTCCTCGAAGGGACGTCGCCGATAAGCGGCACCAGCGTCCATCCCTTCAAGAGCCGCGCCCAGGTTTCGTTCACGGCCCGGGCCGCCAACTCGAGCCTCATCGAATGAGGCACGCGGTCCGAGATCAGGATCTGTCCCTGGTCGTGATCGCAGCGGCACTGGCATTCCTCGTCATTGAAAAACAGCCGGCCCTCGATCACCCTCAACTCATACCGCCGCGGCCCCACGTCGATCAGCATGATTCATCCCTTCGTACCTAACATTATGCTAACATAAGTGAAGATCGTTTCAAAGGGGGGTAGATTCACATTGTGGATAAGTCTTGCGCGACGCGCATAACTACATGCAGCCGCTTGAGCTACGGACGTTCACAGGTGAGGAGAGATTGATGAAGACCTGTCGAGTTCGAGATGCTCCGCTCGTCATGCAGAAGGCGGGACGCGCGCTCCACCCGAGCGATCCACGCGCGGCTGCCTCTATGAAGCGGCGCGCGCTAGATTCACTGCCGTCCCGCACTCCGGGCAACGCCCCGGACTTGCCCGAAGGTCATACCCGCAGCGCACGCAGATCTTGTCCGCGAGCCGCGATGCCCGTCTCCGGCGAACTCTCACTCTCCACCACCACACTGGCCCCGCCGCCAGCGCGCAAACGATGAACCAGTAAGGAAACGTGAAGTACCCCGCACGGGTCGTCGCTGATGCATCGGCATATTTGCGCCGCTCGAACCGAAACCCGAGCCGAGGATTTCCCATGGATGGATAACTCTTGAACGCGTTGCGCTCGTGTTCAAACCTCCAGCCGCCTCCCGCAGGCCCGTCTCCCAAAAAAGGCCCGCCATCTTAGCCTCCACCTCCAGGCTCTGAAATCGCACCCCGCCGCGCCGACTATGAGCGCTCAAATTCTTCCACGTCTTCCGCGCCTCCGGCCCTCGCACGGTCTCCGCCGTCCACACGTCCCCAATCCAATATCCCCGCACCCACAACGCCACCGCCACAACGCACAGGGCGAGCGACACCGCAACCAGGATCTCTTCGAAGAGCCGTCTCATACGTTCTTCACTTCAGCTAACGCTCCGCATTCCGAGACTCCTCCGATCCGCTGCTCTGATCATACTCGGCATGGCGCCCCGCGAGATTGAGGGCGAGCGCGTGAATCGCACGCCGTTCGCGCGTCCCCGATTCGCTCCGTTGCGGCCCGCCCACCATAAAAAAACCGCGCGCCATTCAAAGAACGACGCGCGGCCAACTTCCCTCACTCTCGAATCAACGGCTCAGCTCACAACCAGCTGCGGCACGTTCGAGGCCGCCTCGCTCGAGGCAAAGATCTCCTGCGGCGAGCTCTGCTCCATGCCCTTCAGCACCAGCGTCGCCGAAGACCGCCCGGCCGCTTTCTCCTGTTGCAGGAAACTCGTCACGTTCCACTCATACCACCGCGCCGTGGTGTCGGTGATCGTCGTCGTGCTCAGCGGGCCCGTCGTCGTCATCGGCCGATTGCTCCACGTGATCCCGGCCTCGCTCCATGCCGCGTTCGCCACGCCGAACGCCGCCGTATCGATATTCGAGCTCGCCGTCGTCTCCAGACTGCCGAACAGCCGAAGCTTCGCGCTGCTCACGCTTGTGACCTTGCTCAAATCAAACTTCAGGACCGTCTCTCGATTGAACCCGGTCGTGCTGAGCTTCGTCACCAGCGATGTCGCGCTGCCGAAGTTCGTCGCGGCGTACGAGCCGTCCCGAACATACGAATCCTCCAGCGCCGAAAGCGTCTGCGCCGGCGCGGGCACAGGCGCGCCCACCGTCAAGTTGTCGACATTCGGACCACTCGCGCCGGTGTCGGTCGCGCGGATCAGGTTGCTCCCGGCCTTCAGGGCGGCGTTCAGCCCGGACGTGTTCCACGTCATCCAGCTTCCGGTCGGCGCGAAACTCACCGTCCCGACCGTTGTGCCGTTCACGCTGATGCTCAGCGGCCGCGTGCCGCTGCCGCCGTTGGCATAACGGAAGCTCAGCGGAAACGTGCCGGCGGTCGCCGAGTTCACCGTCCACTGCACCCAGTCTCCGCTGGGGTTCTCGTAGTCCGCGTAACCGGTTCCGGTGTACCCGGTGTTCAGCGATGCCGCCGAGACGCCGATACTGATCAGCGCATTCTCCGCTTCGTAAACGCCGCCGCTCACTGTCCCCGCGAGCGTGGTCGCCGAGACCGGCCCGGCCAGGGCCGAGCTACCCGCCGCGTTGTACGCTCGAACCCGATAGGTGTAGCGCGTGTTGGGAAGACCGCTCAAATCCGAATAGCTCGTCGCATTTGGCGCCGTGGTCGTCAGCGCCGAGAAGGTGACGCCGTCGGTGGACCGCTCGATCTTGAAGCCATCTTCGTCGACGCTGTTGTCTTTCCACGCCAGGTTGATCTGCGACGACGAAGCCGCCGTCGCCGTCAACGCCGACGGCGCGGCCGGCGGGTTCACCACCGGCAAGCTAACCGGACCCCATGCGCTGGTAATCGGCAGCGCGGTCGCGCTGGCATTGGCGTGCGTGAGACCATACAGGTCCTCCACCGTCCGCAGCAGGTTGTAATGGGTAATGTTCTCGGCGTACTTGCCGGTCTTGACCATCGGTCCGTTGAACACCGTCGCGATATGGTTCCCGTCGCTTCCGTCGTCCTCGTCGAACTGCACGACCAGGAGGCTGTTGTGCGTCTTCGCCCACTGCGCATAGCGGTCGATGTTGCTCTTCAGCCAGGTGTCGCCCTGCTGGACCGTGCCATCATGCATGTCATTCAGCTGGTCCGGAACGACCAGGCTCACCGTCGGCAATTGCGTGTAGTCGGTTGGGAAGGCGGTGAACGGCTTGTTGGCGCTGCCCGGAATGCCGGTGAACTGCGTCACCGGGTTGTGCTTGCGCGCGTAGGCCCCGCTGCTGTCGCCGTCGAAACCTTCGTACGGAAGTCCCTGCGAATAAATCGCCAGCGACTTGCCCGCCGCCGCCAACTCCGCGTACAGGTTCGGGCTGGTGAATTTCGGATGAACGTTGTTGTCGGTAACGCCCTGCGTGGAGCCGGAAAACAGCGCAAGGTAGTTCGGCTGGCTGGGCCGCGCCACGCCAAACGAATTGGTGAACACCGCGCCGTTGTTGGCCAGTGTATTGATGTACGGCGCATTGGCCGAACCGATGATCGCGCCGTACGGCTGATTCTCTTCGATCACGATCACCACGTGGTCGGGCCGCGGCAGCGTCGCCGCCATCAACAGCCGTGATTCCAATGGCTCGATCGAACAGCCGCCGGCACAATTCCGCGCCGCCGCTAGAGGCTCATCTTCCGATTGTAAAAGTTTCCCCTCGACAGGTTGCTCGTCCCACGGTGTGAATCTGGGCATTTTTTCCTCTCGGCTGCCGGGCGCACGCCGAGAGGTGGCAGAGGCTACGAATGCCAATGCGTGCGCCGAACCATCAGTTTTAGCCTCTCCATCCCTGGACCTTGCAAGTTGGAACGCCACCTGAGGGACCACCATCCCGGGGAGCTTTCCGATTGAGACTCTACTAACCGAACGACTTCCCGCTACTTCAAGTTTGCCTTTACTTCATTCTTTTTTCGTCACCGGAACTCGCTCTCATTCCCAAAAAAAAGACCCAGCCGTTGCGCGGCTTGGGCGTACGTCATCATCCGGTCATAATCGTGCGGCCCGGCGCCAGACAAATTTTCAACTGATCTACCAGACATTCCCGGCGCCCCCGCGCCTAATTCGATCAGCTCAAGGCGATGTGGCTCCTGTTCATGCCGCTGCTCACGCCGCTGCTCACGCTGCTCAGCATCGTCAGCAACGTCCGCCTCGCGATTCTCGCTCAGCGCGGACGCGCGAGCACCCGACCGCTGTTCAGGTGAATCCGTGAAAACTCAAGCGCGCGATGTGAAATGTACGATCCGCACCGTATCCGGGCGTGATTGGCGGGAACCAGCGCTGCCGTTGTGCCGGAAGCTTGCTCAACGGCGCCGGCTATGCCCGGGGCAGCGCGCGGCTCGTTCCTATTTGCCGCCGTTGGCGAGGTGGGTGCTGTAGACTTCCTCGACCGCCTTGAGCAGTGACTCAAAGACCACCGGCTTGCTCAAGTGTGTCGCGAATCCCGCCGCTATCGATTCGGCCACGACCGATTCGCCCGTGTGCCCGCTGATGGCGATTCCCGGCATTCCATATTGCCGCCGAACTTCCTGCATCAATTCCAGCCCGCTTCGGTCCGGCAGGCCCAGGTCGCTGATGATCATGTCGCATTTCGTGCGCGAAGCCGCCGCCAGCGCCGACGCCGCGGTGCCCGCGGTCTCGACCGTATGCCCCTGCATCGTCAGGAGCCGTGCCAACAGCGACACGGAATCGAGGTGGTCATCCACGATCAGGATGCGCAGCGCGAGCGGCTCAGTCGGCAAGGTACACACTGGCTTTCTGGCGGTTCACTGAAGGATGCCCGCGCACAGCATATCGAAGACGGACCTCGATCGCACGTAAATTGCAATTACCCACAAGCGCCCGAGGGGATTACACGCTCTTGCCGCCCCAACGCCCAATCCGCGTACGCATGAATCAGATAAACCCTTTTCGGCGCCGCTCGATAGAGCTATGATCCTTGTAACCCCCGATGAAATGTGACCACTGCGAAAACCCCGCGACCGTCCACCTGACCGAGCGGCAGCAACGCCAGGTCGTGGTCATCCACCTCTGCGAACCCTGCGCCTGGTCCCGCGAAGGCCTCGGCTTCCCCCGTACCACCCTCCCCAACGACGTCGGCAAGCCCTCTCCCATCGTTGTCACCGTCGCCTACGATTCCCGCCACCACGACCCCTCCTGACCAACGCTCGTCCGATCCTCGCTCGCCGCTGTTTTCTTAGTGCCTCCGCCGCGCCTTTAACTCTTTGCTTTTCGCGCTGCTTCGCCGCGGACTTCATCGCCGCACTCCCGCGTATTTTTTCGCGTGACCCAGGTGGGTTTCGAAGTTCTTCTCATACGCCGTGGCGAGTTTCGGCTTTCCGGTGAGCACCAGCAGGTTCTCCGCGTTGCTGCGCTCGGCCCGGATGGTGAAGTTGAACGAGCCGGTGATGACGGTCTCGCCGTCGATGATGATCACCTTGTTGTGCGCCACCGGGTGTTCTCCGTCGGTATGCACGCTCACGCCGTGGTTCAGCAGATACGCGGCGCCGCTGTAGCTGTCCCCCGTCGCCTCCGCGTCCAGCACCGCCCGCACCTTCACCCCGCGCGCCTGCGCCTCGCCCAGCGCCTTGGCGATGTAATTCGAAGTGAACGAAAAAGCCTGGAAGTCCACCGACCGCTGCGCCCGGGCGATCTGCTCGACCACCGCCGCCTCACAACCCCCGTCCGGCGAGAAGTAAACGCGGATCCCCGCCTCTTCCGCCGCCGGGCCCCGCGCGGACCGCTCGGGGATGCGCTCCCGCGCAAAAAGCGAACCGCCGACGAGCAGCGCCGCCACTACGATCGCGATGCGCTTCGTCACCTGAACTCCTTTTCGATTCTTGACGCCAGGATCTCCTCGCCGGGGTCGACGACTGCGCCGCACCGTGGACACGACCCAATGTTCCCGCGCAAGTCATAACCACATTGTTGGCACAGTCCCAGCCGGCGTCTGCGCCGTCGCTGGCCCCAGGTGCTTGCCCCGAGCAGCGGGGCGATCGCAAAGATCAACACCAGGAACCAGTACGGCGCTGCATCGTGCGTCTCGTGCGTGATCGCGCCGTTCGATCCCGCGGTCGTGCGCTGGGAGTGCACGAACCCCAGCGCGCCCCGTTCATCGTGCAGATAAGTTTCAAACCACGATCGCCCGCGCCGCTGATAGCGCCGGCCCGCGTCGAGCTGCAGCGGCGGAACATCCGCAACCACGCGGAAGTTCGCCTCGCGCCATACGCCGTCTTCCCTGACGCGTCCGCGCACGACGCCCCAGCTGATCTCCGATTTGCGAAACCCAGCGCGCCCGCTCGATGAATAGACCAATTGCTCGAGTTCCCCCGGCGTCCCCCAGAAGTAGCTGTCCGCGATCCAGAAGCTGCGCACCCAGCCGACCAGCGACACGATGCACAGCAGCAATGACAACAGCGTGACCAGCCCGATCAATCCCCGCCGCCATGTCGCCCAGGACTTCACCACTCATTCCTCAGTGCTGGTCTTTTCACGCTATCCACTGCGCCCGGGCCCCGCAGATCTGCTTCCACGCCTCCGCGCTCAGCCACTCCGGGCACTTCCCGTCCGGGCCGCAGAAGCCCGCGAAGAAGCTTTGCGCCTCGCTGCGGATCGACCCCCGCGGCGTCCCGCCCTGCACGCGCTGCGCATACCCGTGGTGCTCATGCATCACCGCGCGCACCGCCTCCTGGCTCGCGTGGCGGCGCACCAACTCCGCCAGTTTCCCGTAGAACGCCGCCAGCTTCGCGTCCGCTCCCGCCGGCGCGACGCAGTGGTGCTTCAACGTGTGCCGGAAGCACTTCAGCCGCTCCTCCCA
>JBBRCX010000013.1:0-59783 GCA_038204465.1 Tepidisphaerales bacterium | reverse complement strand
GAGGCTGAGGAAAGCGAGAAGGCCCAACGCGACGTGGAGCAGCAGGGCGGGCGCGCCGAACCCGAGAATGGTCCGCGGTGCAAACGAGCCGGCGCCCGCTTCGGAATGATTCAGCCTCTCGTCCATCGCACGCATTCCTCGCTCAGACTTCCCCCGTCGCCCGCGCCGCGCGGAGCTGCAGGGCGGCCACGACTAGAATCAGAAACACCAGCGCCCAACCGACCGCCGATGCGAAGCCCAGGTCGCCGCTTTCAAACCCCTGCTCGTAGAGATACATTACGATCGTCATCCGCGCGAACGGGGAACCGCCGCCGCCGAAGAAGACGTAAGGCAGCTCGAAGAGCTGCAGCGCGCCGATGGTGCCGATCAGCAGCAGGAAGAGCACGATCGGCCGGATGCCGGGAAGCGTCACGTGCCGGAAGCGCGACCATCCTCCCGCGCCGTCAAGGTCCGCCGCCTCGTAAAGCTCCGGGTCGACGCCCTGCAGGGCCGCGAGGAAGTAGACCATTCCGTACCCCACCGAAAGCCACAGACTCGCGAGCACTATCGCCGGCATCGCATACAGTGGATTTCCCCGCCAATTGGTTTCCACGTCGAAGAACGGAAAGACCGCGGCGAGGAAGCGGTTGATCAGCCCCGAACGCGGGGCCAGCAGCACGTAGAAGAGCACCGCCACGAAGACCTGTCCCACCATGTGCGTCGAGAAGAAGGCGAACCGGAAAAAATTCCGCCCGCGCACGCGGCGGCTGTTCAGCAGCAGTGCCAGGCCGAGCGAGGCCGGCAACTGCACCGCCAGCAGGAGAACGCCGTACAGGAGCGTGTTTCCCACCGACACCCAGAACAGCCAATCGCGCACGAGGAAGCGATAGTGCCGCAGCCCCACGTAACGCGTCATCCGCGGCCCGACAGACGACTGGAAGCTCAATGTGATGCTGCGGCACAGCGGATACAGCATGAAAACACAGAACAGCACGACGAACGGCAGCACGAAAAGGTAGGGTGCGAAACGGTGCTGAAGGGCCCAGGCGCGTTGACGGTTCATGCTGGCCAATCGTGAATGCAGCCGAAGAGGCGGCGCGCCCCTTGATGCAGTTCAGTGCTGCGGTATCGGCTCGAAGCGCGCATGCTCGAGGCGCCGCGCCACGTCCGCCTGCGCCTGCGCAAGCCACTGCCGGCACGCCGCCTCCAGCCCGCCCGTCCCGTGCTCTTCAATGTAAGCGGTAGCCCGCGTGAGGACGACCGATAGCGTCGCCGTCGCCAGGGCGCTAACCGGCGTCACATATCGCTCCGGAATCTGCGCCGCCAGCTCGGTGTAAAGCTTCATCACCCGCTGCCCGCCGAAGAACGGGTCCTCCCGTTGAAACGCCGGCTGGTCCCATGCCTCCGGGAGCGGCGGCACCACGCCGTTTTCTCCGCCCCGAGCGCCGAGCGCCGCCTCGCTGAGATAGAGAAACTCGATCAGCTTCCATGCCTGCTCGTGATGTTTCGACATCCTCGGAATGCCGATCATCGTTCCGCCCCAGGTGCTCGTCGGCGCATCCTCCGGCTCAAAGCGCGGCAGCGGCATCATCCGAAGCTTACCCGCGACCGGCGCCGCGTATCGCCGAAGATAGCTTGCGCGCCAGTCGGGCGTGAGAAACGCGCAAAGATTCCCGGCGGCAATGTCGCCCGCCCAAAGTCCCGTTCCCCCGGAGCTCTCCGCCGCCACCTTTCGTGGGCCCGCTACGAGCCCGGCGTAGAACGCGACTGTCGACGCAACCTTCGGGTCAGTGAAGTGCAGGCGCTCCTGGTCGTCCACGAGGTTCACGTGCCGTTGCAGCAGCATCACAGTGAGATAGTCGGCGCTGCTCAAGGGCAGTTCCAGCGCATGCCGCCGCGGATAGCCTTGCCGCTCCCAGTAGCGCCCAAACTCCAGGCATCGCTCCTGAAGCTCCGGCCACGTCTTTGCAGACTCGATGTCGACGCCAGCGTCGCGAAACAGATCGCTCCGGTACGTGAGCGTGACCGGATGCACGTCGTTCGGCACGCCGTAGATCACGCCGTTCTTACTCCACGGTGCGAACCGGCTCTTCAGTATGCGGTCGATCCAGGCATCGGGGCGCGTTCGTCCCGGATTGTGGATCCAGCGCCCGGCCGTGATGGTATAGATGCGCCCGTCCGTGACGAGCCGCGCGTTCCACCCTTCTTTGCCCGGATCATCGAGCGTGCGGATTTCACGCAAGCCCGACCTCTCCAGGTACGAATTCAACGGCAGAAAACCGATTTCCTCCGCGGGGGGTCGGAAGTAGCGCCCGATGCTGCTGATCTCGATCTCCGCCGCGTCCGCAAGCTCCGCCGCGTTCTCACCCGACATGAACAACGATGTGAGCCGCACGTTCAGCGCGCGCGTGGCGATGAGGTGTACGCCCACGGTTTGATTGCTCGCCCGCTCGAACAGCGGGATCAGCTTGCGGTAGTCCGAGGCATGCGAGTCGGCGAAGGTCCACAGGCTCAGATCGCGCGGCGGCGGCTTGGGGTGTCGCGCGATGACCGCGCCGCTGACGGCGCAGATAGCGAGCATCGCGACGATCGGCTTGCCCAGGGGAAAGTGCATTTGCGGGTGCGGACGGAGATTGTCGCGCAGCAGACCGGCCCATGCAACGTTGCCGGGGCCGCGCCGCAACATTAGACTGAAAACGATGAGCGAGGGCGCGCACATCCTGCCGAACATCCCCAGGGGGATGTCGGGGGTTCGCCGGCAGTCGCTCCCTTACGAGCCGGTGTGTGCCGTGTTTCGCCAATACCTTCGCCAGGCGAAGCTGAAATTCACGCCCGAGCGAGCGATGATCCTCGACGCCGTGCTCCGGCAGAGCGGTTTGTTTGAGGCCGAGCGCCTCATCGAGCAGCTCAAGCAGTTGCAGCATCCCGTCAGCCGCGCCACCACCTACCGCACGCTCAACCACCTGCAGGAATCCGGGATCCTGAAGCAGGTCTTCTTCGATAACAAGCAGTCGTATTACGAGGTGATCGCAGGCAGGCAGACGCACGATTATCTGATCTGCGTCCTGACGGGAAAGGTCCTGGAGTTCAGCAGCGAGAAGCTGATGCAGCTGCGCGATGAAATCTGCCGCGAGCACGGCTTCGTCCCCGTATCGCACCAGTTTCAGATCTTTGGCTTAAGTCCTGAGGCGCAGGCCCAGGCGTCGGCGGGCTCAGCACAGGGCGATGAAGGTCACCAGGGTCAGCAAGGCGATCCGTACCTTCATGTGCCAGAAGCGGGTGTCAGTGAGAAGACGCATCCTTAATTGGTATAACAACGCCCGTGCCAGCAAGCCGTCCGGCGGAACTCCTCCGCGTCCGGCCAAATTTCCCAGCGAAAAACGACCGCAGCCGCCCATCGCATAAACGCTCTGTGACCCTTGTTGCCGGAATGCAACATCCCCTGCTGTTAGAAGCATGTCCCCGTTGCGTCCAGACAACATCCCTTCGGTAGCGGCTGCGAGCGGTGATCGAACGCGAAACTGCAAAAATCTGCTCCGAAGCGTCAACCCATGCCTGTCAGAATCGTATTACTTCCAATTCGCCTGTTTCATAGCCCGTTGCCTTGATTACCAAGGTAGAAAGCGCTTGCTGTGACGACATCTGTTCGCGAGCCGGGCAATTCCCGGCAGTTCCTGGATCTGGTACGGAATCAGATCGAATGTGTCCAGGCCCTTATCATTACGACGCTCCCGCGCGGCGACCTTCAAGTGGCTCAGCCCTTGATGGCGGGTGACGAACTCGTCCGTGTTTATGCGCGCGGATTCCATGCCGACGACCGGTTGACGTGGCAATGCATCCAGCAACTTGCACCTTTGCGCGCTGCTGACTGCTGGTCCCCTGAGGAATTTGCGGCAACTCCCTATTACCAGGAATGGATGAAGCCGGCTGGGCTCGCTCACCTTGCCGCAGCGCCGCTGATGAGCCCCGTGCTCAATGGGTACCCCGGCGCGATCCACCTTTGCCGCGCTGCCGCGCGAGCCTCGTTTACCAAGCTTGAGTTAAAGACGCTGCAGCGGCTCGCGACCGCGTTTGGCGAGCAGATTCAGGCCGCCCGCACCGCTCGAACTGGCCCTGACTGCTCGGAGTTTATTCAGCTCATCGACCGCCCGCAGGTCAAATTTGCCGTCATCGACGACGAATCGCGCTCCGTGCTCCCCGACAGAACCTGGACCAGCATGGATGAGCGGCTGCGTGAGAGAATGGTCCGTCACGCGCAGCATCGTCTCACGCGGCTTAATGGTGACACCGTCCAGGCGGATCGCGTCCTGCTCCCTGACTCCCATGGAGACAACTGGCCTTATCGCGTCGTCACCTACAAGCGTTATCCCGCACTCGGCGAAGGCAGCTACAGCTTCTTCTGCCTGCAGCCTGATTGCAGTGAGTGGGGGGTGCTTCGGCCCACCGATCTCCAGGCCGATCAGGAACTCGCCCGGCTGCTGCCGGCGATCCGCTTCATGCAGGAGCACTTCGCCGAAGGCGTGACGCTGGTGGCAATCGCGAAGACGGTGGGGCTCAGCCCCTTCCACTTTCACAGGCGATTCACGGAATTATTCGGAATGACTCCCAAGCAATTCCTGCTCGAGTGCCAGATCAACCAGGCCAAGCGCGACCTTCTAGCGCGTGACAAGGAACTGGTGCAGATCGCGGCAGAGTGCGGGTTCGCGCACCAGAGCCACTTCACCAGCCGATTCAAACAGGCGACCGGACTAACCCCGACTCGATGGCGCCGCGTCGCCATGCAGCGCGGCACGAGTTCGAGCAACTAGCACACGTTTCGCCGCGGCCTGCAGGCACAACTCTCAAGAGCGCGCCGTTGCGGGTCGCGGCGGAACTTTGGCTTCTTCCAGCCTCCGTCGCTCCGCACCTGTTTCAAAACGCCTGAAAACGTCGCGTCCCCCGGCGCAGCGGCTACACTCTCGCATGACCTTGCGCTACGGCGGATTATCCAAACCGACCTCGAGGCGATTGCTCCGGCTCGGCAGCGTCAGCTTCCTCAATGCCAAGCCGCTTATCTATGGTCTCGAGCGGGAGCGCGACATCGACTTGTCGCTTGACGTGCCGGCGAACCTGCTCGAGGGCTTGCGCGATAGACGTTTCGACGTCGCCCTGCTCCCGGTCATCGACTATCAGCGGATGGCCGGCCTGAGAATCCTCACGAGCGGCGGTATCGGCTGCGATGGTCCGACGCTTACCGTCCGGATCTTCAGTCCCTGTCCGATTCAGGATATTACGACGCTCGCCTGCGACACCGACAGTCACACATCGGCGGTCCTCGCCCGCTTGATCCTCGCGCACCGTTACAATTTGCGCCCGGAATTCGTCCCGCTGGATCGAACGCATGAAAACCCCGGCGCCGCGATGCTGCTCATCGGCGACAAGGTCGTCTGTGAGGAGCCGGCCGGCGTTCCCCACCAACTCGACCTCGGCGGGGCGTGGAAGGAGTGGACCGGGCTGCCGTTTGTCTTCGCGGCATGGATGGCGCAATCTGACGTCGAGCTCGGAGATCTTCCGGCGCGCCTGCATCGCGCCAGCCGCGAAGGATTGGAACACGTGGACGAACTCATTGAGCGCCATGCCGTCCCCCGCGGGTGGCCCGCGCAGGTCGCCCACCGCTATCTCACCCGTTATCTGCGGTTCGACATCGGGGCGCCTCAACTGGAAGCGATCCGGTTGTTTCACGAGCTGGCCGCGCGCGAAGGAATCATTCAGTGGCCAGCGCGAGCGCTGGAGGTGCAGAGCCAGGGCCTCTCAAACGGGTAGGGATGGGCATCTCTTTCCGCGCGAGGAAGCTGTTTCCTATCCGACGCGGCGCGACCTCCGAGAACACGTTCGCTATCAGCCACGCGAGCGCAGATCATCGCGGATTGACTCCGCGATCTGCCGCTCGAGGTTCGCATCGCGGCGGAGGGCATACCAATATTCGGCCTGCTGCTGGACGATCTGCTCCACATCACCGCCCTCGCTCGCGAGCTTGATTGAGAAAACATCACGATACTGCGTGACCGATGTAATGCGGTGCTCGGTCGCCGAGTATCGTTCCACCAGCACCTTCGGAACACATTCGTAGCGGCCGTCATCCAGCCGGCTGAACTCGAGACGAACCGTGCGGCGAATCGTCGCCAGCGAGCTCTCGGCCACGTCGTACGGGCCCTGCGCGTCCTGCCTCCACGGTTCAAAGAACTGCTTTGAGATCGCGGGGAACGATGTGATCAGCCCGCCTCGATAATCCACCCGATCGACGCGAAATGAGTCGGCCTGGACCGCGTTCCGCGCCGCCCGCCATAGCTCGTCGAAGTTGTCGCTGAGGATCGCCTGCGTCGCCGGCTGCCCGTACCAGTAGTCAGGCGTCGCGGTCTTCGGGTCGATCGCGGTCGCCGGCTGTGTGGTGGCTGGATGCTCTCGGCCCGTGGTGCAACCTGGCAGCGAAACGGCCGCTGTCAGCGTGACGACGAGGTATTGAGGCGCCTTCATCTGGCCTCCGATGCCGTGAGCGGGGCGTGCGGGATGTCGGCGGGGCGAACCAGCGTCCACTTCTCGCCCAGCGTGTGAATGATGATCCCGTTCATGGTGTTCGGCAGTGCGGGCGACCAGCCGGCGACGATCACGATGCGGTCTCCCGGCGCCGCGAGCTTCCGTTCCTGGGCCACGGCGTCCGCGTGCGCCACCAGGCCCGCCATGTCCGATGCCGGCGTCGCCTGAAACGGAATGACGCCGTAATACATCGTCATCATGCGCACCACGCGCGGGTCGCTGGAGAGCACGAGCATGGGGACCGGAAAGTGATGCTTGCTGAAGAGCCGGGCCGTCGCTCCTGTCTGGCTCCAGATGACAACGAGCCTGGCCTTCAGATCGTGGACGATGCGCCAGGCTCCGCGCCCCAGCGCCGCCGCCGGAGCGCTCGTGTCCACCTTTGGGGCCGGCGCCTCGTCGCGCGATTGTTTCAGCACGTACTGCTCCGCGACGTCGGCCACGTGGTTCATGGTGTGCACTGCGCCCAGCGGAAACTTACCGACCGAAGTTTCCGCGCTCAGCATCACGACATCGGTGCCGTCGATGATCGCGTTGGCCACGTCGCTCACTTCCGCCCGGGTAGGCGACGAATGCTCGATCATGCTCTGCAGCATTTGCGTGGCCACGATGACCGGCTTGCCCGCGGCCTGGCACTGTTCGATCAGGTCTTTCTGGATGATCGGGACCAGGGCCACGTCCATCTCCACGCCGAGGTCGCCGCGCGCGATCATCAACCCGTCGCTGGCGTCGAGGATCGCGCCGATTTCCTGCAGCGCCTCGGCCTTCTCGATCTTGGCGATGACCTGGATCTCGCTCTTGCGCCGCTGCAACTGCGAACGGAGCATCTTCAGGTCGTCCGCCTTGCGCACGAACGACAGCGCCAGGTAGTCCAGATCGTTGTCGATCGCCCAGTCGACATACTCCCAGTCCTTGTCGGTGATGCTCGGGACGTTGACGGAGGTGTTGGGAAGGTTGATCCCCTTGGAGCTTTTCAGGATCCCGCCGGCCGTGGCGCGGCAGCGCAGCTCATTCCCGTCCTTGTCGGTGCAGACAAACCGCAGCAGCCCGTCTTCGACGAGTATCCGGTGCCCGACCTGCACGTCCTTCACGAAATTCTCGTACGTGCTGCTGACGCGCGCATCAGCGCCGACAATCGCCTCGCGTTGGATGATCAGGTCGTCGCCCGCGTTGATCGGCATTCCGCCGGCGCCGTCGACATCGGCGATCTTCCCCAGCCTGATCTTGGGGCCTCCGAGGTCGCCCAGGATCGCGATGGGCTCGCCAAACCGCGAGGCGGCCTCGCGAATGTTGCGCAGGATTTCGGAGTGACTGGCAAGATCTCCGTGCGAGAAGTTCATCCGGCAAACGTCCACGCCCGCTTCGAACAGCCGGTACAGCGTCTGCGCATCGCTGCAGGCCGGTCCCATCGTTGCCAGAATCTTGGTCCGGATCATTGGATCCCTGCCACCATTGTTGTTGCTTCAGCCGGGCTTCGTCTGCGGAAGGATCGCCCGGATGTTGGCCTCGCGCAGCTGTTTCTCATCCAGCGGCGAAGGCGCGCCGCACATCAAATCGGCGCCGCTCTGTGTCTTGGGGAAAGCGATCACGTCGCGGATGTTGTGAATGCCCCGCAGGATCATGATGAGCCGGTCGAGACCCAGGGCGATCCCCCCGTGCGGCGGCGCGCCGTATTGCAGCGCGTCGAGCAGGAAGCCGAATTTTGCCTTCTGCGCCGCCTCGTCGATGCCTAGCAGCGAGAAGACCTTCTGCTGGACGTCCATCCGGTGAATACGGATCGAGCCGCCGCCGACCTCGCTTCCGTTGACCACGATGTCGTACGCCTTGCTCTTGATCGATTCAACCGCTTCCCGGTCGCGGCCCTCGAGCTTCGGCAGGTGCGCATCCAGCGGCGCGGTGAAGGGATGGTGCGTGCTGGTGAAGCGGTTCTCCTGCTCGTCATATTCAAAAAGCGGAAAGTTCACCACCCACACCCATGCATAATCGGTCGAGGCGGGAAGCTTCAGGTCCCTGGCCATCTTGAGGCGCAACTCCCCAAGCACCTTGTGCACGATCTTGGGCCTGTCGGCGGCGAAGCAGAGCAGGTCGCCGTCCTTAGCGCCGCAGCGCTCGATCAGCTTCGGCGCGATGCCCTGGAGAAACTTGGCGACGCCGGTGTCGAGCCCCGTGCCCACGACCTTGGTGACCGCCAGTCCCTTGGCGCCAAATCCCTTCGCCCATTCCGCCAGTGCGTCGGTCTCTTTGCGCGACAGCTTGCCGCCACCGGGGGCGGCTATCGCCTTCACCATCTGGGCATTCTTGAAGACGCCGAAGTCGGTCTCTTTTCCCAGATCGGTGACGTCGACCAGTTGCATGCCGTAGCGCAGGTCGGGCCGGTCCGAGCCGTACTTCGTCACCGCTTCGTCGTACTCCATGTGCGGAATCGGGGTGGCCACCTCGACGCCCAGCACGTCTTTCCAGATCTCCCGCAGCAGCCCTTCCATGATCCGGATGATTTCCGGCGTATCGATGAACGACATCTCCACGTCCAGCTGGGTAAACTCCGCCTGCCGATCGGCGCGCGGATCTTCGTCGCGGAAGCAGCGGACGATCTGCATGTATTTGTCGCAGCCGGCCACCATCAGCAACTGCTTGAACAACTGCGGCGACTGCGGGAGCGCGTAAAAGCTGCCCGGCACGAGGCGCGACGGCACCAGGAAATCCCGGGCGCCTTCGGGCGTCGAGCGCGTCAGGAAGGGCGTCTCGATCTCCCAGAAGCCGAGCTCGCCGAGGTAGTCGCGCATGATCTTGGTCACGCGATATCGGGTGCGCAGCGTCTCTTGCATCTCGTGGCGGCGGAGGTCGATGTAGCGATGGGCCAACCGCTTCTCTTCGTTGACCGTTTCGTGTTCGTCAGGCGTGAATGGAGGCGTCGGCGAGCTGCTGAGCACCTCCAGCGTCTGGACGCGCAGCTCGATCTCGCCCGTCGGCAGCTTCGGGTTGATGACCGATGCGTCGCGGGCGGCGACGTCGCCGCCTGCGCTGACCACCCACTCGCTGCGAAGCTTTCGCGCCTCGTCCTGGGTCTGCTGGCCGCAGCTGTCGGCGTCGAACACCAGCTGGGTAAGCCCGTCGCGGTCGCGCAGGTCGATGAAGACGAGCTTGCCGTGATCTCGATACGAGTGCACCCAGCCCGCCAGCCGGGCGGGCTTGCCGACGTCGGACTTGCGGAGCTGACCGCACGTGTGGGACCGGTAGCGCGTTTCGACTGCTTCCATGTTGATGTCAGTTCTTCCTCGAACGGCACGATCCGCCGGCTTTATTGCACGTTCCAGCGCGGCTTGGCAAGCCAGGTGCGCAGCACGTCCTGGGCCGGCTTGTTCTTCGGCGTGTACCCTTTGTCCTGCGGACCGCCATCGCCCAGCGTCCACTCCCACAGCATGAAACCACCGCACGCCGGATTGCCATGCCAGGACTCGAAGAACCCTTCGTACAGCCGCTTCTGCAGATCCAGATCGAGCGCCTGATCGGTCCGCGTGTAATCCCATGGCTCGTGCGCGGCGTTCGCCAGGCTGCACCACCCGACCTCCAGGAAAATGAGCGGGCGGTCGACCTTCTTCTCAAACGCGATCAGGTCCTTCTGGATGTCGCGCCATCGTCCCTTGATCTCCTCGACCGTGACATTTCGATCGCGCCCGAGCTTCCAGTAGCTGTTCATGCCGACGAGGTCGAGCTGGTTCCAGAACGTCACCGAGGTGTAGTGGTCCCAGTTGGAGGAGTACGTCAGCTTGCCCTTGAAGCCCTTGCGCACCATTCGGATCGTGCGCGTCCACTGATCGAGCTTGTCTTCGGTGCTCACCAGTTCCGATCCGACGACGAACAGGTCGACGCCGTTCTTTTCACCCACTTGCACGAAGTGGGAGATCACGTCACGATAGCTGTCCCACCAGTCTTCCCAGGAATCCGGGTGGATGGTGCCGCGCCATTCGTTGCCTTGCGGGCGGTCCAGAAGCACGATGGGCATGAGCACCACGCGCAGCTTCTTCGATTTTGCCCGCTGGATCAGCCGGGTGAGTTGCTCGGGCGCCGGCGTCGCGCGCAAGTCGATGAAGATCTTGGAACTCGTGCCGTTTTCCTGGCGAGCCGCGACGACGAACGACACCGAATCGAACCCTACGGCGGCGGCCTCGTCGATGCCCTTCTCATATTCGTCGATCTTGTCGACGTTCTGCACCTGCATCGCGACGCCGCGGAAGGGCAGGCCCTCCAGGCGGGCGGCGGCGGCAACGGGGTGGGCGCCTTCCACGTCCGGATCGGCATGTGCCGCGCGGGCGCGCGGCCACAGTACGCACGCGATCACGGTCGCATACAGCAGTAGCGCGGCCACTATGACACCACGGAAGATCATCGGCGCTCGTCTTTCGTTTCAGGGCGGACATGATACGGGACGATGGCGGGATGTCTATTCCAACAGACCGGGCGGCGGAAGCGCTGGAAGAGGAGAAATGGCGCAGAGTTAGATCGTCGGCCGGCTCTCACATCGGGCGCGCGACAACGAATTCCGCCATCGCGTCAAGGACCCGGCGGGGTTCGCTCTCGGGCAGCCCATGCAGCGTTTCGCGGGCGCGCGTCACAAGCTTGCGGGCGCGGTCCTTCGCGTAGTCGATCGAGTCGGTGGGCAGGAGCAGATTGCGGATGCGATCGACTTTCTCGGCGTCCGGGCTGTCCAGCAGCGAGCGGAGCAACGTGCGGTGCTCAGCCGGGGCCGTGCGCATGAAGTGGATCATGGGCAACGTCATCTTCCCCTTCTCCACGTCGATGCCAAGGGTTTTGCCGACGGTGCGGGCGTCGCCGACGATGTCGAGGATATCGTCCTGGATCTGGAACGCGGTGCCGAGCGACAGGCCGTAAAGCTCCAGGCGCTTGACCTGCTCGGGGGTCGCACCCGCTAGCTCCGCCCCCAGCAGGCAGCATGTGGCGCAGAGGCTTGCGGTCTTTCGCGTGATGATCCGCAGGTACGTGTCTTCCGTCAGGTCCAGGTTGTTGCGGTTGTCGATCTGCAGCAGCTCCCCCTCGCACACCTGGTTGGTCGTCCGGCCGATGAGGCGGGACGCGCGCTGCGAGCCGAGGCTGGAGCAAAGGTGGAAGCTGTGGCTGATGAGGTAGTCGCCGAGCAGGACCGCCGCTTCGTTGCCGCGCAGGTGATTGATGGTCGCGCCCTTGCGGCGCAGCTCGGCTTCGTCGAGCACATCATCGTGGACGAGTGTGGCCATGTGGACCATCTCGACGACCGTTGCGATCACATTGTGGGCCTCGGTCAGCTCGCCGCAGGCCTTGCCCGAAAGCAGCACCAGCGACGGACGAAGCATCTTTCCGCGGAAGCGGCTGACGTGCTTGATGAGCGTATTGACGCATCCGAGCTCGCTGCCCAGCTCGAGGTGGAAGAGGTCCTCCACCGCCGCCAGCTGTGGTCGAATGCAATCGGTGAGGCTGGCAAGCGCCGAGCTCATGGAGTTTCCGTTATCCGACCGGACCGTCATTGCCGCGGGATTATAGAAATTGGCGCGGGTCGACGCGAACTGGTCAGAAGTTTCGAAATTAATGAAAGACCGGTGGCCGGACGCCCCGCGCTTTCGTCTTCCGCCGCGTCACTTGCGCCATGGGTGCGACGCGGGTCGAATCGACCGTACAATGAGTCAGATGGACGTGGTGTATCTCGACAACAACGCAACCACCCGGCCCGCGCCGGAAGTGGTGGCGGCAATGCTGCCCTACCTCACCGAAGCCTACGGCAATCCCTCGAGCGTTCATCGTTTCGGGCAGCAGTCGCGACAGGCGATCGATGAGGCCCGGGCGAGGCTCGCCGCCCTGGCGGGATGCGCCGACTCCGAGCTGACTTTCACCGGCGGGGGCACCGAAGCCATAAACACCCTCATTCGCGGGATATTCGTCGCCCGCGCGCCGAGGCGGCAGATCATCACATCGGCCGTCGAGCACTCCGCCACGCGCGAGTTGTGCGCGCAGCTCGCGAAGGAAGGCGCACAGGTCCTGGAGATCGGCGTCGATATTGGCGGGGCGCTGGACCTCGATCAGCTTGCCGCAGCGATCACCGACGAGACCGCGCTGGTTTCGATCATGTGGGCGAACAACGAGACCGGCGTGCTCTTCCCGGTCGAACGGATCGCGCAGCTCTGCCGCGCGAAGCGCGTCCCGTTTCACTGTGATGGCACGCAGGCGGTGGGAAAGATACCGGTTGACGTCGTCGCGGTCGGCGCTGACGCGATGAGTTTCGCGGCTCACAAGTTTTATGGACCAAAGGGCGTTGGAGCTTTCTATGCCCGGCGCGGGTTGCGCTATCGCCAGCTCGTTTACGGAGGGCCGCAGGAGCGAGGGCGGCGCGGCGGGACGGAGAACGCCGCTGGCATTGTCGGCATGGGAAAGGCTGCGGAGCTGGCGCACGATGCGCTATCCGAGATGCCGCGCGTCGCCGCCCAGCGCGATCGGCTTGAACGCAGCATCCTGGAAAAGATTGAAGAAGCGCATGTGAACGGCCGGATCGATCAGCGGCTGCCTAATACCAGCAACATTGGGTTTTCCAGGCTGGAGGCAGACGCGATTCTGCTGCTGCTGAGCGAGCAGGGCATCTGCGCGTCGGCCGGCGCAGCCTGCAGCAGCGGCAGCCTCGAGCCGTCGCACGTGCTGCGGGCCATGAAGATCGACGACATCATCTGCCACGGCGCGGTTCGCTTCAGCCTCTCGCGCTACACCACGGAACAGGAACTCGACCGCACGCTGCAAGTGCTGCCGGGGGTCATCGGAAAGCTGCGCGCCGTGCTTCCGGTGGGATGATTTCAGGACAACTCGATTCCAATGCGGCGTTATCTCTACATCATCCTGTTCGCGATCGTGCTGATGACGCCGTTCGTTATGCGCCAATTCATGGTGAGTGAAGCACCGGCGGCCGCAAAGTCCAAAGATCGTCTGGTCATTGTTACGCCACACAACCAGGACATTCGCCGCGAATATGCCCGGGCGTTCAGCGAGTGGCATGCCGGACGTTATGGCCAGAGCGTCGCGATCGATTATCTCACGCCGGGCGGGACCAATGACATCGTCCGCCTCATCGCAACCACCTATAGCGGACTTCGCGGCCCGGACAAGCAGCTTCCTCCGGAGCAGCGGGTAAGGGCGGAAATCGACATCGTGTGGGGCGGCGGAGACGTGGCCTTTGATCGCGATCTGAAGCCGCTCGGTGTGCTGCGCCCGATACCGATCGCCCCCAGGCTCATCGCCGCGGCCTTCCCCGAGAGCTCCCTGGGGGGCGTGAGGCTCTATGACCAGACGACCGACGCCGCCGGAAGAATTCAACCGCAATGGATCGGCGTTTGCCTCAGCAGCTTCGGAATCGTCTATAACCCCGACCTTTACGCGACGCTCGGCCTGCCCGCGCCGCAGCGATGGCAGGATCTGGACAACGAACGGCTGGCGGGCCTGGTCGCGCTGGCCGATCCGACCCACAGCGGTTCCGCCGCAGCGACTTACATGATGGTCCTGCAGCGCGCAATGGCGGATGCGGAGATCGAGCTCTTCGCGCAGGTCCCAGCGCTCCAATCGCTCCCGAAGATCCAGCGCGAGAGCGATCCGCGCTATCGCGAGGCGATCGCCAGGGGATGGAAGATCGGGATGGGCCGGCTCCTGCTGATGGCGGCCAACGCGCGCTACTTCACCGATTCTGCTTCGCAGGTCCCCAACGATGTCGGGAACGGCGAAGCCGCCGCCGGCGTCGCGATCGACTTCTATGCCCGCGTCTATGAGCAGCAGATCGGCTCGAACCGGATGCGCTACGTCGCACCGGCGGCGGCGACAGCGATTACCCCGGACCCGGTTGCGATTCTCTACGGGGTCAAAGGCGAGCGACTCACGCTGGCGGTCCGTTTCGTCGAGTTTCTTCTTTCGCCCCAGGGCCAGCGGCTCTGGATCCTGAATCCTGGGACACCAGGCGGCCCGCGCGAGCGAAGCCTGCGACGCACGCCCATCCGGCGCGACGTCTATGCCGACCGCACCGGGTGGGCGGATGACGTCAACCCCTTCACCGAATCCGCGGGCTTCAATCAGCGCGGCGAGTGGATGTCGCTTTTCGGCGAGACGCGGCAGATCTGGGCGGCGGCATGGATCGATAGCCGCGAGGCGTTGCGGCAGGCCTATGCACGCGCCAGAGCGGCGCCGGACGCCGCGAAACGCACCGAGCTCATTCAGAAGCTCGCGTCGCTTCCGATTGAGCTGCGGGATGTGGAAGCGCTTTCAACAGAGCGGAGACAGCGGCAAAAACAGAAGCTCGAGACCGATGAATGGGGCGCCCGCTGGCGGATCGATTGGGCGAATCGCTTTCGCGATCACTACCGCGACATCGCTCGCCAGGCGGCGGCTTGGATGTAACCCTCTCTTTTCTCAGCACGCGCGCATGACGCAGATCCTCACGACAGCTATTCCCGACACCAGCGCCCCTCACACGCGTCGCCGCGGCGCGTCAAGTGAATCGGCGCGGCCTTTGCATGTCCTGCTGGCTGCGCTGCTCTACCTCTTCTTCGCCGTCTTCCTGATCTGGCCGTTGCTTCAAGTCGTGTGGACCGGCTTCGTGCGCAAAGACGGCGGGTTCACGCTTGCCTATGTGCGGCTGATCTTCTCCGACCCGGTCCTGCTCCGCGGGCTGTGGAATGCAACGTGGATTGCGCTCGTTGTCACGCTCCTGACACTTGCGGTGGCGATGCCGCTTGCGCTGCTCAGCGTCCGCTACGAATTTGCCGGGCGGCGCCTGCTTACTGGGTTGCTGCTCGTGCCCCTCGTGCTTCCGCCATTCGTGGGCGCGATCGGGATGCGCCTCGTGCTGGCGCGATACGGGCCGCTTACGCAATTCGTGCGGCTCTTCGCCGATCTTCCCCTCGGCATCGACTGGACCGGCCGGTGGCGCATCGTCGGCATCGTGATTGTCGAGGTGCTGCATCTCTACCCGATCATGCTGCTCAACCTGCAGGCCGCCCTGGCGAATGTCGACCCCGCGATGGAGCAGGCGGCCGCCAACCTGGGCGCCTCGCGCGCCCGGATCCTCCGCCAGATCACGCTCCCGCTCGTCCGGCCCGGGTTGTTCGCGGGCTGCACGCTGGTCCTGATCTGGAGCTTTACCGAGCTCGGCACGCCGCTGATGTTCGACTTTTACGACGTCACGCCGGTGCAGGTCTTCAAGCAGATCTCCGACGTCGCCGACAACCCGCTGCCCTACGCGCTGGTGGTGGTGATGCTTCTCACGTCGATCGTGCTTTACGTTGTCGGCAAGGTCGTGCTTGGCAGAGGCTTTGACGCCGCCACGACCAAGGCATCGATCGCGGCCACCGCCAGGCAATTGCCCGGCTGGCGCGGCGCACTTGCCGCGGCGCCGTTCCTGCTGATCTTCCTGCTCGCGGTCCTGCCGCATCTGTCGGTGGTCCTCACCAGCGTGAGCGCCACCGGCGCATGGTACAAGACGTTTCTTCCTCGCGACTACACGATGGGCCACTACGCCCAGGCGCTGGTCGATCAGCTGGCCATGCCCAGCGTCCGCAACTCGCTGCAATACGCTTCGCTCGCGACGCTGCTGGCGGTCATCGTCGGGCTGTGCGCGGCTATCGTCATCGTGCGCAGCAACGTGCGCGGGCGCGGAGTCATTGACGCGCTGGCGATGCTGCCGCTGGCGGTGCCGGGGGTGGTGCTCGCATTCGGCTACCTGTCGATCAGCATCTGGTTCAAGCGCAAGCTCGGCGGGCACACGCCCCGCGCCCTGGACGTGCAGGAGTGGCCCGTACTGTTCCTGGTGATCGCCTATGCCGCGCGCCGGCTGCCCTATGTGGTGCGTGCCGCGGTCGCGGGGCTGCAGCAGACGCCGCGTGATCTCGAGCTTGCGGCGAGCAATCTCGGGGCTTCCCGGATCACGGTGCTCTCGCGCATCACCGTCCCGCTCATCCTCGCGAATCTCATCGCCGGCGGCCTGCTGGCGTTCGCGTTCGCCATGCTGGAAGTGAGCGATTCATTGATCCTGGCGCAGCGGACCGATTACTACCCCATTACCAAGGCGATCGTCGAACTGGCCCAGAGGCTGGGCGACGGCCTCTACATCGCCAGCGCACTGGGCGTCTGGGCCATGGTGCTCCTGACCCTGACGATTCTTTCGGCGAATGCGTTGCTCGGCCGCAGGTTGGGTGCGGTATTCAGGGTATAGCATCCACCGCGTCCCGCGGCGGTACTCCCGATGGCGGAACTCCGTCGGCACGGCTACTGTCTAAGACGCAATCCTTCCACACCGGAGTCTGATGAAGCGATGCCTGCAACGATCGTTCGCCGCCGCGGTGCTGTTCGCCGCGCCGGGTCTGGCGGGCTGCGCGCGCGACTCGGCTCCGCCATTGCGTCCGGAGGCTTTCGGGCGGGCGCAGGAGGTTCGCGGCAAGGGGACGCCGCAGCCCATCGATCGGCCCGGAGCGTTAATCTACGACAGCGTCCACCCGGATCCGGCTGCGGCAAATCCACGAGACGAAACCGCCCCGGAGGTGAAAGAGATCTCACCCGCCGTCCGGGAGACCGTGCGCCCGCCAGGCGAGAACGACCACAGTGCGACCACGGTCCCGGCGTCCCGCGAAGGAGCGGCCGCGGGAACCACCGCCGAGGCGAACGGTCACGCAGAGCAGGGGCCCAGCCCCGACGGCCAATTCGAACTGGTCGGCAGCGTGGTGGCGACGGTCAACGGCAAGCCGATCTGGGCCAACAAGATCGTCGCCAGCCGCGAATCCGCCCTCGCGGCGGAAGCGAAGAATTACAGCGCCCCCGGCTTCCGCGTGATCGCCTGGGACCTGGTGAGGAAGCGCCTGCAGGAGGAGATCAACAGCGAAGTGGAGTTCGCCGCCGCCCAGCGCGCACTCGACAAGAAAGATGAGGCGCTCGCCAACGCCGTAACCTCGCAATGGCGCCAGGAACAGATCGCCAAGGCGGGTGGCTCGCTCGAATTGGCCAAGCGCCGGGCCGCCGAGGACGGCGAAGACTTCGAGCAGCGCGTCCAGGACCAGAACCGATTGAACCTGGTTCGCATCTACTATCAGAAGCGCGTCTGGCCCAAGACCTCCGTCACGCAGGCAGACATCCGCCGCTACTACAACGACAACCAGGAGACCAAATTCACCGAGCATGCCCAGGTGCAGTTCCGCCTGATCAAGGTCGACGCGAAACGCCTGAAGGGCGGGCACGCCGAAGCGATGAACAAGATCAACGAAATCCGCAAGCGATGGGAGAAGGGCGAGGACTTCGATCAGCTCGCGACGTCAGACAAGTACAACGACGACGCCAGCGTCGGCAGTCCGCAGGCGGTGCAGAAGGGCGCCTTCCGCGAGACGGAGGTGGAAGACGCCGTGTGGAAGCTTCAGCCCGGCGACGTTTCCGCGCCGGTAGATACCGGCAACTCCGTCTACCTTGCGCGGCTCGAGTCGCGCACGGCGGGAAAGGTAAAGCGATTCGAGGACCCGGAAGTGCAGGAATCCATCCGGCAGACGCTGCGCGGCCAGCAGTTCGTTGCCCTGCGCATGGAGCGCCAGGCGGAACTGCAGAAAGACGCCGTGGTGGTGATCGATGAAGACCGCGCGAAAGAAATTATGATGCAGTTGGTGATGCAGCGCTACCCGCGCTGGGCGGCGCGCTGACCTTCAAGCGACTGGCAAGGAATGCCCAGCACCGTCCGTCACTCAAATCCCTGCGGCCCGATGGCCTCGACGATCCTGCTGGCAGTCTCCACCGCGGCCAGGCCGTCCTCGGCGGTTACCGCAGGCTGCTTCCCGTTGCGCACCGCATCGACAAAAGACTCGAGCTGGGCGCGGAGGGGCTCGATATCATCGATCTTCAATTCCTCAATTTGCACCAGGTCCGGATAGTTCAGTTCCGACAGGTCGCGCAGCTCCCCGTCGCGAATGCGCTGCACTGTCTGGCGGATCGCTTCGAGGTTGCCGCTGCGCCGCGCCACAATTCCATAGCGCTTCTGGTAATCGATCGAGATGTAGGCATCGTGGCTGAACACGCGCAGCTTGCGCTCGGTCTTCAAGGCCAGCCGCGAAGCGGTGACGTTGGCGACGCAGCCATTTTCAAACGTCAGCCTCGCGTTGCAGATGTCTTCGAATTGGCCGACGACGCTGACGCCGACGGCGTCAATTCGCGAAACCTTCGAGCCCGCCAGCCGTAGCACGATGTCGATGTCGTGGATCATTATGTCCAGCACGACGCCGACGTCGATGCTGCGAAAGGTCATTGGGCTGATGCGGATGACCTCGATGAACCGGGGCCGAACCTCGAGGCGGTCCATCGCGCGGATGGCGGGGTTGAACCTTTCGATATGGCCGACCTGGACCACCACGCCGGTCTCGCGCGAGCACTCCACGATCCGCCGGGCCTCATGAACATCCTTGGCCAGCGGCTTCTCAACCAAACAGGCTACGTTTCGCCGAAGGCAAGTTTCCGCCACGTCGGCGTGCGCTTGGGTCGGCACCGCGATGCTCACGGCGGCTGCGGTGCTCAACAGCTCATCCAGATCGCAGAATCGGGGACAGCCAAATTGTTCCGCAGCCTCATTCGCCGCTTCAGGATCGGCGTCATAGACGCCCAGGAGCTTGACCTGGGGCATTTCGGAATAGACCCGCGTATGAAGCCGCCCCATCCTTCCGCACCCGATGACCGCGACGGGAAGCGGGGCGGCCGGGTCGAGCGCACGCCGCGACTGGTTTCCAGGCCGAACCACGGCGGCATCTTAACAACCGCTTCAGGCGGTGGCACGAACACGTTCCGATTGAACACCCGCGTGGAGGGACCTATATTTGTTGGACCGCGCCGAACGTTCGACCAGGAGAAACATGAATCGTTCGATCCCAGTCTTCTTGCTGTTGGCCGCAGTGCCGCTGTTCGCGAAGGACGCCCCCAGCACACAAGCCGACACACAGCCGCAGACCCAGGCTGCTCGCCCTTCCAGCATGCCGGCCACTACCCAGGCGACGGCGCAGGCGACCGGCTCCTCCACCCGGGCCGCCTCGGAGTTTCCCACTCCGGGCGAGCTGATCAGGCGGATGAAGGAGATGAAGGAGAAGCAGGCGGCGCTGCCGAAGGTCGCTTACTTCGATCTGAGCCGCCCGATCGTCGAGAAGCCGGCTGATTTCTCCTTCTTCGGCGAGGACAACCAGACGACGCTCCGCTCCCTCATCGCCCGCCTGCGCGCCGCCAGCGCCGACCGAGACATCCGCGCCGTGCTCCTCAATGTCGGCGAGTCCGGACTCAACCTGGCGCAGGCGCAGGAGGTTCGGGACACGCTGGCCCAGATCCGAAAGGCGGGCAAAAAGGTCTTCGTCTATGCCGATGGATATGACACCACCGGCTACACAATCGCCACAGGCGCCACCAACATCTGCATGCTTCAGGGCGGCGAGATCATGATCCCCGGCGTCGGGATGGAGGCCACCTTCGCCAAGGGCCTGCTCGACAAGATCGGGGTGCAGGCCGATTACGTGCAGATTGGCGAGTACAAGGGGGCGGACGAGCAATTCACCCGCAGCCAGCCGAGCGAGGAGCTTCGCGGCGAGCTGAACAAGCTGACCGATGCGCTCTACGAGCAGATCGTCGACGGCATCAGCATCAACCGAAACCTCTCGCGTGAAACCGTGAAAGGAATGATCGACGAGACGATCCTCACCGCGCAGGCCGCCAGGGACCGAGGGTTCGTCGATCACCTGCTGGACATGGACGGGCTGCGCGCCCTGCTGAAGCAGGAGATTGGCGGCGATGTCGATCTGGTCTACAGCTATGGCCAGCCCAAGCGCGAAGAAGTCGATATCTCCAATCCATGGGGCCTGCTGGCGCTGCTGGCGCGGCGCCCCGAGCCGCCGAGCAAGCCCTCGGTCGCGATCATCTACGCCGACGGCGTCATCGTTGACGGGGAGGGGGGCGAAGGACTTCTCGCAGGCGGCAACGTCGGATCGCACACGCTTCGCCGCGCCTTCCGAACCGCGGCGCAGCAGGACAACGTGAAGGCCGTCGCGATCCGCATCGACTCGCCCGGGGGCAGCGCACTGGCCAGTGAGGTGATGTGGCAGGCCGCCCGCCACGTCGCCGAGAAAAAGCCGGTCGTCGTCAGCATTGGCGGTATGGCGGCCAGCGGCGGCTATTACCTCGCGTCGGCGGGCGATCACATCTTCGCCGATCCCTGCGCGATCATCGGCTCGATCGGCGTCGTCGGCGGGAAGTTCGTCACCAGGGGCCTCTACGACAAGATCGGCCTCACGACGGAATCCTTCCAGCGCGGGCGAAACGCCGATCTGTTCAGCTCCAGCCAGCCGTTCAGCGACCGCCAGCGGCGCATGGTGACCAACTGGATGAAGCAAACCTATGAGCAGTTCACCGAGCGCGTCATGCACACGCGCACCGGCAAGATCAAGGACATCGACCAGGTCGCCCGCGGGCGCATCTTCGTCGCGAAGCAGGCGAAAGATCTTGGAATGGTCGACGAGATCGGCGGAGTCGAGGACGCGGTGGCTTACGCCGCCCGGCAGGCGGGCATGAAGCCGAGTGAGTACGACGTCAGCGTCCTGCCGCGTCCGCGCACGCTGGCGGACCTCTTCAACGGCGGCGGCAGCGCCGACATGCAGGCGCGGACGCCGTTCAATCCGAAGGTGCAGATCGGCGGGGATTCGATCTTTGGAGCGGTCTCGCCCGTGCTGCAGAAAGTTCTGCGCCAGGAATTGCAGATGCTGCAGTTGCTTGCCGACCGCCCGGTGATCCTCGTGTCGCCTTACCGTTTCACGATCAGGTAGGTTTCGCCTGGATACTTGCCGCCGGTGTCGCTGCGGCGGGGCGATCGTTACAATTCCACGCCGACCTGACCGAGCCGTCCAACCCCCGAGGGACGACGCGAATGTTCGGCTTTGGAAAACGCGAGCCCGGCGCCGGGCCCCGCGTCAGCTCGAGGTATTGCACCGACAAGTTCAACGGCAAGTATCCGCACGTCGGCCTGTTCGATTGCCGCCAGCGCAAGGTTTGGGTCTGCAGACCGCTCGCCGGGCAGGCGATCCGCACCTCACACGCCCGGCTCATCAGCGGCGCCGAGAACGCGACCTCGACGGTGTGGAAGGACCGTTTCTTGTGCTTCTGGTTCTACACGCCCAACACCGGCGAAGGCTATATCCACGGCTACCCGATCGACTGGGACGAGGCGCACCTGCTGGTCCGCATCGACCCCAACTGGGACTACGACCGCCAGCAGATCGTGCCGCCGCACCTGGAAGATCACGTCAACGAAAACCTGGAGCGGCAGTTCAAGCACGGCGAGAAGATCTTCGACTTCTTCAAATCTGCGCGCCTCAAGTATCCCTTCAGCCTGCATTACATTGGGCAGCGAGCGACGGATTCGTTGTTTTACGTGAAGCGATTCGAGCCGCCGAGGTAGCGACGTAGCATGGGCGTCCCGCCCGGGCATAGGAAGATTAATTCTTCCTCATATATTGTTTCTAAAAGAGATCAACGGGTAGTTTCTCATTTCCTAAAAATCGCGGTCACCAAGAGCGGGTGTTGGAGAACTGAAGACAACTTGCCTGCGCGAGTGACTCTGCACGGGCGGGACGCAGCGGGACGCCCGTGTTACGGTGTACGCGACATACGTCCTCCCGTGGACGCTTGAACGAAGTGCGCGTTTAGGCTAGATAACCGGGCTGACGGAGCATTCCCCGCGTTCGAACGACCGTAACCGGGACAGGTATAGTCATGGCCGACGCCACCACGCCCACCATTCGCACCTTCCAGGTATTCCCCGACGTCCCGCCGGCATTGCAGCCGCTGCTCGAAATGTCGCACAACCTCTGGTGGGTCTGGCAGCCGGACGCGGTGGAGCTGTTCCGACGGCTCGACCGCAAGCTGTGGGAAGAGGTCTACCATAACCCGGTGAAGCTCCTTGGCATCATCGAGCAGCCCAAGCTCGCTGCCGCCGCCCAGGATGAAGGGTACCTGGCGCAGATGCGCCGGGTCTATGAGTTGTTCAAGCAGCACCTCTCGGAGCAGGGCTGGTACAACCGCCAGCATCCCGATAAGTCCAAGCTGCTCGTCGCCTATTTCTCCGCCGAGTTCGGGCTGCACGAATCGCTCCCGATCTATTCGGGCGGACTGGGGATTCTGGCGGGCGACCATCTTAAAAGCGCCAGCGAGCTCGCGGTCCCGCTCGTCGGCGTCGGACTGATGTATCGCAACGGCTACTTCCGGCAATACCTCTCCGCCGACGGCTGGCAGCAGGAAGCCTATCCCGAGCTCGACTTCTACAACCTGCCGATCGAGCAGATGCGCTACACCGACGGCTCGCCGGTCCGCGTGCGGGTCGATCTCCCGGAGAATGCCGTCTTCTGCAATGTCTGGCGCGCCCACGTGGGCCGCATCCCGCTCCATCTGCTCGACACCAACCTTCCCGAAAACTCGCCCGCCGATCGGGAGATTACCAGCCGGCTGTATGGCTCCGGGGGCGAGCTGCGCATCAAGCAGGAACTGGTGCTCGGCATCGGGGGCGTGCGCGCCCTGACCGCCCTGAACATCACGCCGACCGTCTTCCACATGAACGAAGGCCACTCCGCGTTCCTTGCGCTGGAGCGGACCCGCACGCTGCTCGAGGGATCGTCGTTAACCTTCGACGAGGTGCGCCAGCAGGTGATGGCCACCAACGTCTTCACGACCCACACGCCCGTGCCGGCCGGCATCGACATGTTCCCCGCCGACCTGATGCTCAAGTATTTCAAGAGCTACATCCCGCTGTTGAAGCTCGATGAGGAGGGCTTCCTTGCCCTGGGGCGCGAGGACGTCTCCAACAAGAAGCAGGGGTTCTCGATGGCGCTGCTCGCCATCCGCCTTGCCGACAACATCAACGGTGTCAGCGCGCTGCACGGCGATGTCTCACGGCGTATGTGGCACAACATCTGGCCCGGCGTGCCCTCCCAGGAAGTGCCCATCCGCCACGTCACCAACGGGATTCATGTCCGCACCTGGCTCTCGTCCGACATGGGGTACACGCTCGATCGCTATCTCAGCAGCGAGTGGATGACCGACCCTTCCAACGGCAGCGTCTGGGAGGGCGTCATGCAAATCCCCGACGAAGAGCTCTGGCGGGCGCACGAGCGCTGCCGCGAGCGCATGGTGGGCTGGGCACGGCAGACCCTTCGCGAGCAACTGCTCAAACGCGGCGCCGCGTACGATGATCTTGCCGCGGCCGATCAGGTGCTCGACCCGGAGGCACTCACGATCGGCTTCGCACGCCGCTTCGCGACATATAAGCGTGGAACCCTCGTTTTCCGCGACACCGCGCGGCTCAAGAAACTGCTGGAGGACACCAAGCGGCCGATCCAGTTCGTCTTCGCCGGCAAGGCGCACCCCGCCGACACCGAGGGCAAGGAACTCATCAAAGCGATCGTCAACTTCGCCCGTGACCCCGCCGTCCGGCGGCGCGTCGTCTTCATCGAAAACTATGACATGAACGTGGCGCGCTACCTCGTCCAGGGCGTCGACGTGTGGCTCAACACCCCACGCCGCCCCTACGAGGCCTCCGGCACCAGTGGCATGAAAGCCGCCGCCAACGGCGTCCTCAACTGCTCGATTCTCGACGGCTGGTGGGTCGAAGGGTACTCCCCCGACGCCGGCTGGGCGATCGGCCGCGGCGAAGACTACAGCGACGTCACTTACCAGGACCAGGTCGAGAGCCAGGCGCTCTATGACCTCCTGGAGAAACAGATCGTCCCGCTCTTCTACGAGCGCAGCGTCGACAACATCCCGCGCGAATGGATCGGCCGCATGAAGAATTGCATGCGCAAGCTCGCGCCGGTGTTCAACACCAACCGAATGGTCCAGAATTACGCGGAGATGTTCTACATCCCCGCGCTGACCCGCGGCACGGCCCTCGGGGCCGACGGGATGGCCAAGTCCAGAGCGCTGGCTCACGAAAAGGATCAGCTGCGGCAGAGGTGGCCCGGAATCCAGGTGGTGGGCGTTCATGCCGGCGGCAATGGCCACTTCAAGGTCGGTGACAGCATGCAGGTCGAGGCGCTGGTGGATGCCGCCGGGATCGACCCCGGGGAACTGCAGGTTCAGCTCTACGCCGGTCCGCTCAGCGCCAAGGGCGAGATTGAAAAGCCGCAGGCCCTAAGGATGGACTACTCCAAGCCAATGGCCCCCAACCGCCACCTCTACGTCGGTCGAATCGACTGCCACACCAGCGGGCGACACGGTTTCGCGATTCGAATTCTGCCTGGGAGCGCGGATCTCGCTACTCCGTTCGAACCAGGGCTCATCATCTGGAACTGATGAAACGCCGCGCGCCACGCAAATGTCTCGCAAGAATTTCCGTCACCCGGTTTAGCCGTCGCGCCCGCGCGACGTCCCGCCGCCACCATCCTTCTCGCGCCCAACCCCTACTGCGGCACCATCCGCCCCGGTTTCATCAATCTTACGGAAATCTTCGTGCTCGGCATCAACTTTCCCGCGTTGATCCGCTCGCCCGGATCGAACGCTTCCTTTACGCGCTGAAACTGCCGCATCGTGTTTTCATCGAACAGATACGGCATGAGCGGCAGCTTTTCGACGCCAACCCCATGCTCCCCCGTCAGCGTGCCGCCGATGTCGATACAGTACTTCAGCACTTTCTCCGCGGCCCGCAGCGTGTTCTGCACCGCTGCCTCATCCCGCTCGTCATAGAGAAAAATGGGATGGACGTTCCCATCGCCCGCGTGAAAGACGTTGGTGATCCGCAGCCCGTGCTCGCGCCCGATCTCATCGATTTTCTTCAACACGTCCGCGAGCATGCTGCGCGGCACGCACGCGTCCTGCGTGCAGTAGCTATGGCTGATGCGTCCGATCGCGCCGAAGGCGGCCTTTCGCGCTTTCCACAGCTTCGCCCGCGTCGCGGGGTCGCCTGAAGTCTGGATGCTCGACGCCTTATGCTTTCGGCTGATGACAACGATCTGTTCCATCTGCCGGTCCAGCAGCGGCTCGATGCCATCGATCTCCGTCAGCACCAACGCCTGCGCATCAGGGGGAAATCCGAAATGGTTCGCGTCCTCGATCACCTTCACCATCTGGCCATCGAGCATCTCCATCGCCGCCGGCAACATTCCAGCCGCGATAATCTCGCTGACGGATTCGCACGCCTCAGCGGTGTCCGGGAAAATCCCCACGATGGTGCGGAAGCTGGTGGCCTTGGGCACGAGACGGACCCATAGCCGCGTGATGATGCCGAAGGTCCCTTCGCTGCCGCAGATGAGTCCCGGCAGGTCGAATGATCCGGATTCATACGCGCCGTTTCGCGCTCCGGTTTCGACAACCGATCCGTCTGGAAGCACCATCTCCAGCCCCAGGACATGGTTGGAAGAGACGAAATCCTTCAGCGTATGAATGCCGCCCGCGTTGGTCGCCGCGTTCCCGCCGATGGTGCTCGCCCGCTGGCTCGATGGGTCCGGGGCGAAGTGAAATGCCGCCCCGCCCGGCTCCAGCGAGACCAAATCGCTGAGCTGTGTATTGCGCACTCCCGCCTCGACATGCGCCACGCGATTTTCGAGGTCGATCTCGAGGATCCGCGTCATTCGCGTCGTCGAGACGATGACCCCGTTCTCAAACGCGACGCACCCTCCCGCGAGTCCCGTCCCCGAGCCCCGGGGCACGATCTGCACGTCGTGGGCCGCGAGATATTTGACGACCGCAACGACCTCTTCCGTGTTCGTCGGGAACACGACCGCGGCAGGGCGGGCCTTGGCGATGGTGAACCCGTCGCTCTCATAGACAAACAAGCCGGCATCGTCCGAGAGCACGCCGCCCGGCGGCAAGAGCGGTATCAGGTCCTGCGCCAATGTCGCCCGCGTCATATTGAAGCATTCTCCGCCTCATAAAGGTGATTGTCACGCCAACCTCAGCCCGGCAGCATCATCCCGTTCCGCGCGCCGCCTGGTACGCTGGGCATCTGCTTTCTGTCGCCCCATCGCGGCCCGATGGACAAGCGCCGGCAATCTGCCACAATGGCGCTTCACTTTTCGAAAGGGACGCCATGGCTGAAGAGACGCAACCGGGAGACAATGAGGGGCAGCAGGGGGTGCAGGTCGTGCTCGACGAGCGCGAGATGCGCACCGTCTTCTCCAATGCCTACCGGATTCACACGACTGCGGAAGAGGTGGTGCTCGACTTCGGCTTCAACATGGCCAACCCCAACCCGCAGGGGACCCAGCAGCAATTGCTCTTCAAGGTCTCCGACCGCGTGATCATGAGCTATGCCAACGTGAAGCGGCTCACCGGATCGCTCACGCAGCTCATCCGCCGATATGAGCAGCAGTTCGGCGAGCTTCAGACCCAACCCGGCCAGCAACCGGGCCAGGGTGGCCAGCCCCCGCAAACCGGCCCGCGCCCCGCTCGGCAGTAAGTAGCGGCTTACGCCGCCGCCGGAAGCACTTCCGCTCGCCGCAACGCCGGTCGCATCGCAGAAGTTATACCGGTCGAGGATGTAATCGCCGACCAGCACCACGCGCTGGCCCTGACGTGCGTGTCCGCTCACGGAGACGATCAGCATGTTGCCGAGCGACCTGGCGAACTGCAAATGCTGGATATGCCCCGGATGAACGATGTCGAAGCACCCGTGACAATGGACGATCGTTTTGCCGGCTCGCCGCGCATCCTCCCGCAGTGAAGCAGCGTCTGCAGGGAGCAGGTCTTCCGATTCGGCTGTCCTCCGGATGCGCGTGCAGTGTTATCGGCCTTTATCCTGCCGAAACGCCAATTTTTATCGGACATTCAGGCAGCCCGTCGCATGACGCCGTCGAGGTCCTAACCGTCTGCAAAATCTGAATATCGGACGTTCGCATGTCCGATAACTCACCTTGTAGGCCCACGCGCCCTCGGACCATGCCGCAGCTGACGCCCGCGATTTCCGCACCCTCGAGCGACCGACTGACGGCCGCGCTCTTCAGAGGGGGCTTTTCCGCCGCCGAGCTCACCCCTTCGGCTACCGCGCTCGATGGGCTCCAGCGAGCTGCCCGGGAAGAGATCGTCGCCGAGCAGAGCCGCAGCGTCGCCGCTCGGCTCACCTGCTCCTCCGGCATACGGCGCATCCGTCGGCGAATCGGTCAGATCATCGCTATACACGCTGCCGGCAGCCCTGTCACAGGCAGTATGAAAAGGCTGGCTTCATGAAACTGAGTTATGTAATCGTCACCCGCAATCGCAAAGAGACGCTCCTGCGCACCCTGGAACGCCTGGAGCCGGCCACGCACCTGGCGCGCCATCTCTGGGAAGTCTTTGTTGTCGATAACGGCTCGGATGATGGCACTGCCGGCGCGGTTTTGGCGCAGTTCCCCGATGTAAGGATCGTTCGCCTCGAGGAGAACGAGGGGGTTCCGGCGCGGAATCATGCGTTGAAGCTGGCACAGGGACGTTTCATCGCCTTCCTCGACGACGACAGCTACCCAATCGGCGACGCGATCCCTCGCGCCCTTGCATACCTCGGCCGCCATTCCCGGACCGCCGCCGTGGTGGGTCGTGTCATTCTTCCGGACGGCAGCTACGAAGCGCCCGCGCTGCCTTCAGTTACCCTCGGCGGCGCAAGCGTGATACGCAAATCCACGCTCGACGAGCTCGGCGGCTTCGCGCCGGAGTTCTTTCGTCAGGCCGAAGAATACGAGATGAGCTTCCGCATCTGGCAGGCGGGTTACCGGGTGGAACGCTTCGAAGACGTTCTGTTCGGCCACGACAAAGTCCCCGGCGGGCGCTGCTCCGCGCTCACCCGGCGAATGGACCTGCGCAATAACCTCATCCTCGCCGAGCGCTTCCTTCCGCGCGAATTGCGCCGGGCTTACCGCCGCGACTGGATCCGGCGCTATGCCGCCTACGGCCTGCACGAAGGACACGCGCAGGCGATCAACGGCGCTCTGCGCGAGGCGCGCGTCTGGGCCCGCCACGAAGCGAGCGTCGGACGACAGACCCTGCGGGCCTCCGCCCTGGAAACCATCTTCGGCTTCGAAGAGCAGATGCATGCCGTCTCCGCCTGGCGCGTGGCTCACAAGATCAGGTCTGTCGCGATCGCCGACTTCGGCAAGAACATTTTCGCGACCTATCGCGCCTGCCACCGTTCGGCACTCGAAGTGGTCGCGCTGCTCGATAACTGCCCGGCGTTCAGCGGCGCGCGCTATCGCAGCATCCCGATTCTGCCCGATGCGCAGCTCTTCCGCTCGGATGTGGAGGGGATCGTCGTCTCCAACATTAACCCGGCACAGGTGGACAAGCGGGTCGCCGAGCTATCCGCGCGTTTCAAGCTGCCGGTCCTGAGGCTCTGGCACCCGCGACATCTCGAATCCGCCAACGACAACAGGCGGCCCACCGGACAGGCCGCCTGAGCGACGATCATGCCAACCATGTTGAACAGAATCTCCGATCCTTCCGCCAAGGCGGACTTCCGCTCGGAGTTCGACGGATTCTTGACGCTCTCGGTGGCGAGCGATCGCGAGTTGCCCATGCGCCGGGAAGAGCGCAAGCCGTTTCTGGAAGACCGCACGCAACGCCGTGGCACTTTGCCACGGAGTCCAGCCGGAATGTCTACAAAACGCGCCTGGCCGCAGGAGGTTTGAAATGCGCATCCTGAGCACTGTTTCCAGATCGTTCCACGGCCATGCGGAAGCCGTCGAGCCGATGTTCCTGGAATTCACCGAGCCGTTGCGGCGCCTCGGGCATCACGTCGACCATTTCGATCATGCCGCCATCCGGTCGGAGGCGGGGCTCGAGACGTGCGGCGAACGCTTCGTCGATGCCGTCCGAGCCGGCGGATACGACCTCGTCCTGTATCAAACCGGCGGCCAGGACTACATGACGCGCGAGGCCATCACGCAAGCCGGACGATTCGCGCCGATTGTCGCGTGGAACAGCGACGACGACTGGCAATGGGACACCTACACATCGAAGATCGCTCCATTGTTCACGTTCGTCGTCACCACCTACCCTCAGGTGTTCGGCCGCGCCGTTCCGTTTCATCGCAACCTGATCCTCAGCCAGTGGGCGTGCCTCGACACCTACTCCAACTTCAACAGACCCAAAGACCTCAACTTCACTTTCGCGGGCCAGATCTATTCGAGCCGCGTCGAAGAATGCCTGCAGCTCAAACGCGCGGCGGGCCTGCAGGTGTTCGGCCTCGGGTCGATCCGGGTGAAACGCCCGCTGCTCAAGTCCCGGCGCAGCGATCGCTTCGTCGCGCAGCGATTCCCCTCGCTCAACAAGGCGTTGAGCTTCCGACAGATCAATGACGTCTGGAACCGCTCGCGGGTTTCGTTCACCCCGATGGGCGCGAGCACGGATTCATCGCTGCTTCAGATCAAGAGCCGTACCTTCGAAATGGGCCTCTCCGGCACTTTGATGTTGTGTCAGCACAGCCCGTTCCTCGAACGCTACTACGAGCCCGGCAAGGAATTCGTGGCGTTTGATTCGATCGAGGATTGCGCCCACAAGGCCCGCTATTACATGTCGCACGAAGCAGAGCGCCGCCGCATCGCCGAAGCATATGCCTCGCGCACCAGAGCCGAGCATCTCTGGGAGCATCGCTTCACGCAGCTTTTCGATGAAATCGGTTTTTCCCGGCGGGTCGCGAAAGCAGCGTAGAGCAGAATCGAGCATGTGCTGCGCGGTCGCTATGGCGGGTTCAGCGTGCCCGAGCCGGACATGGACCCACGCGAAACGCGATGGCTGCAACGATTCAGAAACGCTGCTTGAGGCGTTCGCGGAAGCGCATCGTGATGAGGCGGGAAACGATGCGTTAAAACAAGACGTGCGAACCGCGCTGCGGAAGATGAATGCGCCGGCGCTGGCCGGCTGACTCACGGCGTGCCGCCCTTTCCTTCAGTCCTCGGATGCCGCTTCTGCCTGGGATTGCGAATATCCGTCGGGGCCTGGTCTGAGCCCAAAGGCTCTTCGTCGTTCATGGAGTGGTCCGGCTCGTTCGCTGCCGGTTCCTCTTCCCGCTCGTTGACCACATCTTCCGCATTGAGCTGACGATTCGGCTGCTTGTGCGTCACCGCCTGCTCCACCTGATCGGGTGAGGGAGTCGGCGTCGCACGATTGTTGTCCAGCCGTCCCATCCCGGACTCGGCGTTAGGCTGCGCCCGCTCATAACTCCGCGAAGGGTCAGGGGCGTCCTCTTTCGACAACGGTCTTATTTTTTCGGCCATCAAATGCTCCTTGACGAGGGCATTGTAGGGGCGCACGGCACGAGCGGAGAACGGGGATTCATCGTGGCTGGGTCTAATTACCGGTGTCCATTTTGATGACCCCGCGCTGTCTTTTCACCGCGATCACCCGCTGCTTGAGTTGGTCGAAGAGCGGCCGCGGGTTCGGCAGACCACGGAGCTCAAGCTTTGGCGTCGTGTCGTCGTGAGAGAGCACGGTGATGGAGCCGACGCCAAGGATCCGTTCCAGCAGCGACTGGTGGAAGCGGATGTCTTCGACGTGCCAGAGCTCCAACGTGTCGATCGTTTTCGACAAAAGACCGCGCTCAAAGTCGATTCGGTAATTCGTCACCCGATAGCGCTGGCTCTTGACCCGGATGAGCGGGACGGCCCAGAGCAAAAGGCCCAGGAGGATCAGTATGAGCGTCACCCACGCCGCCGGCCACGCGCCGTTGAAGATGCGCCAAGCGAGCGGCGCGACGATCATGAGCAGCCCGATGATCTCCCAGGCAGCGGTGCTGGCGACCTGCCCGCGCAGGAGCGGCGAGCCCTCGAAATAAACCTGCTCCGAATCGTCCGCGGGCTTATGCGGAAGGGCGTCGGAAGTGGTGTCGCCAGGAGGATTCGAAGTGGTCATCGCATCTCCGGTTTTTGTCGCGCCTTCCGGACGGCCGAAGACGGTTCCATAGGCTAACGGAACTGAATCAATCCGCGTTCTTTTGTTTCGCCAGTTCCATGATTCGCCGCCACATCGCTTCGGGGACCGGAACAACGCTGAGGCGTCCCATGCGAAGAAGGTCCCAGCCGGAAAATGTCTTGTCTGCCTTGATTTCCGCCAGCGTAACGGGCCGAGGGAGGTTCTCTTTCGCCCCAATGTCCACTACGGCCATGGATTCGGAAGCACCCTTTGGATCGGGCCGCGGGTCCGAGCGGATCTCAGCGATTCCGATCGCCGCCCGCTGCTTTCCCGTGTGGTAGATGAGCGCGAGATCACCTTTCTTCATCGAGCGGATGTTCTTCAGCGCGACAGGATTTCTGACGCCGTCCCACACCGCTTGCTTATCGCGCGAAAGATCATCCCACGAATAGGACTCGGGCTCGGTCTTGAGCAGCCAGTACGCCACGAGGTTTTCTCCAGTGGAGTGATGCTGCGCGTGCAGCGCGATTCATGCGGGCCTGGGGGCATTGCTGGGAGCCCGTGCTCCCGGTACGCCGGCGGCGCCACCACCAGCCGGCCGATCCTGCAGCGGCGCTTGAATGGTTTGGGTGACCCGTCGCAGGAGGTCCACGAACTCCACCTGCGCCAGGTTCATCGCCTTGATCTTCAGATGCGATACGATGCGGCTCTGCAGGGCCTCCAGTTGCTGGCGCTGGGCATCGGTGATGGCCCCGCCGGACTGCTGCTGCCGCCCGAGCGTTTCGAGTTGCCGCTCGAATTCCGACATCAGCCGGGCCGCCTCGGGGTCCTCGTCAACCGCCTTCTGGGCCTGCTTGTATTTGGCGACGGCAGGGTGCTGCGCGACCAGTTCGCCTAGCTTCGCGGCTTCGTCGAGGATCCGCTGCGTGTCAATGGGCATGTAGTTCCTTGTAGAAATCGTTACTATAGTTGAACCCACGGCTGCGGCAACCGCGCTGATTTTGATCGTGCTGAGCGCCGCCAACCCAACCGCACCCATGACGCAAAGCGACCGCTATCACCGGCAGACCCTGCTGCCGCAGATCGGCAATGCAGGCCAGTCGCGCCTGGAAGCCGCGCGCGTTCTGCTGGTCGGCTGCGGCGCGCTGGGCAGCGTCATGGCTGAGCAGTTGGCCCGCGCCGGGGTCGGCTTTCTGCGGCTTGTCGACCGAGACGTGGTCGAGCTTTCCAACCTCCAGCGTCAGGTGCTTTATACCGAGGCCGACGCGAACGAGGGGTTGCCGAAGGCGGTGGCAGCCGCTCGCCGCCTGCGCCAAATCAATTCGCACATCGCCCTTGAGCCCATCGTCGCTGACCTGCACAGCACAAATGCCGAGTCGCTTGCGGCGAATGAGGAGGGGTGGGTCGATCTGATTGTGGATGGCACCGACAACGTGGAAACGCGCTATCTGCTCAACGACGTGGCGGTGAAGAACCGCATCCCGTGGATTTACGGCGGGTCGGTTGGCGTCGAGGGCCGGCTGATGGTGGTTCGACCCGAGACCGCCTGCCTCCGCTGCGTCTTTCCAGATCCGCCGCGCGGCTCCGAATTGCCAACCTGTGACACCGCTGGAGTCCTGGGGCCGGTGCCGGCGGTCATCGGCTCGCTGCAGGCGCTCCAAGCCATCAAACTCCTGTCCGGAAACGAAACGGCGGTCCGCCAGGAACTGCTCCAATGGGACGCCTGGTCGGGGCGAATGCACCAGGTCGCGCTAGTCGGCGCGCGGCGGCCGGACTGCATGGCCTGCGGCCTGCGCCGATTCGAGTTCCTTGACCGAGCCCCGGGCGATGCTGCGAGCTTGTGCGGCCGCGACGCGGTGCAGGTTCGGCCGTCCACACACGCTCCGCTCGATCTTCCGTCGATCGCTGAGCGGCTGCGGTCGGTCGGCGCCGTGGAACAGAGCGCTCATCTGGTGCGATGCAAGCTTGAATCGCCCGAGAACGTCTCACTCACGCTTTTTCCCGATGCTCGGGCGATCATCTTTGGAACGAGCAGCCTCGAGCGGGCGCGTTCGATCTATGCCAGATACGTTGGATCATAACCAATTCATTGCGATAGACTTGAGTGAACCGGTTGAAACATTCCCTACTTCTCGCTAGGATTAATAGGAATTAGGAGTGACTGGTAGCTTCCGACATACGGTGCCCGGCGCGACCTCTATTCTTGAGCTCATCGGCAACACGCCGTTGCTCTCCTTTCGGCGCATGACCCGGGAGTTGGGGCAAGTGCAGGTGCTCGCCAAGGCGGAGTGGTACAACCCCGGCGGAAGCGTTAAGGACCGAGCGGCCTTGAGCATGGTTTTGGACGGCGAACGCCGCGGCCTGCTCACCCGCGAGAAGACCCTGGTTGACGCGACCAGTGGCAACACCGGCATCGCCTACGCGATGATCTGCTCCGAGCGCGGCTACAAGGTGAAGCTCGCGCTTCCGCAGAATGCCAGCCCGGAACGCAAGCAGAACCTGCTCGCCTTCGGCGCGGAATTGGTTCTGACGGACCCGGCCGAGGGAACCGACGGCGCCCAGCGATATGCGAAACGTCTGGTGGAGGCCGAGCCGGATCGCTACTTTTACCCGGACCAGTACAACAATGATGCCAACTGGCGGGCGCACTATGAGACCACGGCGATGGAAATCTGGCGCCAGACCGAGGGGCGGGTGACGCACTTCGTCACCGGCCTTGGAACCAGCGGCACGTTCATGGGCGTTACCCGGCGCTTGAAGGAGTTGAACCCGTCCATCCGCTGCATCAGCATGCAGCCCGATGCCCCGCTGCACGGCCTGGAGGGGCTGAAACACATGGCGACCGCTCTGGTCCCGGGGATTTACGATCCCGGGCTGGCGGACGAACAGATCGAAGTGGACACGGAGGACGCGCAGCGGACAGCATTGAGGCTGGCTCGTGAGGAGGGCATCCTGGTCGGGGTTTCCTCGGGTGGAAACCTAATGGCCGCCATGAAAGTGGCCTCGGAGTTGAAGGAAGGCGTCGTCGTCACTATTTTCTGCGACTCGGCTGCCAAGTATCTGTCCGAAAGCTTCTGGCGCGAGACGTAGCGAGGCGGACCATTGCCCGTGATCGACCTGCTGCTTTCGGATGAACTGGCAGCGCGAATCGGAGCCGAAGGCGCGGCGGCTTATCCGAACGAGTGCTGCGGCATCCTGATCGGCAGCGACGTGGGCCGAGGCGAAGCGGGGCAGCGCGTGGTGGACGAATTGCAGCCTGGGCGCAACGCCTTCGAGGCGGATGAGCGCTACCACCGGTTCAGCATCGACCCGGTGCAGCAGATGAAGGCCGAGCGCGATTCCGAGGCGAAGGGAAAGGTGGTGCTGGGTTTCTATCACAGCCACCCGGACCACCCGGCCCGACCAAGCGAGTACGACCGGCAGCATGCCTGGCCGTTTTACAGTTATGTGATCGTGTCCATCGCGAAGGGCGAGGTAGAGGACATGACGAGTTGGTTATTGGACGAAGCGACAAACACGTTTGCACGACAAGAGATCGTGTCACACAAGAGGGCACTATGAGCAGCACATATGCACAACCGGACGTCCTGGTGAATACCGGATGGGTCGCCGAACATCTCAACGACCCGAAGGTGAAGATTGTCGAAGTCGATGTTGAGCCCACCAAGGGGTATGACGTCGGCCACCTCAAGAACGCGATCGGCTGGAACTGGCAGACCGACCTGAACGATCGCGTGATGCGCGACCTGATCGATCCGCGCACCTTCGCGGAGCTGTGCCGCCGCGGCGGGATCAATCCGGACGACACCGTCGTCTTCTATGGCGACATGAACAACTGGTTCGCCGCCTGGGCGTTCTGGCAATTCAAGTATCACGGCCACAAGGATGTCCGCCTGATGAACGGCGGGCGGACGAAGTGGGAGAAGGAGAGTCGCGAGTGGGTGAAGGACCAGCCGTCCTGCAAGCGAAGCAACTATCCGATTCCCTCGAGCGATGAATCCGTCCGCGCTTATCGCGACGAAGTGATGGGATCGCTCAACCAGAACAAGATCAACCTGGTGGACGTCCGCTCGCCGGATGAATACACCGGGAAGGTGATCGCGCCTCCGGGCATGAGCGAGACCGCGCAGCGCGGCGGGCACATCCCGGGAGCCAAGAGCATTCCCTGGGCCAAGACGGCCAATGAGGACGGCACCTTCAAGTCGCCCGACGAGCTGAAGAAGCTCTACGGCGACGCCGGCTGCGACTTCACCAAGCCGACGATCGCCTACTGCCGCATCGGCGAGCGCAGCAGCCACACCTGGTTCGTGCTGAAGTACCTGCTGGGCGTCAACAACGTGAAGAACTATGACGGCAGCTGGACCGAATGGGGCAACCTCGTCGGCGCGCCGATCGAGACGGGTCAAGGCGCACCGGCCGCGCTGCCGACGGTCAAGTGCGAGTGACTTTGATCGCCGGGTTGCGCTTGCAGGCGCGCTCGCCGCAACTCGGATAAGGGAGCCCTATGCCGCTGAAGCCGCAGGGAAGGATCTTTAACGACATCACCGAGACGATGGGCGGCACGCCCCTCGTTCGGATCAACCGGCTGATCCCGAAGGAGCACGCCGCCGTGCTGGTGAAGTGCGAGTTCTTCAATCCGCTGGGGAGCGTGAAGGACCGTATCGGCGTCGCGATGATCGAAGCCGCCGAGCGCGAGGGCAAGATCGACCGCGACACGGTGATCGTCGAGCCGACCAGCGGCAACACGGGAATCGCCCTGGCCTTCGTTTGCGCGGCCAAGGGATACAAGCTGATCCTGACCATGCCGGAATCGATGAGCATCGAGCGCCGCCGACTGCTCAAGGCGCTGGGCGCGCAGGTGGTGCTGACGCCGGCGGCCGAGGGAATGCGCGGCGCCATTAACCAGGCGCAGAGCATTCTTGAAGAGCATAAAAAGAGCTTCATGCCGCAGCAGTTTGAGAACCCGGCCAACCCCGAGGTTCATCGCCAGACGACCGCGGAGGAAATCTGGCAGGACACGAACGGCGCGGTCGACATACTCGTCTCGGGCGTCGGCACGGGCGGCAGCATCACCGGCGTGAGCGAGGTGATCAAGCCGCGCAAGCCTTCATTCAAGGCAATCGCGGTCGAGCCCGTGGCGTCGCCGGTCATTACCCAGACGATCAATCATCAACCGGTGAAGCCGGGGCGGCACAAGGTGCAGGGGATCGGCGCGGGGTTCGTTCCCGGTAATCTGCATCTGCCGGTCGTCGACGAAGTCGTGCAGATTACGGATGAAGAAGCGTTTGAGTGGGCCCGCCGGCTTGCGAAGGAAGAGGGAATCTTCGGCGGCATCAGCAGCGGCGGCAACATGGCCGCCGCCGCCAGGGTCGCGGCGCGGCCCGAAAACAAAGGCAAGATGATCGTCACGATCATGTGCAGCTTCGGCGAGCGCTATCTCAGCACGCCGCTGTTTGAAGAGGAATGAGCGCTTTCACACAGAAGCTTAGCCACCGATGGGGCACCGATAAGCACCGATTAATGCAGGAGAAAAAAGGGTTCGTTCACAGGATTGTGGTTTTATCGGTGTCCGTCGGCGCCCCATCGGTGGCTAAATGTTTTCTTCCTGGCAGTTGAATCATTCGTCGGATCCGATTTCATGGCTGAACAGAAGGCGACCAACATCACCTGGCATGAAGGCTCGGTCATGCGCGATGAGCGCCAGCGGCTCCTCGATCAGAAGGGCGTCACCGTCTGGATGACCGGGCTGAGCGCCTCCGGCAAATCGACGATCGCCGTCATCCTCGAGCAGATGCTGCTGCACCGAAAGAAACATGCGTACCGGCTCGATGGCGACAACATCCGCATGGGCCTCAACAAGAACCTGGGCTTCAGCGCCGAAGACCGCGCCGAGAACATCCGCCGGATCGGCGAAGTCGCCAGGCTTTTCAGCGACGCCGGCGTGATCGCCATCACCAGCTTCATCAGCCCGTACCGCAAGGATCGGGACGCCGTCCGCGCCAGCATGAAGCCTGGCGAGTTCGTCGAGGTGTATGTGAACGTCTCCCTTGCCGAAGCCGAGAAGCGCGATCCCAAGGGCCTGTACAAGAAGGCCCGCGCCGGACAGCTCAAGGGGTTCACCGGGATTGATGATCCTTACGAAGCGCCAGAGAGACCCGAAATCGTGATCGAAACCGAGAAACTGCCGCCGGACCGGGCCGCGGAGCAGATCCTGGCGTACCTCGAGAAGGGCGGTTACCTGGCCGCTTGACGCGTGACTGAGGTAATTCGTCCATGGCTGCGCACTGCCGAAAGTTTTTCTCATGCCCGATCGCTTCGTCGATCTTCATTGCCACTCCACCGCGTCCGACGGTACCCTCGCGCCGGCCGACGTAGTGCGGCTCGCGCGCGACACCGGCCTCAGTGGCCTGTCGTTGACCGATCACGACACGATTGACGGACTGGCGGAAGCCGCCGACGAGGCCGGCAGGCTGGGACTCGACTTTCTTCCGGGCATCGAAATCAGCTGCGAGTTCCCACGCCCGGGCACCATGCACGTGCTGGGTTATGGCGTCGACGTCAACAGCCCCGTCCTGAAAGAACTGACGCGGACCCTCCTGGTGGGTCGCGACGACCGCAATCCGAAGATCGTGCGCAAGCTCAACGAGCTGGGCGTTTCGATCACCATGGAAGAAGTGGAGCAGGAGGCCGGGGGAAATGTCCTCGGCCGGCCGCACATCGCGGCAATCCTGACACGCAAGGGATACGTGAGCTCGATCAAGCAGGCCTTCGACAAGTACCTCGCGACCGGCGCCGCGGCCTACTTCGACAAGGAGCGACTGACCCCGCGCCGCGCGATGGATTTGATCCGCCAGTCGCACGGCATGCCGTTCCTGGCCCACCCGGTGCAACTACGCACAGAGAACGATGCCCAGCTCGAGCGCACCCTGAAGGATCTCGTAGACCTCGGGCTCGTCGGCCTGGAGGTCATTCACAGCGATCATGATGACCCGCTGGTCGAAAAGTACAGCCGGCTGGCGGAGAAATTCGGTCTGGCCAAGAGCGGCGGCAGCGACTTCCACGGGAGCAATAAGAAAGGCATCCGCCTCGGCGAAGCGAACGGCCGAAGAGTTCCGCGCGAGTTCCTCGACGCGATCCTCGAGCGGCAGCGCGAGATGAAGAAGGCAGGCTAACGGCCCACATGAGTGTTGTCGATTCACAAATTGACTTGATCGAGCTGAACGCAGCGTTTGAGCAGAGCGAGCCCGATAAGATCGTCTCGTGGGCCGCTTCGCAATTCGGCGGCGGGCTGGTGATGTCGTCGTCGTTCGGCGCCGAGTCTGCCCTGATGATTCACATGGCGATCCAGGCGATGCCTGAGATCAAGATCGTCATGGTGGACACCGGCTACCTATTTCCCGAGACGCATCGTTTCATGGAGCAGTTGCGGCAGCGCTTCAACCTGAACGTTTGGGTGTACCGCACGCAGAACGATCCGATCGCGTATCTCCACCAGGCGGGCGAGGAAAATCCGACGTGGCGCAAGGATGTCGAAGCCTGCTGCGCGGCGAACAAGAACGAGCCGATGGAGCGGGCGATGCGCGACTTGACGCCCAAAGGCTGGCTGCGCGGCATCCGGCGAAATCAGGCGGAAACGCGCAAGGGCGTGCAGTTCATTGAGTGGTCCACGCGCTACAACTGCTACGCCGTCTCGCCCTTGCTCAACTGGTCGGGCCGGGAGATCTACGGCTACATGAAAAAGTACGACCTCCCGTACCACCCGCTGTACGAGAAGGGCTACCTCTCGATCGGCTGCAACCCCCTCTCCTGCACCGTCGCCGTCCAGGATGGTCAGGACCCGCGCGCCGGCCGCTGGGCCAACGACCCCAAGGTCGAGTGCGGCATCAACCTGACCAATTCGCTGGATTCGGCAAATCTGTAGTTCGGCCGCGCGACGGGAAGAGACAACCGCCCAGCCACGGCGCTGGTGCCTCCCTGGTGTTCATGTTGTAGGCATCCGGCCGCTTCGCTATAACGTCCCGTCCTTAGCGGAGGCGAGAAGCGCATGGAACGCACGTTGATCATCCTGAAGCCTGACGCCGTGCAGCGCGGCCTGTCTGGCGAGATCATTACGCGGTTCGAGAAGAAGGGTCTGCAAATCGTCGGGATGAAGCTGATGAAGATCCCCCAGCAGTTGGCGGAGACGCATTACGAGCCGCATCGTGGCAAGCCGTTCTATGCGGGATTGGTAAAGTTCATGACCAGTTCCCCTGTGGTGGTGCTCGCGCTGGAGGGCAAAGACGCGATCACGATCGCGCGCAAGATGATGGGCGCGACCTTCGGCTCCAAGGCCGAACCCGGCACGATCCGCGGGGACTTCGGCGTCAGTAACTCCTTCAATCTGATCCACGGCTCCGATTCACCCGAGTCCGCCCAGCGCGAGCTCGGCCTGTTCTTCAAGCCGGAAGAGCTCCTGCAATGGACTCCCGCATCCCAGAGCTGGGTCTACGACATGGCAAAAGGTCAGCCGGAATAAGTTGGAAGTCGCGGCGGTGCGACGTGAGAATCCACCGCGATGCCCCGCGCCTCTCCCGACTCGACGCACGCAGGGTTCTCCGCGCCCGGGCCTTCCGAGGGCATGCGACAAGTGCAGGATCCCGCGCGCCGAAGACTTCACCATCGTCTGAGGTTTCTGCTCGCCCTGGTTGCGGCCTATGCTCTGATCATGACCTTCGCCGGCTGCGCCGACCGTCTGCTGCTTCACCCTTCCACCGATCCCATTCCGGTTCCCGGCGCGATCCGCGAGAGATTGACGAATCCCGCCGGCCCGGCGTTGGAAGTGCTCACCGCCCGCACCCGCGCCGCGCGCGGCGGCGAGCCGGAAGCCTTCGTCCTCTCCTTCTGCGGTAACGCGGAGCGCGCGGAATGGTCGGTGCAGCGCGTCGCGGAGAATTGGTCGCGGCATCCGGTTGAAGTTTGGGCGGTGAATTACCCCGGCTTCGGCAACAGCGATGGGCCGGCACGACTCAGTTCCATTCCCGCTACGTCCCTCCAGGCCTACGACGAGTTGAGGCGCCGCGCGAAAGGGCGCCCCATCTTCCTCAGCGGATTGAGCCTCGGCACGACGGCGGCGCTTCACGTGGCTGCAAATCGCCCCGTCGCGGGGCTCGTTCTGCACAACCCGCCCCCGATGCGCACCCTGATCCTGCGGCGTTATGGCTGGTGGAACCTCTGGCTCGTCGCCGGGCCGATCGCGTTGCAGGTCCCGCGCGAGCTCGACAGCTTGCCCAACGCGTCCAGATGCACGGTCCCTGCGGTCTTCGTCCTCGCCGGCAGGGACTAGCTTGTCCCCCCGCGCTATCAGCAAATGGTGGTCGATGCCTACGCCGGCGAGAAGCATCTGGTGAATCTGCCGGAAGCCGACCACAACACGCTCCCCGAGGACACCATGGCGCTGCAGGTGGAGCAGGGAATCGACTGGCTCTGGACCCGGGCGCTTGTTGCCGCGGAGACAACTGCGGCAACGCGGAGGTAGAGCGGCGGGGCGTTACCGACTCTTTCCTGCTGTGCAGCCTTAGTGTTTGTCCGCGTTTCCCTTGCGACTTTGTGGCGATCCTCATCTTTCACAAGCCGCTGCCGAGTTTGGCGGGCGCTGGCGTATAATTTCAGTACATGGCCACTTCCGTTGAGCAGCGGGTCGCGAAATTGCGCGAAGAGCTGAACCGTCATAGTTATCTCTACTACGTGGAAGCAAAGCCGCTTGTCAGCGACCAGGTGTTTGACCGGCTCATGCGCGAGCTTTCGGAGCTCGAGGCGGCCCATCCCGAGCTTCTCACGCCCGACTCGCCGACGCAGCGCGTCGGCGGGCAGCCCATCGAAGGGTTCCGCACGGTCGAGCACGCGGTGCCGATGATGAGCATCGACAACACGTACGATGAGGATGAGGTGCGCGCCTTCGATCAGCGCGTGCGAAAGGCGCTGGAAGGTGAATCCTTCAAGTACGTTTTGGAGCCGAAGGTGGACGGGGTCGCGGCCACGCTTCGTTACGAGAAGGGGACTCTCGCGCTGGCCGCTACGCGCGGCGACGGCAAGCGCGGCGACGACATCACCACCAACGCCCGCACCATCAACTCGATTCCTCTTCGGCTGCACGGCAACGGCGAGATCCCGCGCGTCCTCGAAGTGCGCGGGGAGATCTTCATGCCGACGGCGGAGTTCCAGCGGCTCAACAAGGAGCGCGAGGCCGCGGGCGAGGACGTTTTCAAGAACCCCCGCAACCTCACCACCGGCGCGCTCAAACAGCTGGATCCGAAGATCACCGCGTCGCGCAAGCTGCGCTTCGTCTCGCACGGCCTCGGTCAGGTCGAGCCCATTCCGACCGACAGCTACTGGGAATGGCTCATTCACCTGAAGCGCTGGCGCCTGCCGGTCGCGGAACACGCAAGGCCGGCGAAGGATGTCGATGAGGTGCTCGAGGCGATCAGGCAGTTCTCCGATGCCCGCGGCAGGCTGGCGTATCAGACGGACGGAATGGTGATCAAGCTCGACTCATTTGCGCAGCGGCGGCGGCTCGGCGCCACGAGCAAGTCGCCGCGCTGGGTCATCGCATATAAATACGCCGCCGAGCAGATGCAGACAGTCATCCGTGAGGTGGACTGGCAGGTCGGTAAGGGGGGAACGCTCACGCCCGTCGCGCGCATGGACCCGGTGTTCCTCGCCGGCACCACGGTGCAGAACGCGAGCCTGCATAACATCGATCAGATCCGCAAGCTCGACATTCACCTGGGCGACACGATCGTGCTCGAGAAGGCCGGCGAGGTGATCCCGTACGTGCGGCAGGCGGTTCCGGAAAAGCGGCCAAAGGGCGCGAAACCCGTCGCGGCGCCTGCGGTCTGCCCCTCCTGCGGCGCTAAGGTCGAGAAGGAAATCGACACGCCCTACATCCGCTGCGTCAATCCGAACTGCCCGGCGCAGTTTCGCGAGAGGCTCAAGTGGTTCTGCGCGCGAAATCAGATAGACATCGAGCGGCTTGGCGAGAAGCTGATCGATCAGCTGGTCGATGCCAAGCTCGTGAAAACGTTCGCCGACATCTATCGCTTGAAGAAGGAGGAGATCATCGGCCTGGATCGGATGGCGGATAAGAGCGCGCAGAACGTGATCGACTCGATAGCGGTCAGCCGGGACCGCGACCTCCCGCGCCTGCTGGCGGGGCTGGGCATCCGCCACGTCGGCAACCGCGTCGCGTTCGTCCTGGCGCAGCACTTTGGCTCGCTCGCGGCACTGGAAAAGGCGTCCACGGAGCAACTCGCGCAGGTGCACGAGATCGGCGGCGTCATTGCCGATTCGGTTCACGATTTCTTTCACAACGAGGCTGGAAAACGCGCGATCGAGCAGCTCCGGTCCGTCGGGATTGATCCGAAGCAGGAGCCGGCGAGGCTGGGTGAGGGCGCCGATGCAACTCGCGACAAGGCGATGCCGCTGGCGGGGCAGTCGATTGTGGTGACGGGAAGTTTGTCGAAGTTCACCCGCCCGCAGATTGAAGAGCTCATCACGAAACTGGGTGGCCGCGCCTCCGGCAGCGTGAGCAAGAAGACGAGTTTCCTCGTGGCAGGCGACGAAGCGGGCAGTAAGCTCGAAAAAGCGAAGCAGCTCGGGGTGCCGGTGTTGAGCGAGGATGAATTCATCGCCAGGGCCGGCGTCGAGGCGTGACCGATCGGAAGGGTATGGATGGATCGCCGGACGATCGTTTACGGGTATATCGAAGGCGCCCGTTGCGGTTCGGCTGAGCGCAATCAGCGAATGCGACTTCTGAACGAAACCGCTCTCGCGTCCCTGCCCATCGAAGACGATTCGCCAATGCTGGTGAGAAGCATGCTGTCGATCTCCAGCGGTGAACCCGGCGCATCGCCCCTGGACCACATCATCCATTTCGGCTGCTCGTTACGGAGCCAGGAATCGGAATGGAGCCGCTGGCGCATCAAGTTTGAGGCGCTCCTGCGCCGCCTCTGTTGGGAGAGCGCCAAGGTGCACCTGGTGAACGAGCGCTGGGAGCCGTACACCTATTCCTGGCTTGCGTCCGAGGATGAGATCAGGCGACTGCAGAACGCCGAGCAGCCCGCGCCGGTGCAGGACTGGGTTGCGGTAGGCGGCCCCCGCGGGCATCGGCCGCGTTCGACCGGCTGACTAACGCGCGCGGGCGGATTTCGGACGGGCCTGTCTCTTGCGGGCGCTCGACCCGCCCGTCTTCCTGAGCAGCCTGACATCCGAAATGATCATCGATTTGTCGATCGCCTTGCACATGTCGTAGATCGTCAGCGCCGCAACGGAGACCGCGGTCAGCGCTTCCATCTCGACCCCTGTCTTGCCGCTGATCCGCGCGATCGAGCTGATTCTCAATCGCACCGGCTTATCATGGTCGGGCTCGAGTTTCGGGAGATCGAAGTGAACTTCCACGCTCTCCACCGGCAGCGGATGACACAGCGGAATCAGCTCCCCGCAGCGCTTCGCCGCCAGGATTCCCGCGATCCGCGCCGCCGCCAGCACTTCCCCCTTCGGCACTTCATCCTGTGCAATCGCCCGCAGCGTGCTCGGCTGCAAACTGATATATCCCTCCGCCACCGCCTCGCGCGCGGTGACCGCCTTTCCCGACACGTCCACCATCCGCGCGCGTCCGGCTTCATCGAGATGGCTCAGCGTTGCCTTCGCCATAGGTTCTTTTATTTCCTGGGAACTCGGAGACACCGGGGGAAGGAATCAGCCACCGATGAACACCGATGCACACCGATCAGAAAGAGGAGGCACCAAAGGAAACGTGATTGTCGCTTTTCCGCGCCTTGGTAGTTCAGTGGTTATGAATCTTTCCATGCCTTGCGAAGGTCGGCGATCTGCTTCGCTTGACTCAACAGCGGCTCGACCGCGCGCAGATCCATCATTGTCGCCGCGTCGCTCTTCGCGTTCTTCGGATCGGGATGGCACTCTAGGAACAGGCCATCCACACCCGCCGCCACCGCGGCCCGCGCCAGCAGTGGCGAATACTGCGGGTTGCCTCCCGATTGGTTCCCGAGTCCGGCAGGCTGCTGCGTCGAATGCGTCACGTCGAAGACGACGGGACACCCCAGCGATTTCATCACCGCCAGCCCCGTAAAGTCATTGACGAGACGGTTGTAACCAAAGAACGTGCCCCTCTCGGTGAGCATCACCCGGTTGTTTCCGGCCGAACGAATCTTCTCCAGCGCGTTGCCCATCTCCTGCGGCGACATGAACTGGCCCTTCTTCACGTTTACCGCGCGGTCCGTCCGGCCGCACGCGATCAGCAGGTCGGTTTGCCGCGCGAGGAACGCCGGAACCTGCAACACGTCAACCACCTTGGCGGCCAGAGGCACTTGCGCGGACTCGTGCACGTCGCTCAGCACCGGCACGCCGAGTTCCTTCTTCACGCGCTCCAGCACCACGAGCCCATCCTGCAGGCCCGGCCCGCGAAAGCTGGAATTGCTCGATCGATTCGCCTTGTCGAAGCTCGCCTTAAAAATGTAGGCCAGCCCGAGCTTCTCACAGATCTGCTTCACGTGCTGCCCAATGGTGAGGCAGATCTCAGCAGACTCGATCACGCACGGACCGGCGATCACGAACAGTGGAAAGCGGTCGAGGTGGAGCAGATCGTTCATGGTTTTTTCAGAGCACCCCTCGGCTGCCTATTTCAACGATCAGAGCCGATTCACGGGACGATAAAAGGCAGCCGAAGGGGAAGCAAGTCGATCTCGACCGGCGTATGCCCGGCGGTGTCCCCGTCCACCTGCACGGGGATCGGGTGGTCCGATTCGATCCGCACGTGCCGCACCTTGAGATATACGGAGCCTTCGGCCTGCGTGTGCTCGCCGGCGGCGGCCATCAGGAACAGGCTCATGACCTGCGCGCGGGAGTTGCATGGCAGGACGCACAGGTCGAGCACCCCGTCATCGGGGCGGGCGTCGGGCAGGATGGGAAATCCGGTGCCATACTCCGAGATGTTGCCGACGAACGCGATCGCGGGCGCCGACGGAAACACCTCACGTCCGTCGGCGATGACGCGCAGCGCCGCGTACTCGTAGTATCCCATCGCCAGCGCCGCCGGCAGCAGGTAGCTCGTAAAACGGATGGGCCCTGCGCGGGCGCGCTGTAGTTCGTGAACGACATGCGCGTCAAATCCAACGCCGGCCATCAGCAGGAACAATTGCCCATTGGCGCGGGCGGTGTCGAGTCGAATCACCTTACATCGCGCGACGACCTCGCTCACCCGCTCCGCGAGGGTTTCGGCTTGCCACTGAATCCCGAGGTGCCGGCCCATGAGGTTGGCGGTGCCGAGCGGTACCGCCAGCAAAGGCGGACCGGGCGGCGTTGTGGCGCTTGGGCCGCCAGGTGTTCGGAAGAGCCTGTCCGCGACGGCGCGCAGCGTTCCATCTCCCCCGATGACGATGGCCGCGCGGGCGCCCGCATCGAGCTGTTTCACATCGATCTCCTCGGGTCGATCGAGGAACGTCCGAACCGCGTATCCGTCGGCGCGGAGCCGCTCCTCGAGCTGGCGGGCGATGGCGGCGCCTTCGCCTCGGCCGGCGATCGGATTGGCGAAAATGAGGATGTTTTCCAAGTTTCCGCTCTCTGCGAAGGTCGCGCGCCGCGTCTGGCTCGGAACATTAGCAGCTTTCCAGCGGCAGGGGGATGAGGCCGCCGTGAAGCGACCGCGGAGGGCGAGGCGTTCGCTCGATGTGCTCGACGCTGAGCCGCGGCGACCCATCGTCGTTTGCTGGTTCACTGGGATGAAGGCGGGCGCGGGTTCGGAGAATGCGGCGGGGGGACGGCGATTTATAGGACTCGCGCGGCGCGCTGCCGGCCGAAGGGCGGTCAGCCGGCGGGGTTTGAACGGGAAGTCTCTGGAACCGGGGTGGCGTGCGGCTGGATGACGCGTGGGGACGGCTTGGGCAAACGATGGGTTTTTCGATCGGCAGGCGGGCTAAACCATCGCAATAACGTCTATCTACGGGGTCTCATACGAATCATTGGGCCCGGTGTAAAGAGCGCCTTCAGTGATTTGAAGCATCGACCCGGTTCGGCGCTGTCGGCTGTCCCGCCATATCCCTCACACGTGGTCCATGAGCCCGCGCTCGGTTGCTGTTGCCCGTCATCCAAAAAAAGCGGTGATAAAGTTTGAGCAGTTGCCAATCGGAGAACTATATGCAATGGACGTTTCTCGAACAGTTGTTGCCCGCGCTGTCCGGCATTTCACCTATCACGGTCATTGGACTTGGAGTGCTGGTCGTCGCCCTGGTCCTTTACGGGCTCACGCAGGTGCCTGAGTACCTGATCGTGGTTGCCACCTCGGCGCTCTACACGCTGGTTCCGCTCCTGAAAAGCTGAATCTCGAGTTCGGTCCATGCGGGCGCGATCCGCCGGCGAAGCATTTCTTCGCTCGCGGGCCCTGGCGGCTTTACGGGGCCGCCCGTCGGTCCTACGATCGCGTACCTATGAATCGGACTCCCCCCGAAGGGGTTGGGCGGCTTGTCGCTGCGCGCCCGCTGAAAGAACTCGCAAAAAACCTGGCCGCTGCAGGCGCCGGCACCGCTTCCGGATTGTGGGGAAGCAGCGTGGCAGCGGTGGTGGCCGCCGTTGAGGCGGAGTTGCGCCGCCCGGTTGTGGTCGTCTGCGGTCACCTCGACGAAGCGGACGATCTGGCGGACGATCTCGAGTTGTTCATCGGCCGGCGGCCCGACGTGCTACCGGCGCTGGAGTTGGGCGGCAGCCTTGGCCGGCTCAGCGAAGAGCAGGTTTCGAACCGCCTCCAGCTCATTGCCCGCTACGCGGCCGGCGTCCCCGCGTCATCCCTTCTCGTCGCGCCGGTCCAGGCGCTCATGCAATCCGTTCCCTCTCGCGACCAACTCAAGCAACTGCTGCTCACGATCAAGCCCGGCGACGGCCTGGAGCCGGAGAAGCTGATCGTCTGGCTTTCGGAGCGCGGGTACAACCGTCTCGAGCAGGTAGAAGTTCCGGGCGACTTCGCCGTCCGCGGGGGGATCATCGACGTGTATCTCCCCGGCGATTTCGAGGCGTCGGGAGACCAGGTGGGCCTCACCGCGCGCATCGACTTCTTCGGGGACCAGATCGAATCGATCAAGCGGTTCAATCTCGACACGCTCGGGTCCGAAGGAGTGCTCGATTCACTGCGACTCATCGACCTGAAGGGGCAGCTTCCCGAGACCGGTTCATCGACGAGCCTGTTCAGTTACCTTCCGCCGGAAACGGTGGTGGTCCTCTGGGCGCCGCTGGAAATCGCGGAGCAGGCGAAGAGCTATTTCGATCGTCTGCCGGAGGTGAAGGGGATCTATCCGCTGTCGGCGCTGTTGAAGAACGCGTCGAGCTTCGCGCTGCTCGAGCTCAGCCAGTTCGACCAGGGCAGCACCGCCATGCCGAGCCTGGTCACGGGCCAGAAGCCGGTCAGCGTTCATCTTCCGATCCAGTCGCTGCAGCGCTTCGAAACCGAAGCGAAGAAAGCGATCGCCGAGCTGGCGGAGCTTACGGAGACGCACGACGTGAGCGTCTTCTGCGAGAACATTGGCGAAGCTCAGCGTTTTACGGAGTTGCTCGAGCAGAACCAGCCGGGTTTGAGCGGGAAGATAGCGACGCCGGTCGGTTACCTGCATCGCGGCTTCGTCTGGAGCGATCCATCGGACAGCGGGCGGCCGATCGCGCTGCTGGGTCACCACGAGCTGTTCCACCGCTACGAGCAGCGTCGGCGCGTGCAGAAGGTGATTGCTTCTCGGCCGGTCGATTCATTTCTCGATTTGAAGGTGGGCGATTACGTCGTGCACGTCGCTCACGGCATTGCCAAGTTTACCGGCATGCAGACGCTTTCGAAGGGCGGTCACAACGAGGAGTACTTGACGCTGCGCTTCGCGGAGAACGCGACGCTCCATGTGCCGGCCGCGCGCATCAACCTGATCCAGAAATACATCGGCGGCTTCCACGGACATCCGCAGCTCTCGCGGCTGGGGAGCGGCGTGTGGGAGAAGCAGAAGGCGAAAGTTTCTGAAGCGGTCATGGACATGGCCGCGGAACTGCTGGAGATCCAGGCAGCCCGCGCGGCGCAGACGGGAATGTCGTATCCCCCGGACACGGAGTGGCAGCACGAGTTCGAGGCGGAGTTCCCCTACGAGCCGACGGCGGATCAGCTGACGTCGGCGGAAGAGATCAAGCAGGACATGCAGAAGCCCAGGCCGATGGACCGGCTTCTCTGCGGCGACGTGGGCTATGGCAAGACCGAGTTGGCCATGCGGGCGGCGTTCAAAGCCTGCGAGTTTGGAAAGCAGGTGGCGGTGCTCGTGCCGACGACGGTGCTGGCCGAACAGCACTACCGGTCATTCAAAGAGCGGATGGTGAGCTACCCGTTCGCGATCGAATCGATCAGCCGGTTTAAATCACCGGCGAAGCAGCGCGAGACGGTGAAGCGGCTGGCGGCGGGCGAGATCGACGTCCTGATCGGCACGCACCGGCTGATCAGCAAGGACGTTCACTTCGCCGACCTCGGACTGGTGGTGATCGACGAGGAGCAGCGCTTTGGCGTCACGCATAAGGAGCGGCTCAAGCAGATGCGCAAGACGGTGGACGTGCTGACGATGTCGGCGACGCCGATTCCGCGCACGCTGCATATGAGCATGCTGGGCCTGCGCGACATCAGCTCGCTCACCACCGCACCGCAGGACCGCCGCAGCATTGTCACCGAGGTGATCTCGTATGACCGGCAGCGCATCAAGCTGGCGATCCTGCGCGAGCTCAACCGCGAGGGCCAGGTCTACTTCGTCCACAACCGCGTGTACAACATCCTGGAGGTCGCCGACGAGATCCACCAGTTGGTCCCCGACGGGCGCATCATCGTCGGGCACGGGCAGATGGGTGAGGGCGAGCTGGAAGAGGTGATGCTCAAGTTCATCCGTCACGAGGCGGACATCCTGGTGTGCACCACGATCATCGAGAGCGGGCTGGACATCCCCAACGTCAACACGATCCTCATCAATAACGCGGACCGCTTCGGGTTGAGCGAGCTGCACCAGCTCCGCGGCCGGGTAGGGCGATACAAGCACCGTGCCTACTGCTACCTGCTGCTGCCCGCCGATCGGCCGGTGACGCCTGTCGCGGCGAAGCGACTCAAGGCGATCGAGGAATACAGCCACCTCGGCGCGGGCTTCAAGATCGCCATGCGCGATTTGGAATTGCGGGGCGCGGGGAACATCCTTGGCCCGGAGCAGTCCGGGCACATCGCATCGGTGGGCTACGAGATGTATTGCCAGCTTCTGGAGGAGGCGACGCGCCAGCTGAAGAACGAGCCGAAGGAGCAGCGACCCGAAGCGCACGTCGACATCGGCATCTCGGCGTTTCTGCCGAAGACTTACATTCCGGGCGATCGCCAGCGGATGGATGTGTATCGCCGTCTCACGCGCTGCACGAGCCTGGAGATGCTGCAGATGCTGGAGCAGAACGAGAAGGACGCGTTCGGCGAGCCCCCGCGTCAGGCGGTGCTGCTCTTCGCTTTGACCGAGGTGCGCCTGCTGGCGCAGATTTATGGCATCGAGAGCATCATCAAGAAGGAACCCGACGTCGTGCTCACCGTCGCCGACGCCAGCAAGGCTCAGCGCGCGCTCGCCGGCGCTCCGGGAAGCCTCCGCGTGATCGACGAGAAGACGATCTATCTTCGGATGCCCGCCAGCTACATGGAACCGGAGACGCTGCTAATGGTTTTGAAGAACCTGATGCGGGCCGCCCATGACCGCGAGCAACGCGGCGAGCCGCCGCCGGCGCCGCCACCCGTTACCAAAACGCCGCGAGCGCCCGCCACCGCCGCTCGTTCCCGCTAAAGTGCGTGGCACGGACTATCAGCACGTGGACAGGCCGAAGCGATCATTCATTTGAGGATAGAAAGTGGGGGGGGGTAGCCGATGCCGCGTTCAGGCGTCGATGGACGAGAGTATCAATTCACATCCTGCGGCCCGAACCTGGTCCTGGTATTCCGCCGCGAGGAGTGCATCGCTGACCACGATATCGACGTCCTCCAGGCCGCACAGGCGCGTCAGCGCCTGCTGCCCGAATTTACCTGAATCCACCAGGAGCACGATCTGCTGCGCCTGCTCCATCATGCGCTGCTCGGATTGCACCAGGAGGAGGTTCTGGTTGTAGAGCGAGCCGTCGTGCACGCCCGCGACGCTGAGAAACAGCGTCTTGGTATGAATGTTCGCCAGGATGCTCTCGGCCATCGGGCCAAGCAGCACGCCGTAGCGCGGATAGAGCAGGCCGCCGGTGAGCACGAGCTCGACGTTCTCGTCGTTGATGAAGAGGTTGGCGATGGGCAGCGAATTGGTGACCAGCTGCAGCGATTCGCCGACGAGCTGGCGGGCGAGATAAAACGTCGTCGTGCCGCCGTCGATGAGGATGGTCTGGCCGGTCTGGACAAGCTTTGCCGCGGCGCGGGCGATCTGCTGTTTGGCGTCAAGCTGAAAGCTCATCCGCTGGTCGAAGGCGTAAGGCCGGGTGCCGTTGTTGCGCTCGCCGATCCAGATGACGCCGCCGTGCGTGCGCTGCACCAGCCCGCTTTGCTCTAGCAGCTCGACATCGCGCCGGATGGTGGACTGCGAAACGTTCAGCGCGGAGGAGAGGGAATCGAGGTCGCTCATCCCCCGGCGCGCCAAGAGATCTTTCAGGCGAGATTGTCGTTCCGCGATGAGCATCAGAGAAACGTGTTACTGGCCGTTACCGTGGCGCACGACGTCAGATTGGATGCGCTGACGCGACAACGCCACCTTTTGCGCCGGCGTCATCTTCTTGAAATCAGGCGAGCCGTCCGACGTCATCGGCAGCCCGTTCGGATTGGCGATAACGGACTTCGCCATTACGGATTTCGGCTGCGACGCGGCTCGGCTGAAGCCGCCGGACGCTGAGACCGTGACCTTCGGCCTTGGTTTAGCCCGCGAAAGCGAGACGGCGCTGCCGGCGCCGGCGTAGCTGGTGGCGATGCTGGTCAATTCCAGATCTTCCTTGAGCGCCCGATAAGGCTTGAGCTTCAGGCGCTGCAGTTCGCCGTGATAGGCCTTCACCGCCTCGTCTGCCCTGATCTTGCCGTTGGCGATGGCGTGCAGGTAGGTCACGAACGTGAGCTGGTGCTCGCTGTTGTTGATCTTCCGCCCGAACAGCGCCGCGCGGGCGCCGTGCTGCTTCGCTTCCTCAAGAAGCTTGAACGCATCGTGCGTCGTGCCGCTGGAGCCGCCGAGGATGCCGGGGATAAGCGTCGGGTCGTAGTTGACCAACTCTTCCATCGCCTTGGGACCATGATAGGCGATCTTGAGAAACAGCGGCCGGCCCGAGGATGGCACGCCCGCCAGCGTGCGGACGATCAGATCGTTGATGAAACGTCCGAGATCGGTCGGGCACGCGCTGCCGCAGGCGTTGGGGTCGAACACCTCGAGGAAGTGACGGAGGCCCTTGTGCTCGGCCTCGATGCGGAACTGCTTGTAAGCGTCAAGCGTCGCGAAGTCGAAAGCGACGTTGTTGTTCGGTGTGATGGAATACAAACCCAGGTCGGCGCCGATGCGGGTTTCGCTTGGAGCGGGATCGACCTTCCCGCTCTGGATCTGCTCGATGGTGACGGAACGGAATGGCCGCGACGGATCGCTCGCATAGGTGCCGCCCGCCATCAGGTGAATGTCGGTCGTGTCGTTGGCGCGGACAGCGGGGGTGATGTGGCTGGCGTCGAACAGGCGCTCCTTGATCGTCAAAAGTTCACTGGTGCTGGCCGACATCAGCATGATGTCGACGAGCCCCTGCTTGACGATCTCGCGCATCTGCTGCCGGTATTCCGAAAGCGAGCGCAGGCGGCCCGTCGCCAGGTCCTTACCGGGCGCCGCCAGGCCGGCAGCCATGTCAGCGTCCTTCGCGTCAGCAAGAATGAAGTCGTCCGCCCCGGAAGGATTGGCACGGATGTTCGCGATTTTCTGGTCGAGTGATTTCATGGAAGACTTCTTCTGACCGTGCGCCGTCACATCATCATTGTGCGTGCATGAGCAACTCACTTCTGCACCTGCGCATAAGTTGAATCGAGTTGTTTCGCCCCGGACTGCAGGGCGCTGACCTCGCGCGGCCAGAGCTCGACTTCGTAACGCTTCAAGACGCCCCCGCGCCCGATGAGGGTTGGAACGCTGGTGCAGGTGTTGCGGATTCCATACTCGCCGGTGAGCTGGGTCGAAACAGGAAGGACCTTGGGCTGATTGAGCACGATGGGGTGAATCACTTCGGCAATGGTGAGGCCCACCGCCCAGCCCGCGCCGCCTTTGAGCTTGATCGCCTCGGCGCCGCTGGTTTTCGTGCGCTCGAACACGCGCTGCTGCACGTTCGCGCCAAAGTCGTCGAGCTTGACGAGTGGAATGCCGCCCGCTTCGGCGCTCGACCAGATCGGCACCATGCTGTCGCCGTGCTCACCAAGGATCAGCGCCTTGACCTGCGAAGGCGGCAGCCCGGTCTCCAGCGCGATCAGCGAGCGGAAGCGCGCGGTATCGAGCTGCGTCCCCAGGCCGATCACTTTGTTCGGGTCGCGCCTGAGACGTTCGATCGCCAGCCGAGTGAGGATGTCTACCGGGTTGGAGACGACGAAGACGATCGCATCTTTCTTCAGGCCCGCGGTCTTGAGTGAATCCAGGATCTGCTTGAAAAGCTCAACGTTGCGGTTGATCAGGTCGAGCCGGCTCTCGTCGGGCTTGCGGCGCAGGCCGGCGGTAATGACGACGATGTCTGTGTCGGCGCACTTCTCGTAGTTGCCCGCGTAGATCTTCTGATCGCCCGCGACGCTGGTGCCGTGGATGAGATCGAGCGCTTCGCCAGCGGCCATCTGCTCGTTGGCGTCGAGCAGGTGGAGCTCGCTGACGATGCCGGCGCACTGCAACGCGAAGGCGGCATTGGAGCCGACGCGACCGCCGCCGCCGATGATCGAAACTTTCATGCCTGTCGCACGGAAAGCAAGTGTCCGTGTCCTTCAACTCCAAGCAGCTACTTCGAGCAAACCGCTCTACAGTCATTCGGCGGATGCCATGATCTGGTCGGTAATGGTCTGAACCAGGGTCTCCATGTCCTGCTCGCTGATGCTGTCCGGCGCCAGAGAGGAAATCGCCTGCTGCAGCGCGCCGCCTTCGGAGACCGGTGCGCTCTGCGGCGCCGGGATCGTTCCCGCGCCGCTGACCATCCGGCCCCTGGTCGCGACGTCGCCTCCGACGCGCGCGAGGAAGTCAGTCGCGCAGGTCACCCCCTTGCCGCCATCCTTCAGCCGCGGCTCGTTGATCCCGAAGCGGACCTTCAAATCGAGCAGTTCCTTCATCTCGGCCGAGTCCAGGGGGCGAATGCTGCCGATCTGTTTGGCGAGCAGCAGGATGCGCGCGTAGGCATCGACGATTTCGAGCTTGTAGTAGGCGCTTTCGAGATCGACATCGAACGTGACGGTGCCGTGGTTCTGCAGAAGGATCGTGTTGGAGTCCTTCACGTACGGCAGGATCGACTCGCCGAGGCGCATGTCGCCGGGCGTGACATACTTGGCCGTCTTCACCGCCCCGAGAAAAACCTCCGCCTCCGGATGGATGCAGGTCGGCAGATCGACGTTTGCGATCGCGAACGCCGTCGCATGCGGCGGATGACTATGAACCACCGCCTTCACGTCCGGCCGGGCCTTGTAGATCGCCAGGTGCAGCAGGATCTCGCTGGTGCGCTTGCGCTTGCCGCTTACCTGCTTGCCTTCGAGGTCGACGATGCACAGATCCTCCGGCTTCAGGTTTCCCTTGCTGATACCGCTCGGCGTGCAGATCACGCGATTCTCGCCGATGCGATAGGAGTGATTGCCCTCGTTGCCGGCGCAGAACCCCTTGAGCCAGATGCGCCGGCCGATGTCGCACATCTGCTCCTTGATCTGGAACTCGCTGACGCGCTGGGCACCGTTGCCGCTACTCGCTGGGGTTGATCCGTAAGCCATGAATTACCTCAAATCATTTCGGTGGTGAGCGCGTTGGGCTCGATGACCGTTTCGTCCAGGATCGCGGCGTTGTAGGCATCCAGCGGCACGCGCTTCTCCGGATAAAAGGGCATGCACGCCTCCCGGCTCTCGCTGATCGCGATCGTGTCGCCTTCGCCCGCGCCCAGATGGTCGTAGACGACCAGCGATTCATTGGTCTTGCGCGGCCGCCCCGCGAGCGAGAAGCGGTCCTGGACCTCGACGATCAGGAAGCGCCCGCCGACGAGGGTCTCATAGACCGGCTGCACGCAGACTCGTCCAACGACCTTGCCTATCCGCATGACGCCAGCTCCTGAAGCTGCCGCTTCACCTCTTCAGACAATTTGCGATTCGCTCGCACGAACCGCGCGAGCATGTTCTTCATCTGCTGCAGGGTCTTGTAGGGGTATTCGATGATCAGGACGTTGGCCGCCACCTGCTGCACACCCTGCTCGACGGCCTCCAGGCAGGTGCCGGCGATGGCGCGGAGCGATGGGCACCGATTGGCGAACACGGCGGCGCTGCCGCCGTTCTGAACCATCAGCACCCCGCCGGCCGCACGGTTTGATTTCACTTCGTTGGCCAGCGCTCGGACGACAGTCGCGATGCGCTTGGGATCCGGGGGGTGATCGAGCGGCTGGAGGCTCGATTCTTTTGATTGCGTGAGCAGGGCGGCTTTTGCCGGCCCGCAGGGTCCGTCGCACCACCAGAGGAAGGGCGAGACGCCAGCGGGAGTCGCGGTGACAGTGGTTTGCGAGGCCGCAGGCGCGGGGGCGCCAGCGGGCGCTACAGCTGCTTTAGAAGATGCGGACTGGGCGTCGGCATATCCGATGATCACCTTCTTGGCGCGCAGCCAATCTGCAGCGAGCGGGGTGAGCCGCGCGCGGTAGGGCAGCGTGACGTGTCCGTTGGCGCCGTTGCTCTTGTGCATGTCTTCGAGTTGTCGCGCGGTCACGATCATTCGTCCACGATTCCGATCACAAAGAAACGCACGGGACTCTTTTCATCCCCCACCAGTTCCCGCGCGCCGCGCCCATCGCTGTTGAGGATCACGGTCTGCCCGGGGCCGGCGCCCAGCTTGTCCACCGCAATCAGTGGGTCCGCCTCAGGTTGCCGGTCGTTATTCAGCGGCTGCACGATCGCCATCCGCCAGCCGTTCAGCGAGCGGTGCTTGATGGTCGAGGTCGCGTGGCCGATGACGGTCGCTAGCTGCATAGTTTCCTGGCTACCCGTTGCTGACTGCTGGTTCAGGCGCATCCCGCCAGAAATCAGCAACGCCCTCATATCATTCTCATCGCGCCGCCGATGCTGATGCGGCGATAGCGGGTGAACGTCAGCGGCGTCGTGATGCCTTCACCTGTGGGCGTGGCGATGCTGTAGCTGAGGTATCCCTGCCCGCCAAGGCCAAGGCCCGACATGCTCGCCCCGTTGATCACAAACAGCGTCGTGTTGGCGCGGCGGCCGAAGCGGGTGACGGTCTCCATGTTGCGGGAATGGATCAGCGCGGTATGGCGATAGCCGTGCTCGCTCTGGATCGCCAGGTCAATCGCTTCGTCGACGTTGCGCACGCGGACGAACGGGATGAACGGCATCATCTGCTCTTCCTGCACGAACGTGTGGTTCGCGTCGGTCTCGCCGATAAGCAGTTGCGTGGCGGGCGGCACGCGCACTCCCGCGACTTCCGCCAGTGCGCTCGCGTTCTTACCCACGAAATCCTTGTTCACGTGCGGTTTGTTGTCCTTCGGATCGATCGTGAACGCCTTGCCGGTCAGGGCGTCGATCTGCGAGGAGTTGAGCATGAACGCACCGCTCTGCTCCATTTGCGCGATCAGCTTGTCGAAGACGCTGTCGACGCAGAAGACCTGCTTCTCGCCGATGCACAAGAGGTTGTTGTCGTAGGCGCCGCCCTTGACGATCGACTCGGCGGTGTTCTGCAGGCACGCAGTTTCGTCAACGACGACCGGCGGATTTCCCGGACCGGCGACGATGGCGCGCTTCTTCGCCGCCAGCGCCGCGCGGGCGACGGCGGGGCCGCCGGTGACGACCAGCAGCGGGATGCCGCGGTGGTTGAATATCTGATCCGCCGTCTCCAGCGTCGGCGGCACGATGCAGGTGATCAGGTTGTCGATCCCGAATTTCGCGGCGATCGACTGGTTGTACTCGCGGACTGCATGGGCGGCGCAGTTGGTCCCGCTGGGATGCGGGTTGGCGACGATCGAATTCCCGCTGGCGATCATGTTGATCGCGTTGGCGGACAGGGTCGGGATGCTGTGCGTCACCGGCGTGATGACGCCGATGACGCCGAAAGGAGCGTGCTCCTCGAGGCACATTCCTTTGCTGCCGCCGATGGCGTCGGTGGTGAGGAACTCAACGCCGGGAACGAGCTCCAGGATCTGGAGCTTCTCGATCTTGTGATCGAGCCTGCCGATCTTCGTTTCATCGAGCTCGATTTTGCCCCAGGACTCAGCGTTCTGTTTCGCCAGCGCCTTGATCAGCTTGACGATCGCGTCGCGGTCTTCGAGGGAGAGCTTGGCGAGCCTCTTCTGTGCTTCAGTGGCGGCGCCGACCGCATCGTCGACCTTGGCGTAGACGCCATGCTGGCCAATGGGGACGTCGATGCGGGCGGTGCGCGACTGTCCCTCGCGGCGCTGGCCTTCATTGGCAGGGGCATCCTCGCCCGCGCGGACGCCGCCCGAGCGGGTGTAGCCGCTTGTGCCCGCGGTGCTGACGCTCCCGGTGGAAGAACCGGCGCCGTATCCGCCGCCCGCGGGGGGGCCACCGTTGCTGGCCGGCGCGCGATTGCCGAGCCGCCTCATCACCTCCGAAACAACATCCTGGACGAGTGCCTGGTTCATGGGGTGCTCTCGCGTTTACGCTCGAATGCTCTTCAGCCCTGGGCGGGATGCAGGGTTTTGCCGCCATAGTCGGCCGAATCAACGATCCCGACGATGACCGCGTCAGCGGGCAGGTTCCTGGTCTGCTCGGTCATCCGGGCGCTGCTGCCCTGCACGACCAGGACGATCTGCCCATTACCGCAGCCGACCACATCGATCGCGACGATCGCCCGGCCCGTGTTGCCGAGCGACGCGGGCTTGCTGGTCGCCTCGTCGTACTTGACGTTGAGGGGCTCGACAACGACCAGCTTCTGCCCGTTCAGCGTCTTGTCCTTCTGCGTTGCGACGACGTTGCCTGTGACTCTTGCAAGGAACATGATGATCTCGACATCGGAGCACGGGCGGGTGGCCGGTGCTCAAAATTACCTGCAGCGCGAAACGTATGCCGGCGCCGGGTCGGGCGGGCGTCTGCACGGGCGGGACGCCCGTGCTACTTGCGTCGCGCCGTCACCCGGTTCAGCCCATCTTGCTGACGTCGGAATGCGGACGGGGGATGACGTGGACGGAGACGACCTCGCCCACGCGGCCGGCGGCTTCGGCGCCGGCGTCAACCGCCGCGCGGACCGCCGCGACATCCCCCTTCAGGGTGATGGCGACCAGCCCGCTGCCGACCTTGTGCTGCTCGACGAACTGTACGTTGGCCGCCTTCAGCGCGGCATCACACGCCTCGACGGCGGCGACGATTCCCCTGGTTTCGATCAATCCGATTGCTTCACTGTTGCTGGCCATTGGGACCTCGAAAAAAGTTGACAGTCACTCGTTAGTTTGCACTCAGGACCGCTCGCGTCTGCCGCGCGATGATCAGTTCCTCATTGGTCGGGACGATCCAGACTTCCACGTCCGACTCCACCTTGCTGATCTTGCTTTCCTTGCCGCGAACGGCGTTTTTCTGTGGATCCAGCGCGATGCCGGCCCACTCCAGGTTGCGGCAGACCGCTTCGCGAATCGCGGCGCCGTTCTCACCGATGCCGCCGGTGAAGGCGAGCGCGTCGCAGCCGCCCAGCACCACCAGGTATGCGCCGATATAGTGCCGCACCGCCTCGACGAAGGCTTCCAGCGCGAGCTTCGCCCGGGCATCGCCACCGGAGGCGGCCCGCTCGACGTCGCGCATGTCGGGCGACACGCCGCTCATCCCGAGCATGCCTCCCTCTTTGGCGAGCCGCTTGAAGATCTCATTGAGGCCGATGCCCTGCTTGGTCAGCTTCATGAGGGCGAAAGTGTCGAAGTCGCCGACGCGGTTGTTGTGCGGGAGGCCGGACTGCGCGGTCATGCCGAAGGAATTGGCGACGGACTTGCCGTGCTCAATCGCACAGACCGAACACGATCCACCCAGATGGCAGCTGATGATTCGCAGCGACTTCTTCCCGAGCAGTTCGGCCACGCGAGTGGCGATATACCGATGGCTCGCGCCGTGGAACCCGTAACGCCGGATTCCCAGCTTCTCGGTCCATTCATGCGGGATCGCATAGACCTGCCGGCTCAGCGGGATGGTCTGATGAAACCCCGTCTCGAACGCGGCCACCTGGGGCGTCTCGGGCATCTTCTGCCGGAACGCTTTCATCGCCGCGATGTACGGCGGGTTGTGCGCCGGCGCGACGTCGGAGAATTTTTCCATCGTCGCGATCACTTCGTCGGTGACCCGCACCGCGCCGGAGATCGGCCCGCCATGGACGGCCTTGAAGCCGATCGCGTCGGGCTTCTGCGGCAGCTCTTTCAGGATCACGTCGATGACGTCGGCGTGGGTCTGGAAGGAGGAACCACTCTGGCCGATCCGCTCGTAGCCGCCGCGGGCCAGCTCCGCCCCGTTCGCTCCCGTGTCAAGGAGCTTGAACTTGAAGCTGGTGGAACCGAGGTTGGCGACGAGCACGATCATGTATGGCGCGCGGTCAAGCGAGGCGCGGACGCTTTTTGTCTATTCCGCGCCGTAGCTGCTGAGCAGTTCCGGGTGGGGGCGGGCGATCACGTGCGAGGCAATCAACTCACCGACGCGGCCAGCCGCTTCGGCGCCGGCATCAACCGCTGCCTTCACGCTGCCGACGTCGCCGCGGACGATCGTGGTGACGTACGCGCCGCCGATCTGGATCGTCTTGACGATCTCGACGTTGGCGGCCTTGGTCATCGCATCCGTCGCCTCGACCAGTCCAACCCAGCCCTTGGTTTCGATCATTCCCAGGGCCTGCCCATATCCTCCGCCGTTGCCATTGCTGTCTGCCATTGGTCTGTCCTTTTTCGTGTGGTCATTGGTCGTTTGTCAGCCTGGCGCCGATGCCGCGGCACAGGACCTGTGACGAGCGACAAATGACCGATTGTTACTTTCGCGCCGGGGTCGCGACGCCGCGGTCGGCGACCATCGTCGCAGCCGATCTCTTCGGCTTGGGCATCATGGCGATCAGCTCATCATGGGGACGCGCGATCACGTGCACGCTGATGACCGTGCCGACGCGACC
>JBBRCX010000012.1:0-60335 GCA_038204465.1 Tepidisphaerales bacterium | reverse complement strand
TTATTCCGGCAAGGGACCGGGAAGTTAGCCGCCGCAATCGAGCAAACGCGCACAATAATTCGATGCTTCATCTCAACCGGCCACATTACGTGATCGCCCTCGCCGCGGCGCTGTGGCTGGCGCCGTTCGTATCGGCTGTCCGGGCCGAGCCGCGCGCCTCGCGAACCGCAACGGACGGAAGCGCCGCGACCATCAGCGAACGCCCGAATCAGGTGCGCGGCGATGAGATCACGCCGCAACAGCAGAAGGCGGTCGAGGCCGGGCTGGTTTACCTGGCGAGCCGGAGGCCGGGCGCGGGCGCCAGCGAGAGCCCGCCGGGAATCACCGCGCTTCAGGGCCTGGCGTTTATGCAGGCGGGCAACCTGCCGGGACGCGGGCGCTTCGGCAAGGAAGTGGCGGAGCGCCTTCAATATGTGATGAATAGCTGCCAGCAGTCGGGCCTCATCGCCAACGACGCCGGCTCCGGCTCCATGTACGGCCACGGCTTCGCCACGCTCTTCCTCGGCGAAGTCTACGGCATGACCGGCGATGACGAGGTGAAGGAGAAGCTGCAGCGCGCTGTACGTCTCATCCAGAAGACGCAGAATCCGCAGGGCGGCTGGCGCTACACGCCCGTGCCCCTGGACGCGGACATCAGCGTCACCATCTGCCAGGTTATGGCCCTTCGCGCCGCGCGCGACGCCGGGATCAAGGTTGAGAAGGAAGTCATCGATCGCTCGATCCGCTACGTCCGCAGCTGCCAGAACGGCGACGGAGGATTCAGCTACCAGCCGGGAATGAGCAACTCCGGTTTCGGACGCACCGCCGCCGGCGTCGCGTCCCTCTACTACGCGGGCATCTTCGAGGGCAACGAGCTCGCTCGAGGCCTCGATTATCTCAGCCGCTTTCCGACCGGCGGCGCGCCCGGCCAGGGCGTCGAAGGGATGTATTTCTACGCCAACTATTACGCCGTGCAGGCGATGTTTCTCGCGGGCGGCGATTACTGGGCGAAATTCTATCCCACCGTGCGCGACCAGCTGATCGCGCGTCAGGACAAGGACGGCTCATGGACAGGTGAGGCGGGGCCCGAGTACGCGACGGCGATGGCGCTTATCATCCTCCAGATGCCCAACCGTTACCTGCCCGTCTATGCAGGCAAGGGGCCCGGCAGCTGAGCGATCGAGGGAATCCATGCGACAATTCCTCCGTGGAACGCTTTTCCTTCTCATGCTCGGCGGCGCCGCGCGCGGGCAGGATTGGACGTTGACGACGGCCGACTTCAAATCGGAGCCGGTCACGCTCAAGTCGATCGACGATTCGGGAGTGCGCGTCGTCCGCGCGCAGTCCGAGGAGCGCGTCGTGCCGGCGGATTCTTTTCTGCAGCTCGACCGCTCGCGCGGCGCAGGCGTGCCCACCGGGAAATTCATGCTGCACATGTCCGGCGGCGATCTCCTCGGCGGTGAGCCGCTGGGGATCAAGAACGACCAGATCTCCTGGCAAAGCGCCGCGATCGGTGAGATCCAGGTCCCGCTGAGCCGGCTCGTCGCGATCACCAAACCGGGACAGCAGCCCCCGGATCTCAAGCGCACCGAGGACACGGTGAAGCTGGTCAATGGCGACACCGTCCGCGGCATCATCGCGGGAATGGAGGAAGGCAAGATCAGCGTGAAAGCCGAGTCGGGCGACGTGCAGGCCGTGCCGATCGATTCGATCGCATCGGTCTGGTTTGCGGCGGCGGCAGGCGCGAAGGCGGCGGGGGAGCGGGGCTATCGCGTTCGCCTCGACGACGGCTCGTCCATCGTCGGTCCGAAGTTGAAGCTCGATGGCGCGAAGCTCGACCTGACCCTCGGGAAAGACAACCTGAGGTCGATCGATCTCTCTCGCGTGACGGGCATCGAGCAGGTGAACGGCCCGGTCTCGTTCCTTACTTCGCGGACGCCGAGCGAGAGCGTCTACATTCCGTTTCTGGGCGAGCCTTCATCGCTCGTGAGAATCGACCGCTCGGTCAGCGGCGGTGAGCTGATGTGCGGCGGCCGGGTCTTCCGCCGCGGGATCGGAGTGCACTCCTTCTCGCGCCTCAGCTACCCGCTCGACGGCAACGCCGCCGCGTTCCGCACACAGTACGGTATTAACGACGACTGCCCGCGCGGCGATGTGACCGTGCGCATCCTCCTCGACGGGAAGTTGGTGCATGAACAGCCTAAGGTGCGTGCGGGGACGTTGTGGCCCGTCGTCACGATCGACCTTGGCGCGGCAAAGAAGCTGACCCTCGAGGTGGACTACGGGAATGGCAAGCACGTTGACGATCACCTGGACTGGATCGAGCCCGCGCTGCTTCGTGAGAAGCCCCCCGAGCAGATCCCCGCGACGATGCCTTCAACAGCCCCCGCTACGGAGCCGACGGCTGCGCCGGGAGGTCCGATTCCTTCTTAGTTCGCCCAACATGCGCGCAAAAAAGAGACCGGTGCTCGCCGTAACACCGGTCCCTTAAACAGGCTGCCCGGGCATAACGCCCGGAGACCCACAGCCTTGGTCGATGTATCGACCGATCTCCACGAGAGGGATTAGAAATTCTTCACCACCGGCCGTTGCTCTCCGAGACGGTCCCAAGCGCCGCAGGGGATCTGTCCGCGCGCCGCTGGCGAGCGCAGAGCGGGTCACGATCCCTCGTCCAAAAGGCATCTCGATTCCCCACCGTAAACACCTATAATCCGCCGCGATGAATCAGGCTCGGACGGTTGCGAAGCTGGCGTTGGAGGATGGGACGGTCTTTACCGGCCGGGGCTTTGGCGGCACCGGCACGTCAGAGGGAGAGGTCGTCTTCAACACCTCAATGACCGGCTACCAGGAGATCCTCACCGACCCCTCTTACAAGGGACAGATCGTGACGATGACCTACCCCCTCATCGGCAACTACGGCATCAACCGGCAGGACGTCGAGAGCCGCCAGCCGCACGTGGCCGGGTTCGTCGTGAAGGAGTTGCCGCCCGCGTATTCCAATTACCGCGCCGATCTGGGCCTCGATGAGTACCTGAGGCAGAATCGGATTATCGCCATCGAGGGGATCGACACGCGCGCCCTGACGCGAAAGCTCCGCATCAGCGGCGCGATGCGCGGAATTCTGTCCACTGAAATGTCGGACGACGTCGCCCTGGTCGAGCGCGCCCGCCGCGCCGCGACGATGGCAGGCGCCGACTGGGTGCAGGCGGTCATGCCGGACAAGCCTTATGAGTGGGATGAGGACCAGGGTGACTGGCGGCTGGGTCGCGTCGAGCGCGGCGATGGCCTGCATGTGGTCGCCCTGGATTGCGGCGCCAAGCACAACATCCTCCGCCACCTCACGGAGCGCGGCGTGAAGGTCACCGTCCTGCCGGCCGACAGCAGCGCCGAAGAGATCATGAAGCACCGCCCCGACGGGCTGTTCGTGTCCAATGGCCCGGGCGACCCGGCTGCGCTCGACTATGCGGTCAAGCCCCTCCAGGGACTGCTGGACAAGCTGCCGATCTTCGGCATCTGCCTGGGCCACCAGCTCCTCGGCCGCGCGATCGGGGCCAGCACCTACAAGCTGAAGTTCGGCCACCGCGGGGGAAACCAGCCGGTGAAGAACCTCGACACCGGCCGCGTAGAAATCACCAGCCAGAACCACGGCTTCGCCGTCGAGCAGAAGTCGCTCGAGTCACATGGCGGGGTCGTGACGCACATGAACTTGAACGACAGCACGGTTGAAGGCTTCCGGCATGGCAAGCTGCCGATCTTCAGCGTTCAATACCACCCCGAGGCCAGCCCCGGCCCCCACGACGCCGCGTACCTGTTCGACGCGTTCATGGAAATGATGAAGACAAAGAAACCCCCGACGGGCCGGCGTCTGAAAGAGCTCCAATCCCTTCGTGACGTCCCTTCGGCAACGCATGTCCGCCCAGCGCGCGGATGAGGCACGCACCACGAGAGTTCGACTCGGCCGTGCCGACTATTTCTGAATTGCTGCTCGGCGTCCTGGTTATTTCTGAATTGCCGCGCCCGAGAGGGCAGGGTCGCTCGCGTCGCCGCTTTCGCGCCTCGGCGGGTTCACGCTCTTCCCGCTGACGACCAACGAGCTTTTCCACACGAGCGAGTCGTCTTTGACCGAGCCGTCGCGGTAGGTCGAGATAAACGCCCAGCGGTCTTTTCCGGTGCTGTTTGGGTGCGAGCTGTGGACCGCCAGATCGCTGAAGAAGACCGCCCCGCCGCGCCCGATCTCGAGAGTGCGAACGGGCAGCCCCTCGAGTTCCTCATCGGCAATCTGGAATACAAACGCGTTGCCTTCGGTGTGCTTCATCTTCATCGGCCCATGGTGCGTGCCGGGGATCATCATCAGCGCGCCGTTTTCGACGCGGGCATCATCCAGCGCGATCCACGCCGAAGTCTTGTTGGCGCCATGCCAGTAGAACCAGTCCTGGTGCCAGGGCGATTGAAAGCGCGTCGAGTCGTTCTTGAAGACGGCCTTGACGCTGAGGAACTCCACGTCGGGTCCGATGAGTTGCTTGAGGATCGGAACAGCCCGCTCGTCCGACATGGCCGCGCGGAAATAGTCCGGCAGCGTGTTCTCCCAGAACACGCGCACCCCCGACTTGTCCGCGAACTTCTCCGCCTCGAGCAACGCGAGCACGCGGCGCTTCCATTCGAGCATCGTCTCGGGCTCGTACAGCTTGGGCACCACGAGGAACCCGTCGCGGTGATAGGTTTCAACCTGCTCCGCGGAGAGCGGAGGGGCGCTCTTCGATTGGGCGGCGGTGGTCGTCATGATCGTCCTATTTTAACCTGCCGACGCGCAAGCGTGCAAAGGAAGAACGGCAAGACCCGCTCATTGAGCACCTACAGCCCTCGGAACCGGTTCGCAGCCGCTGGTCGCGGAAGCTGTCGTCCCTCGGCCCTCGCCGTTGCCTCCAGCGTCAGCTTGCCGACGTCTCGTCGCGCCACTCGACGCGCTTGGCGTCGCCCCAGAGGTTGTCCAGATCGTAAAAGAGGCGGGCGTCCTGGCTGAAGACGTGAAGGACCACATCGACGAAATCGACGACAATCCAGTTGCCGCCGTCGTCGCCAGAGCGCGAGAGGGCGCGGAAGTTCTGCGGCTCGCCGAGCTCCTCAACCTGGTCACACACCGCGCGCATCTGCCGCGGGCTCGAACCCGTGGCGACGATCAGGTAATCCGTAACCGGCGAGATGCCCCGAACATCGAGAATCGAGACGTTGTGGCAGCGCGTGCTGGCGAGCAGGCGTGCGGAGTCTATGGTGAATTGTCGTGCCGTCTGGGCCTGACGCGATTGCGCTTCAAGGGTCTTTTCGCTGGTTATGATCCACCTCCGGGATCGTTTCGCTTTTTCCTTCGAGCAAAACCGATGCCTTCGATTTTAGGGCGGCTCAGATGCTTTCACCACTTGAAATCCCGGCTTGAAGCCGGTCACCGGGCAGCGCTGGCGGTAGCGGGGCGCGACGCGGCGGCAGGGACTACGCCGAGCGCCTGCAGGCGAGTGCGGACGCGATGGACGTATTGTTCATACTCCATCCGTTCAGTGGTGTCCTCATATGGCGTGGCGTTTTCATTGAGCGTCTGAATAACGGCGTCATACAGAGCGGCCCGTTCAGGAGCAGGTAACTGCGAGATGTTCACGCGGGTGTACCCCGCCGGATACATCTGCCGGGCGGTGTCGTCGTCGACGTAGTATTCCAGCACGATCGCCTCAAAAGTATCCTGCGCCTTCTGATAATTTGACTTCGCGCTGGCTGCTCGCCAGTCGCGTTCAGCGGGGGCGCCGTGGGCGGTGACAAGGTAATCGTGATCCGCCCGCGTGAGATAGAAATGCGCCGTGAGGTCCTTGACGTGGGACTGGTATGACTGCCCGAGCGAGAGGAATTGCGGGTTGCTGATGTGCCGCTGAAATTCGCTGATGGCGTCGAGGCAGAGGCGCGAGCACAGCTCGTAGGTGTAGAGAAGCACCGGGAGCCGCGACTTGTCGCTCAGCGCGCGATCCAGGCCGAACGATTCGGTCGACAGGATATTGCTGGCGCCCTTGTCAGTCTCCTTAATGCCATAGGCATTCATCTCAACGATCTGGCCACGCAGCAGTTCGCCCTCCGCCCACTGCTTCAGCGCGATCGCCGGACCGCGGTCGATTGACGAAGCGCTGATCTGGAGGGCCTTCTGGTGGGCAACGCTCTGAAGCACCTGCGCGCGCTTGTAATAATTGTACCCCAGCGCCAAGGGCGGGAGGCCGAACGGATACGGCTGATATTTTCCGAGATACTGCAGGTCAGCGCCGGTATTCCAATCGCTGTAGACAAATCGGACATGGGGGTCGTAGAGCACCTTCTGGATCCGGCCCGCTTCCGCTTCGCTTACAACCGCGGTGGCCGTGTGAGTCTTCACGTCCGCGCTGATGCTCCCAGGCGTCAGCTGAACCCCAACCTGCTCGGCGGCTTGAGTAAGATCGTTCAGCAGACTCGCAGGAAGAGTGATCCGTGCCTGCAGGTTGCCGGGGCGCGGTTGCCGTCCGCGTGTGACTCCGGGCAGCAGGTTGAACTGCTCATCGAGCAGGACGTCCATCTCGAGCCGGCGAAATCCCGGCTGGCCCCATTGGGCCTTCTGACGCGGGGGGTGCGGCACGGTTTCCTGGCGCAGCCGCTCCTGGTAATAGCGCTTCTCCTGGGAGTTCCCAAGCTTCTGCGAGTACACCTGCCCCACCGTGTTCAGGATGTTGATGTCGTCGGGCCGGGTGCGGTCAACGCTGCGGGCGTAATCGAGCGCGTCCAGGATCGAGATGTACTTGTTGTTCAGGCTTACCATCTGGGCGCTGATGTTGTAGGCCTTGTTCCAGATCTGGAACATGTGGACGGTATCGAACTCCGGCTGCAGAAGGCGGATCCATTCAACCTTCGTATCGAAGTCTTCCAGGTCGCGGTCCGCTTTCTGCGATTCGCTGCTCGCCCAGAGGACCATCACGAGCGGGCCGCGCAGCCCGCCCAGAAGCAGCGCGAGCGCGAAGCTGTTCATGCTGGCGATGGTTGCGCCGCCCGCGGTCCATCCCGGCTCGACCAGGGCAGACAGGTTGCTCTGCATGTTCAACGCCGCATCGCGCGTGATCGCTGCGACCGCGATTGACGCCACCATGATCACAATGATGAGAAGGCGCGCGCGCCTCACGGCGCCACCTCCTTATACTTCAGGAACAAATAGCTGAGCACGACGATCGGGGCGCCGTATCCCAGCAGGACCATCAGAGCATCGCTCAGGGTTCGGCTGGGAATGCTGACGCCGCGCTCGATGTCCTCGGTGACCGCAAAACGCGACACCTCGGGCAAGACCCTGGAGATGGTGTCGAGAGACTTGGTCAACGCGTACACCGAGCCGCGCACGACCCGTCCAGTGGTCGGGTCGAGGCCCAGTCCCGTCGTGATGCCGGAGCCCAGCTCCGATCCGATCCCGCCCAGTTCCGTCACAGTCCAGCGTCCCAGCAGAACCAGCAGCGTCAGCACGATGGCGATCGGCCAGGAAAGAAACGTGCTGCAGCAGATCGAGATCGCCACCACCAGAATCGACAGCATCCAGAGCACCAGCAGGCTCTTGGCGAGGTTCAGGAGGAAGCTGCGATTGGCGGTGACAAGCAGGACCGAGTTTTCCTTTACGCCAATCCACTGTCCCGTAATGCCGCCGCGCAGGGCAACGTCGAACTGCCCGCCCTCCACCGCTTCGCGCGGAACCTGTACGTAGTTCACTCGCTCCGTCTCCGGGATGACGATTTCGCGGCTGTAGGTCTTTCCGGTCTTTCGGTTCAGCACGTCTGCGACTGCCTTCCAGGCGCTGGGCTCGCGGTCTTCGCCGTGTTCAATCCCCAGCCGCACTTCGAACAAGACGTTGCCGTCGGCGTCGCCGTGTCCAACCGAAACGCCATCGAAACGATAGACCCCCATCGTGCCCTTGCCATTGCTCCGGGTAATGATCTGCATGCCGTAGAGCCCACGCGCGGTTCGCGCCAGCGGCGGTTTGGGCTTACCGTCCCTGGCCGGGGCAGGCTCGATCAGCTCACCCAGCTGGCCCTGGGCATCGATGATCGCCACCACCGTAGGAAGTTCGCCGACGCCATATTCCACGGTTGGCGTGAGCAACGAAACGGAAATGCGGAAACGGTTGGAATCGATCAGCTGCTGAACCGTCTTGGGGGAGAGCGCGCTGAACGTGCTCACGTCCCTGTCATCCGCCGCGCGCGGCAGATTCATGTTGCCGCCTTCGGGCAGGGTGCTGGTGTCGATTCGTCCGTCCTCGCGATCGAAGAACCCAACCTTGATCTGCGGGATCGCTTTGGGCGCAGGCGCGCTGGCAAGGCCGGGTCCCTGCGCAAGCGCATCGAGCTGCTCCATCGGCGCGCCGACCTGCGCAAGCTCCTTGAGCTCCTCCTCGGTCGGCTCGTTCCGGCGATAGCGCATTGTGTTTTTAAGCACGATCGGGCGGTTGCTATCCAGCGCCTCGGTGAGCGACCGCCGCTGCTGTTCGGTAAGGTCAAACTCAACCAGGTAGACCTGCCCCATTCCACCAGCGAGCCATCGCGGCTCGCCGGGCTGGGGAGGACGCAGATAAATCTGCAGGTCGTCTGTCTGGGCAATCGAGCGCGTGTTCAGAAGCCCCATCTTTGCGTAGTGGCTCATCGCCGCCCTGGAGGCGGAGTTCTCCGGCTCCGAAGCCAGCCGTTCGCGCAGGTAACTCTCCAAACGCCAGGAGCGCAGCTCGAGGTACGCGAAAGTGGATACTCCCATGATGATCAGGATCAGCCCGGACACGCGCGCAAAACCGATCACCTTTCCCAGCACGATTTCAAGCCGCGTCGTCGGCTTCGTGACGATGGTGTAGATGACCCGGCTGTCGATCTCCCTGGGAAGATTGGTGCAGGCGAGGATGATCGCGGTGACCGTAACCACGAGCCCGCTGGCGAAGAGGCAGAATTTGATCGTCTGGCGGATCGCGTCCTGCTCGTCGGTAGGATGCTGGAGCTGAGAGACGGCAATCATCCCAACGATCGCAAGGGGGGTGATCCAGAGCACCCGGCGGCGGATTGCTTCGCGCACGCAGACTGTGGCAATCGCCCACGTGCGATAGAGGCTGAACCGCCGGACATCGCTAAAGCCCAGGCCGAAAAGGCCGATCAGCACAATGAGCCCGCCTGCGTACCATCCGAGATGGTTCAACAGATGATCGATCAGTGCGGAGGCGGCGAGGATCGGCGTTGGGCAATACACGGTTGTCTCGATTCAACCCTGGTGGCGGTTGCGGCGGTTGTTCGCGGGGCCGACGAACGCGGCCTTGCCGGCGGCGGTCTTCCTCTCAGGATTGTTGCTTCTGGCGCGGCTTGCCGTCTTGCTCGTTGTCGCCGATCACGCGCATGAAAAGGTCTTCGAGCGTCGTGGTTGGATGCGTCACCGTCGCGTCGCGTATTCCGATCCGCGACAGGTATTCGCGGATCTCGCCAACCTGGGCGTCGTTCATGCCGCGCGTCTGGATCTGCGTGACGTCCTTCACCTGCAGCAGGTCCAACACCTGACCCAGCGTCTGCATCTTGCCGCGGTAGAGAATCGTGATGCGGTCGCACACGTCCTGCACGTCGGCCAAGAGGTGGCTGCAGAGCAGGACCGTCTTGCCCTGCGCCTTCAGCGACAGGATTAGATCTTTCATCTGCCGCGTGCCGATCGGATCCAGCCCGGTCGTGGGCTCGTCGAGCAGGATCAGCTCCGGATTGTTGATCAGCGCCTGCGCCAGTCCGATGCGGCGCGCCATGCCTTTGGAATATTCGCGCAGCTTGCGCTTGCGCGCCTTGGGGTCCAGTCCCACGACGTCGAGGAGCGCCGGAACGCGGCGGTTCAGCTCCTTACGCGACATTTTGAACAGCTTGCCGTAAAAGCGAAGGGTCTCTTCGCCGTTCAGGAAGCGGTACAGGTAAGACTCTTCGGGAAGAAAACCGATCCGCTCGTTGATCTCCGAGCTCCCGGCGGGCTTTCCGAGAATGGAGGCGGAGCCGTTGGTTGGAAAAATCAGTCCGAGCAGCAACTTGATCGTGGTGCTCTTGCCCGAGCCGTTGGGGCCCAGCAAGCCGAACACTTCTCCGCGATGAATGGTGAGATTCAGGTCGTCGAGGGCGGTCACCTTCGGGCGGCCCCAGAAGTCGCGGTAGACTTTCGTGAGGTGCTCGGTCTGGACGGCCTCGTCGTTGCTGGAACTCATGATCGTGGTCGTAGCGTCGCAGTTGCGCCAGCGTCGCGCGGGCGGTTATCGCATCGGCTTGAGGCGCGGCTTGGAGCGCGAGCGCCGGCGGCGCTTCTCGCTCGGCTTCTCATAATAGGCAACCCGCTTGATGTCTTTCGTCAGGCCCTCTTTTTCACAGGCCTTCTTGAAGCGGCGCAACATCTGCTCGGCGGTCTCATTCCCGCGCGACTTGACCTTGATCATTCGCTGCGATCCTTTCTGAACTGGAACGGCCTGCCTGCCCGTGCGGACAGGGGCCGGCAAGGGAAAGCGATACTCTACCCGATGGCCGGGATTGTTCAATGCTGCGGCGTTCTGACTCATCCCCAGTTTCCTCAAACTCAGCGACGAATCCGCGGCAATTGATCGGCAGTCGGATCGAGTCGATCCCGAGGCCGCGCCGCGTGGGGGCCAGGCTTTTCGCCGCCGGCCCAGGCGACCTTGCACGGGCTTTGGCGATCTGATGCAGGGCTTTGGTGGGCTTTTGCGGGGTTATCGTGGACCAGGAAGACCTCAACCGCCGCGCCACCGACCTCAATGCCGATTCGGCGCGGCCCGATGGTTTCACCGATTCATATGTCAAAGAGCGTTCCGACACGGCCCCAGCCGCTGCGCCGAGGCATGATTCATTATACAGTCTTTCTTCATGGAGTCAACCCTTCCGGGGGGATTTCAGATTTTGAAACTTGCCGCTGCCGTCAGGCGAGGGGCCAGCGGAGTCGCACGCCACATAACGGGCGGTGAAACCGGGGATGGGTCAGTGCGGCGTTGGACCGGGGGCGTCGGCGCGGGTATGAGCGTGTTATCAGGACGTTTAACGCTGCCCTTATCTAACACCCAGGACATGATTCAACACACCCTTCGAATTCGCGTTCGCTATGCGGAGGTCGACCAGATGGGCTTTCTGCACCACAGCCGCTACCTGCAATATTTCGAAATGGGGCGCGTGGAGTTGCTCCGATCGATGGGACACAGCTATGCGGACCTCGAGCGGCAGGGGGTGTTCTTCGTGGTCGTAAAGGTGGAGTGCCGCTTCAAGGCGCCGGCAAGATACGATGAGGAACTGGAGTTGACGACGCGGGTGGTCAGGCGGACGCACGTGAGGATCGACCATGCTTACGAACTGAAGCGCGGCGCAGTGCTGCTCGCCGAGGCGTCCACCACGATTGCGTGCGTGGACCGCCATGGAAAGCTGACGCAGATTCCGGAAAATCTGAGATGAAGCGAACGAATGCCCGGCACCGCGAAGCGTGCGGTTCGCGCTGGTCGTCCAGCGATGTGCAGTGCCCGATCCCTATTCCTTGACCGTTGACTTCAGCTTTTGCAATTCTTCCTGGAGCTTGCGCACCTGCACCACCAGGTCCGGAAGGCGCCGCAGCGCAGCTTGTTCCCGAAGGCTTTGCCGGTGGGGAAGTGCGGGCATGCCGCTGACGACTGTCTGCGGAGGGACGTCTTCAGCGATCGCGCTGCAGGCGGCCGCCATCGCCTGATCGCCGATGTGGATGTGATCGCGGACCGCCGTCTGCCCGCCCAGGACAACACCGGCGCCAAGGCTCGAGGAACCTGCCAGGCCCGTTTGACCGACAATGATGCAATGCGGACCGATCCGCACGTTGTGGCCGATCTGCACGAGATTGTCGATCTTCGTCCCGCGCCCAACTCGCGTCGCGGCGAACTTCGCGCGATCGATGCACACGCACGAGCCGATCTCCACATCGTCCTCCACGATGACCGTGCCGATCTGCGGAATCTTCGCGTGGCGCGTTCCGTCCCAGCGGTAGCCGAACCCGTCGCTGCCCAGCACGCTGCCGGCGTGGATGACGACGCGGCTTCCGATCGTGATGCGCTCGCGCACCACGACATTCGGGAACAGGTGACAGTCCTCGCCGAGGGCGACATCGTCGCCGATATAGACGCCTGGATGCAGGACGCAGCGCGCTCCGATCTGCGCGCGTTCACCGACGAACACGCCGGGTGCGATCGCAGCACCGGCGCCGACGGCGGCGGAAGCTGAGACGTGCGCGGCCGCGTCGATGCCGGTTGGGACTCGCGTGGGCGCAGGCGCGAACAGTTCCAACACTTTTGCAACGGCCAGGTCTGTGTCGGCCACGCGCAGGACAGCGGTCTTTATTTCCGGCGGGAGCTTGAGGTTGCTTTGGACAATGACGGCGGCGGCCTTCGTTTGAGCGATCTGCTTGACGAACGGCTCCGAGCCCAGGAACGAAAGGTCGCCCGGCCCCGCATCGGCAAGCGTGGCCATGCCCTGGATTTCCCGCTCGGCCTCCGCGGGCGCAGGACACCCCAGCAGTTCGGCAATCTCGGCGAGTGTGGCCATTTAGCTTGCGGGTCGGTGAATGAAGCGTCGGTGAATGAAGCGTGCTCGCGCAGATTGGAAGTTACTTCTTGTCGACCTCGGCATCACTGGCCAGCTCGCCAAGGATGTCGATCTTGTTGGGATTTGCCTTGTATTCCGCATCCAGCAGATTGACCACCTGCTCGCTGATGTCCACGTTCCTGGCGGCGTACAAGACGTTTCGCTGGTAGATGGCGGCCTTCAGTTCGGCCATGCTCTTGTCTGATCCGGGGAGCTGTGGGCGCTGATCGGCGATGACAATGTCGATTCCCTTCTGCTTGGCCACGTTCTCGACGGCGGCTTGCACCCGCTCGAACAGCTTTTTCATCGTGCGCTTCTGCACCAGCTCGACCCGAATCGATTCAAACTTCCCCCATGATTCCAGCTCCATGCTCTTCTTCAGGATCTGCTGGTCAAGCTGGTTGTACTGGGGATGGTCCGGTTTGATCTGGTCGCGCTGCGTGCGAAGCTTCTTGATCTCTTCGGCTCGACGGTTGGATTCCGCATTGAGCCGCTGGTTCTCGGAATCGATCTTCGTCTGAAGGTCCTTAGTCTCCTGCATGTCGTTGAACACGCGGGCTGGGTCGACGGTAGCGACCCTGGTCGCGGCTGCCTGGGACGGCGCTGGCGCAGCCGGCTCGGCCCGCAACGGGGGAGCAAGCTGAAGGAAACCTGTCAGCAATAATGTCGCGAGCAGCACGATGCATGCCCGGAGGCTCAGTTTCATCGGAACGTCCTTTCGTTGGTGCCGGCAAACGCGTTACGGCGCTGGAGCGAAGAGACAGCTCCGCTACCGCGCCAACGGTTGTTCTTACTGAATAAACCCGAATGAGAAGCTGATCAACTGCTCCTCGTCCTGGCTGTCCCTGACTAAGGGGACGGCGAAGTCGAGGGCGAGCGGGGTCTGCCCCAGGAACGGCAGCACGAGCCGGATGCCCGCCCCGATGCTGAGCCGCATTGTACTGATGCGAACATCGCGCTCAACGGTGCCGGCATCGGAGAAGACGACGCCGCGGATGTTCTCACCCACCAGCGGGAAGCCGAGCTCAACGGTGCCGTTCAGGGAGAAATCTCCCCCGATAGGGTCCTGGGCCTTTCCGCCGCGCGGGCTGATGCCGCGATACTGGAAGCCGCGGACGTTTCCGATGCCGCCGCCATAGAAGCGCTCGAAGAAAACCGAATCGCCGGTGATATAGCCTGCGTTGGCGTGAAGGCCAAGGACCGTTTTGCGGTCAGTGAGGTCCTCGTGGAGCGTCTGGTAAAAGTCCCAGCCGAGGGTGAACTTCTGGAAATGGTAGTCGCCGCCGAGCAGCCCATACGCCTCGACGCCGGCGCTGGCCACGCTTCCCTGATAGGGAAGGACACCGGGATTGGTCGTGTCGCGGCGCAGCGACAAGCCCACGCTCGTGAGCACGCTGCTCCCGCGCGCCGCAAGGATTTCCGGCGCGCGGCTGGCCGGGAGGTCGATATGGTTGATCTTTACCGATTCGCCGCGCAGGAACATCAGCGCCGACCACTGGTAGTTGAACCGCTTGCCGAACGTGACGCGGTCGCCGATGCGCTGGTCGTCATAATGCTCGCGGACCCGGTTACGCAGATAGACGTCGTTGCTGAAGCTGTATGGCTGGTCGAAGAGCCATGGCTCCGCGAAGCGGATGCCGGCGTTGGTCTGCTTGGTACCCGGCTCGAAGCTGGCGCGGAAGGTCTGGCCTGCGCCGGTGAAGGCCCGGTCGGAGAAGATGTCGCCATCGGGGGGGAAATTGGCGGCGTCGAAGTTGTGCTGCTCGTACGTGAGGTTGCCGCCCAGTCCGCCGTTGCTGTTCACGCCGGCGCCGACGTTGAACGTCGCCGTGCGCGCTTCGGTTAGTTCGACGATCAGGTCGCGGTGATCCGGAGCGTCGCCAATCGGCGTGACGTTGACGGATGAGAAGAAGCCGGTGGCTCGAAGGCGCTCCGTCGCGTCCTGCAACTCACCGGAGTTAAACAGCTGGCCAGGGCCGAAGCGCATCTCCCGCAGCACCAGCTTGTCCTGCGACTTGGAGTTTCCCTTCACGATGATCCGGCCGACGCGAAACGGCTTCCCTTCGTGAATTTCATAGACGAGGTGGACCTTTCCCCGCTCGGTTCGGAAGACGTGCTTGGGCTCGATGCGGAAGTAGTCCGGGTCCTGGCTCTGCGTGCCCGGCTGCTGGTAGATGAAACCGAACGGACTGTAGGCGCGGACCAGCTCGCGCACGTCGCGCTGGATCAGGTCCTCGTCGAAGGTGCGGCCTTCCACCAGTTTCAGGCGCTTCCGGAGGTCCTGGTCGCTCAGGCTGGTGTTGCCCTCGAATGTGATCTGGTCGACCGTATAGCGCGGCCCTTCATCGATGACGAAGTTCACCTGCACCTCGCCCAGGTCCGGGGAAACGATCACCTTTCTTCCGACGCGCACGTCGAAAAACCCGTGGTTCTCGTAGAAGCGGCGCAGCGCCGCGACATCCTCGTCGAGCTGCTCGCGGTCGAGCTTTCCCGGGCGGAAGATGAAGATCCACGAGGAGGTCTTGATCTGGTCCTTAAGCTTGTCTTTGGTGAACGAGCGGCCGCCCTTGAAGTCGACCTTACGGATGCGCACGTTCGGGCCTTCGACAACGTTGAAGATCAGATCGCCGTTGCGCGTCAACTGCTCGGTCGGCACCTCGACGTGCGCAAATGGGAAGTTGCGGTCGCGGTAGAGGCTTTCGATCGCCCCTCTGGCCAGCGCGATCTTGAAGGTGTCGATTGCCTGGCCCGGGAGGATATCGACGACGGCTTTAAGGGTGTCGTTATCGACGCGCTTATTGCCCTTGAAAGTGATGTTGCGGATCTGCTTCTGTTCGGTCACCTGGAAGGTGACGATCACGCCGGTGCGCGTCGGCTCGACGCGGGCCTCGACGTTGGAAAACTTTTTCAGCTCGTTGTAAATCCGCTGGTAATCCTCCTCGACGGTCGCCGGATCCAGCGGCCGGCCGATCTCGGTCCGGATCAGCTTTCGGATCACGGTGCTGGAGACGACATAGTTGCCAACGATTTGAACATCCTCGACGATCCGGCCCTTCAGATCAGGCGCAGCCGAGACAGCGCTCGCAGGCCCGGCTCGCGTAACCGGGGCAGCGCGAAAGGCGGCGGTAGTCAGGGTTAGCGCAAGCGTGAGGAGCAGGATGCAGGGCTTCCGCGACTCCCTTGACCGGAAGTGGATCACATTCACGCCAGGCCTAACTGAAAGGTTCGAGGGGCGCGTGGCTCTGTCCCCGCGCGTCGGGCCGGAAGTGTAGCCGCGCACCGGTGGAATTCAAACCGTGGCCGTGCAGCGAAGATGCGGTTTGTGGAGATCGGCGTAACCGGCGGATCGCCGCGCGGATTGCTCTACGGCGTCGGAAAGTTCCTTCGAACCAGCCGCTATCAACCGGAGTTCCAACCTTCGTTATGGCGCGGCACGTCGGTGCCCCAAGGTTCACTCCGCGGCATCCCCAGCGCCGGTCGAGGCGACGGAGTTGCTCTGTGCTGTCGCCGCGCAGCACTTCGTGCGCGCCATACCGTCCGCGCGGTAGAGCTGTTCATCTCCAACTATTTGCAGACCTTCCTGCACGGCGCGCCGGTGAAGCGCCAAGACGTGCAGTTCGATGCCAGATTGCTTCCCGCAAGCTACATACCTAACGCTCCCGGGAGTATGATTCCCGCACACATGGGAACACACGAAGTGGTGGTTGAGGTTCAGCGATCCGCTGATCCGTTGGTTGCACGAGTCTTCGCAATCCTCAAGGACCGCGTCGAGCGGCGTTGTTCGGCGAGGCTCGTTGAGGGATCGCGCGCCCCGCAGATCGTGTTGGCAATCGCTGACGATCTGCCCGCCGAAGCCTTTCGCATTGAGAAGCCCGGTTCCGCCGTCCGCGTAACCGGCGGATCGCCGCGTGGATTGCTCTACGGCGTCGGAAAGTTCCTTCGAACCAGCCGCTACGAACCGGAGTTCCAACCTTCGTCATGGCGGGGCGCCTCGGTGCCCCAGGGTTCACTCCGCGGAATGTACTTCGCCAGCCACTTCCACAACTGGTATCAGACGGCCAGCGAGGAAGAACTTGTTCGCTACATCGAAGACCTTGCATTGTGGGGCATCAACACGCTGATGGCGGTCTACCCGATGATGCAACTCACGGGGTGGGACGATCCGGAGTCGGAGGCCGGCTTGAATCAGGCCCGCAAACTTCTGCGCGCGGCGAAAAGCATCGGTCTTGCCACCACAACGAACTCCGGAAATGTTCTCTTCTCATCGCCGCCGCCCGAGCTGCGGGCGGCGCCGGTGCCGGATCCCCTGGAGCGCCACGGCAACCTGGGACCCACCGTTTGTCCAAGCATTCCGGCGGGCAGGGAACTGATTCTCAAAACGGCCGCCGAACTGCTGGAGAGATTCAAGGACATCGGCATTGACTACGTCGGCCTCGGTCCCTACGACGAAGGCGGTTGCGGATGCGAGCGCTGCCACCCCTGGGGCGCCAACGGGTTCATACGGATGTCGCGCGACATCGTCGACGTCGCGCGAGCAATTCTTCCCAACGTTAAAATCGTCGTCTCGACGTGGACTTTCGATACGCCGCCCCAGGGCGAATGGCAGGCACTGGCGGACGCTCTGGCCTGGGACGGCACGTGGGCCGACTACATCATGGCGGATGCACATGAGGATTATCCGCGCTATCCACTCGACGTCGGTGTGCCCGGCAACCTGCCCCTGATCAACTTTCCCGAAATCAGCATGTGGGGCAACTTCCCCTGGGGTGGATCGGGCGCGCTCTGCCTCCCGGCCCGGCTCCAGCGCTTGTGGGACCAGGTCAAACATATTGTGAGAGGCGGCTTCCCTTACAGCGAGGGGATCTACGAAGACATGAGCAAGGCCATCGTCAGCCAGTTCTACTGGGATCCCAACGTCACTGCTCGAGATACGCTGCGCGAGTACATCGCGTATGAATTCTCGCCGACGGTCACCCAGGACGTGCTCGCGATCATTGATGATCTGGAGGTCACCGCCAGCCGCACGTATACAAAGCAACCCGTGGACCTCGACGCGGTGCGCCGCTCGTCCAGACTGGCGGAAGCGGTGGATGAGCGTCTGCCCGGCTGGGCCAGGCAGGGTTGGAGGTGGGAAATTCTACGGCTGCGGGCGATGCTCGACCGCGAGCGTTTTGCCGGCGATGGATTGGCAAGCCCCGTCGCCGAGGCCGCCATGGTCCGTTTGTGCGAAATCTATCACTGTCAGATCGAAACCGACGACCCCTACCACGGGCGTGTGCGTCCCCCACTGCGGCACGCCGTATCGCGACGCGGACAATGCTGAACGCGACCTCCAACCAACAATGCTATGCGCTGCGACATCTTGTAATATCGCGCAGCAGTGAACCTACCTCACGATCCGAAGGCGCTACTCGCCCGCGCAAATTCGCTTCGCTCCGCGGGCCGGCTGGTTGAGGCCCTTCCTGTCTACCAAAGTCTCGTTGCGCTCGCACCGGGCGAAGCAGATTATCTCAACGAGTTGGGAAACTGTCTTCAAGCACTCGGACGTTACGAGGACGCTATCGCGGCGCAGCGTCGCGCGACTGAGCTTCAACCCAACAAGGCATACCTGCTGAACAACCTCGGGGTAAGCCTTGCGCGCAGCGGCAGCACTGATGAGGCAGCGACGGTCTTCAGGAGGTCCCTGTCGATCGTGCCTGACCAGTTTCCCATTCTGGCCAACCTCGGCAACGCGCTTCATCAATCCGACCGATACGAGGAGGCGGTGCAGGCCTTCGAACGTGCGATTCGCTTGAGGAACGATCAGGCAGCCGTCTTCAGGGCGCTCGGCAATAGCCTTGCCAGCCTGAAGCGCTACGAAGAAGCCTCAAGCGCGTATGCGAGGGCGGTGGAACTGGATCCGCGCAATCCCAGCTATCGTGCAAGCGTGGCCGTCCTGCTGTTAAGCCAAGGTCGCGTCAGCGAGTCGATCAAGGTCTTTCGCGATGCGATGAGATTCGGCAGCCTGCAACCATGGGCTCACAGCAACTTCCTTTTGGGCCTTCACTATGTGACGCAGTCGGGAGCGGCGGAGATTTTTGAGGAGCACCGGCGTTGGGCGCAGACCCATGCTCCTCTGGTGCCCGTGTCCGCGCACGCCAATGAGCCGGTTCCAGATCGCCGGTTGCGCATTGGCTACGTCTCACCCGATTTCAGGAGCCAGTCGGTTGGATTCTTTATCGAGCCGCTTCTGCGGATGCACGACTCTTCCCAGTTTGAAATCACCTGCTACTCGGACAATGACCAAACGGACGACATGACGCATCGGCTTCGGAGCTATGTTGAGCGCTGGCACAACATCTGGGGTTACGATGACCGCGGTGTAACTGAACTGGTCCGCGCCGACGGAATCGATATCCTCGTTGATCTCTCAGGCCATACCGGCTCCAACCGCCTCCTCGTCTTCGCCCAGAAGCCCGCCCCAATCCAGGTAACCTACCTCGGTTATGCAGATACAACCGGTCTTCGGACAATCGACTATCGCATCACCGATAACTATGCCGACCCTTTAGGGACATCGGAGCAATACCACACTGAAAAGCTGGTGCGGCCGTTCGCGAGCGCTTGGTGTTATCAACCGCCGGCGGACGCGCCGGGAATCAATCCTCTGCCGGCGAGTCAAAAAGATGTAGTCACATTCGGTTCCTTCAGCATCCCGGCAAAGATCAGCAGCGATGTGGTCGCACTCTGGTCCAGGGTTCTGCGGTCGCTGCCCGGAGCGATCCTCCTTCTGAAGTACGACCATTACGCGAACGCCGGGATTGTCCGGTACATTCGCGAGATGTTCGCCGCTGCAGGCATCGAAGGGGACCGGCTCGAATTCGCCGGCCGCTCCCCCACCCAGCGGGCGCACCTGGCAACATACAACCGCATTGATCTCTCTTTGGACACGTTCCCCTATCATGGCACCACGACCACCTGCGAAGCGTTGTGGATGGGCGTGCCGGTCGTCACGCTCGCCGGCAACACCCATGTCTCGCGCGTGGGCGTGAGTTTATTGACCAACGCGGGACTCTGCGAATTCATCGCCCACGGTCCTGATGAGTTCGTGCGCATCGCCACCGAACTAGCAACCGGCCGCACGGCTCTCGCGGAGCTGCGCGGCAGCCTGCGTGAACGGATGCGGCGCTCACCGCTCATGGACCCGAAAGGGTTCACGCAAAGTTTTGAGGCCGCTTATCGCCAGATGTGGCGGCACTGGTGCGCGTCACGAGCGTCTGGCAAAAGCGAGTAGGAAACGCGTGCGGGCCTGACGACGCCCTCTAACCGTCACAATCGCCTTCCGAAGCTTACCCAGAATCTCAGATGGGCTGATGACATGCTGCTCGAAGCCTCGGCCGCAAATGGCTCGGCGCTCGGATTGCCGCACTGCAGGACCTCTCGTATCCTGAGAGGCAACTCGCGAACGGCACGGGCGGTGCGAACGTCACCACGGACGACAAGTTGGTTGGACAACAGGGCGCGATCTGTGAAGTCCGGATTCGAGCAGCGCAGCGAATTGCGGATTCGGGCCTATATACTGGCGAAAGCATACTGGTGGAAGTGAAAATGCAACCTGGCCTCTTGGCGGAACTGGCAGACGCGATGGATTCAAAATCCATTGCCCGCAAGGGCGTATCGGTTCGACTCCGATAGAGGCCATTGCTTCGCAGCGCCTGGCCACTCCCTTCCCGCCCTGCGAACGCGATTTGGTCCGGCTATAGTGGATTAGATGCAGATCAATCTCGTCGTCGTCAACGTCGGGAACTCCCGCACGGCTATCGGGTGCTTCGTGGAAGGTGAGGTTGTCTCGGTGACGCGGGTTGCGAACTCCGATCCTGCGCAGTGGACTCCAGTGATTGCGGATGCGTGGGCTCGCATCGACGGGCGCGAGCACGCGGCGGTCGTCGCCGCGGGCGTGAATCCGCCGCTCGGCCGCGCGCTGGATGATGCAGTCGAGAACGCAACCGGACGGCGAGTCGTCTGGGTCGGCAAGGACCTGGAAATTCCTATCAAAGTTCTCACTGACGAGCCGGAGAAAACCGGCATCGATCGGGTGCTGAACGTCGCGGCGGCTTATGAGCAGATCGGCAAGGCATGCGTCGTGGTGGATGCGGGAACGGCGATCACCGTCGACTGCTGCAATGATGAGGGCAACTTTCTCGGCGGCGCAATCGCGCCGGGCCTTTCGACGCAACTCGACTCGCTCCACGAGAAAACAGCGAAGCTCCCGCGGGTGAAGTTTTCGGTGCCGGAACATCCCTTCGGAATGACGACCGAGCAGGCAATCCTGCACGGCGTCTACCACGGCATCCGCGGGATGGTGAAGGAACTGGTGGAGAACTACGCGACCGAGCTGGGCAACTGGCCCGATCTCATCGCAACCGGGGGGGACGCGCAGGCTCTGTTCGCGGAATGGGAACTGGTTCATGCCATCGCGCCCGATTTGACGCTGTACGGCATCGCGCTGGCCTATGCCGAGCATCACATCAAACATGGAACTTGAGCAGCCGGCGCGGAACAACGTGGCGATCCTGCTGACACCGCCAGGCGCGGCGGCCATTGCCACCATACGGATCCGCGGGCCCCGCGTGCGTCAGTTCCTCAGCGCGCATTTCTCCAGGCCAATAGCCGACGCCAGATGCATCCATGGTGAGCTGAGCGACGAGGGCCGGGTCGTGGATGATGTGGTGGTTGTGCAACTGCCCGGTGTAAGCGGCGCGGATCTAAACGTTCATGGCGGGTCATGGGTGGTTCGATCCGTCCTCGAGCTCGCCCGAAGGGCCGGGTTTGAGGTGGTTGAGCAGGCGAATGCGCCGCTAAACGACGATGCGGTGGAGGGCGAAACGATTCTGGATCGCGAGTTACACGCGCACCTGCCGCTGGCGCGAACGGAGTTGGCGCTTCGAACATTGCTCGATCAGCCACGGCGGTGGGAGAAGCTGAAGAGATGGGTTGCACATCGGTCCAATGCGAAAAGTGTCGAAGCCGCGCTCCGCAAGCTGCTGGACGACCAACGACTGCAGCGGTTGCTTCACCCGCCGCGCGTTGCGGTGGTGGGTGCGCCCAACGTCGGCAAGTCCACGCTGGCCAATCAGCTCTTCGACCAGGAACGCTCGATCACGGCCGATCTTCCCGGCACGACACGCGACTGGGTCGGCGAAATCGCAAACATAGACGGGCTCGCGGTGATGCTCCTCGACACCCCGGGCACGCGCGAAACGGATGATGATATCGAAAAGACTGCCATTGATCGGAGCCGCGGCGAGGTCAAGCGGGCGGATCTGGTGCTACTGCTTCTGGATGCTTCACGCCCGCTGGAGCCGGAACAGTTACCGCTGATCGAGGCGCATTCCGACAGTCTTCGCGTTGCAAACAAAGTCGATCTGCCGCACGCTTGGGATGTCTCGAAGATTTGTACCTGCCGGACGGTCGCCACCAGCGGGAAGGGCGTCAACGAAGTGCGGCAATCGATCCAGGAACGCTTCGGCGTGGGCGGCGAGATCGCAGATGCGATGTGCTGGACCCAACGACAGCGCGAGGTTGTGGAGCGGGCCATCGAGGACTTCGCCGCCCTGAGCGAGATTTAGGGGACAGAGCAAGCCGTGCCGCTGGTTCACGGGTTCACGGTGGTCCGCGCGCTGGCGAGGAAGCGCGGGCTTGAACTTGGGTGGGAGCCGCGCTGTGAAACCAGCCTATCCGCCCGACATGCGTCGGATGTCCTGGTAAGTAACGAGCAGGAATACGCCTAACAGCAGCGCGAGGCCCACCACCTGCGCGATCGACTGCGTTCGCGGCGAGAGTGGGCGCCCCTTGATCTTTTCCAGGATCAGGAAGGTGAACAGCCCGCCGTCGACGATCGGGATCGGCAGGAAGTTCACCACGGCCAGGTTGGCCGAGATCATCGAGAGGAACCAGAGCAGCCAGTCCTTTCCTTTGAAGGCGAACTGCGTGCCCGCGCTGAAAATTCCCAGCGGGCCCATCATGTTGGAATAGCTGACCGATCCGTCGATCATCCGTCGCAGCGTCAGGTAGAACTGCAGGACGAAATCGCGCGTCTCGGTAACGCCCCAGCTCGCCGCCTGAAGCGGGTTGCTCGCTTTGCGCGGCTCGATCCGCTCGTGCAGCGCCAGGGCGGCGGCGTCGTAGCGCATCGACGCAAGCCAATCCACTTCCTGTTCCGACAGAGCAAGCTGCGCCGCGCCAGACCCGGTGGTGGTCTTGAAGGAGATGTTTATCGGCTTGAGCGGCGCTGCCCTGGCAGCGGCCAGTAATTCATTTCGCACTTCGAACCAGTCCGAAATGGGCTTCCCATTGATCGCGGTCAGCGTGGCGCCGCGGGGAATGTTCGCTATTGCCGCGGGACTGCCTGGGGTGACAGACGCGACGATCGCGTGTTTGTCATCGACCTCCAAGCCGACATTCAGGCCATATTGGTCGCGCGCGACTTTAATGCTGGGGATGATCCTGAACGGCCCCGCAGGCTGATCGCCCCGCAGCACGGTGATCTCGACCGGTTGGTTCTGCTCGCCCGCCTTGTTCAGGACTTTCTTCAACTCGTCCATCGACGGGCTGAACGTCGGGTCTCCGGCCGCTCGGATCTCGACAAACATGTCGCCCGGCAGCAACCGCCCGCGGGCGGGAGAGGTCTTGTCGACATAGCCAACGCCCGCCCGAGGCGCCATGCCGGCAATGGTCAGGTCTTTCTTGCCAAATGGAAGGCGAAAGTGCGGTTGAACAAACTGGTCGGGCTTCGGTCTTCCGTCGGCTTGCTTCACCGAAAGACGAACTGCCTTGCCATTCGAGTCCTGTAACTCGCGGACAAACTTGTAATGCTCGTCCGGCTGCACCGGATGACCATTTACCGCCGTGATCACCTCGCCCGGCAGCACCGCGCCGGCCTCCTTCGGCGCCATTTCCTGCCAGCCTTCCTGCAGGCCGCCCGTCGCCCCGACGTCGGGCCCGCGAAGCTCCCTGGGCTGTTCGATGCCGAGCGAAAGAAAGCCTTTGCCTTCCCCGTCGTCGCGGGCCGGCACGATGAAGAAAGACTCCTCGGTGCCATCGACATGGCGCACATGGATCGGGGTCTGTGCCCCTTCCTTGGAGAGCGCGGCATTCAGGCTGATCTTGGTAAAGTCGTGTTGCCACTTGTGGTCGTAATACAGAATCCGGTCGCCCGCTTGGAGCGACGCTTTCTGCGGCTTCCCGTTGACGTAGTGGATGACGTTCTGCGCGGGAGAACCCGGCACGATCCCGCCAACCAGCGCCGGGGGAGCGCGGAAGCCTTCCGGAAGAGAAAACAGCAGCATGAACCCGGCGGCCGCCAGAATAATGTTCATGATCACGCCGGCCGACACGACCAGCATGCGCGCGCCGATTGATTGCCTGTTGTAAGCGCGTGGATCGCTTACTTCCGAATTCGGCCGGATGTCGTCCTGCCCGAGCATCTTCACGTAGCCGCCGAGCGGAATCCAATTCAACCGGTACTCAGTCTCGCCAATTCTCTTCGGATCCAGCTCACGGCCCAGCGACTGCTCCTCCAATAGCATTGCGTCGTAGCGCTTGCCGCTCGAGCCCGTCGTGAAACCGAGGCCTTTGCGCCATGAAAGAATGGCCGAGCCGAACCCGACGGCGAACTGCTCTACCTTGATGCCAACCCACTTGGCCGCAAGGAAGTGACCCAACTCGTGGAAGAAAATGACGAAGCCGAATCCGAGAGCAAGAAGCGCGATGTTGAGGGCGTAATTGACTACCGTCATGTGTATTCCGAAGCTCACCTTCCGGATGCGGCTGACGCCGCGCCCGACACGCTGGGCTCGACCATGGATCGGACGGCGCGCCGGGCCCAGCTATCCGCCGCGAGAAGATCGTCAAGGCACGGATCGGACTCGAGGCGATGCTGGGCCATTGTAAGCTCGACCACGCGGGAAATCTCCCCGAAGGGAATCTGTCCCGCCGCAAAGGCCGCAACCGCCTCTTCGTTGGCCGCATTCAGCACCGCGCCGGCGGTTCCGCGAAGCCGCGCCACGTCGAAAGCCAGTCGCAGGGAGGGGAAACGCTCCAGATCGGGCGGCTCAAAGTCGAGCGAAAACGCCCGGGTTAGATCCAGCCGCGGCCCGATGCCTTCCGCGCGCTCGGGATAGGTCAATGCGTACTGGATGGGCGTTTTCATGTCCGGCGGAGAGAGCTGCGCGATGACTGAGCCATCCACAAACTCCACCATCGAGTGCACCACGGACTGCGGATGAATTACGACTTCGATCTGTTCCGGCTGAAGATCAAACAGCCAGCACGCTTCAATAATTTCCAGCGCCTTGTTGAACATGGTGGCGGAGTCGATCGTGATCTTGGTTCCCATCCGCCAGGTGGGATGCTTCAGCGCGTCCTCCAAGGTTGCATGCCGCATCTGATCGAGAGGCGTGCTGCGAAATGGCCCGCCGCTCGCGGTGAGAATGACGCGGCGAACCTCGCTGGATCGGCCGCACTGCATCGCCTGAAAAATCGCCGAGTGTTCAGAGTCCACCGGCAGGACTGCGACGCCGCGGCGGCGGGCCTCGGGAATCACCAACGATCCGGCGACGACGAGCGATTCTTTGTTGGCCAGGGCGAGGGTTTTGCCGGATTGCACCGCTGCCAGGACGGCAGGAAGGCCCGCCGCGCCGACGACTGCCGCAAGCACGACGTCGATGTCCTCGCGCCGAGCCATCTCCGCCATGCCCGCGGGCCCTTCGTACAGTTGCGCGCCCAACTCACGAAGTTGCGCGGCGACGCTGCCCGCCAGAGGTTGGGCCGTGACGCCGACCGCTTTGGGACGATGCCGCCGGACCTGCTCGATCAGCTTCTCTGTCTGGCTGTGCGCGCTGAGCGCCGCGACGCGGTAGTCCGCACCAAGCTGCTCGATCACCTGCAGTGCGCTGCAGCCGATCGATCCGGTCGAGCCGAGAATTGCGATACGCTTTCCCAAGCGGGCTCAAACTTAACGGACCGGCGGCGAAAGTGAAAATGCCGTGCCCCGTAGGACCGTCTAATCTAAACGGCTGCGGTGCTGATGTTGTCGCGATCGACGCGGCGCCGGCTCGGAATGGCGCAGTCTGTGTCGTGCTCATGGCAGCGAAGTTTACCCGGCAAGCACGGCAAGGCGTCAAGCCGCCGCGCCCCCGTTTCAAACCCTCGATTTCGCATGCTCCGCGGAAGTCCGGGCCGCCCATTGTGGGCTTTGGTGGGCTTTGGAGGGCTTTCGTGGACCGCACACACAACCTTGACCCTGTCCACAGCACAGCCCGACAGGCCCTTCACTTGTCAAAGCGCATTCCAGCAACGCACGGAACGCATTATTCATTCTATATTCTTTACGATCGAATTCAAGGGGTGGTTCTTTCGGCGGCAAAATTTTTTTGCCTCGGAGCAAAGCAAGTAAGACCGTGCCTCAGACGAGCGGCTTGGGGTGAAAAACCTTGTCCAGCGTGGGCGAGAGCAGACTCGCGAGCAGCAGGGCAAGGTAAGGACCGAAGGAGACCGACGAATTCAAATAGAGCAGGAACACCGCGGTGAGCGCGCCTGTCAATACCGCGTAAAACGTTCGCGCCCGACGACTCATCGGCGTGACGGTGTTGGGCGTCGCCAGAAAGAACGCGGTGAAGAGTGCCGGCGACGCTGTGAGTTCATAATTGGCAAGGGTAACGGCCGTCGCCCAGCCGACACCTGACTGCCGCACCGCAAGCCACCACCATTGCGGGCCGCGGTCCGTGATGGCGACCGGTATCGGCAGGATGAGCAGACCCGCGAAAGCGACCAGGGTGATCAACAGCGGGATCCGATAGTCGATCACCCCGCGGTAGAGCAGAAAAAGCCCGCCGATGATGACCGCGATCGCGCTGCTGGCCCCGATCGGGCCGGGCTGCCCGCCGATGATGAAGTCCTCCAGCGGCGGCATCCGGTCGCGGATCAGCCCCTGCAGCGGGAGCAGGTCGCGCTCGGGCTTCTCCGTGCCGCTGGTGTAGAACATGAGATGCCGCGCTGCCAGGTCCGCGGTCTGCGCATCGTGGCCGGTGACGATCGGCCTGCTCACCCACGGCTCGGACGAGGCGGAGACGCTGGCAGCCGTCCCCGTGTCCAAAACGTCTCCTGCGAACAGCCGGTGCCGCTGCAGGACCGAGTGCGGCACCAGGAAGTCCTGGAAGATAATCACCAGCAGCAGGTAGGTAATGAGGATCGGATGGATTCTTCCAGCGCCCAGGCCGCCGGTGAGCCAAAGGAAGATCACCAGCAACACTCCCGCCGCCGGGAGCAGTGGCCACACCGCCACGCCATCGCGCGGCGCAAGGGTCGCCAGGTTCGCGGGCAGCATCAATGACAGCAGCATTGCCGACCAGAGAGCGTGGGAGTAGTTGAGCTGCCAGCCGCGCGATCCAATCCGGCGCCAGACTGCGACGGCGGCAGTCACCGTGACGCAAACCGACGCCATCACCACCAGGGCTCGCCAGCCGTAGAGCAACAGCGCAGCGCACATCGGGAACACGGCGCCCAAAAAGTGAAGCGAGTAAAACCGCGATACGTCGATGCGCCCGTGTACTGCTTCGAGCGGCGAAACGGTATTGTGCGCGGCGGCCTGCTGCATGTTCGGCGGAGCGGAGGGTTTCGCGCTCCGATCGCGACAGGTTAGAGAGCAGCGTCCGGCACCGCAAATTCGCAGGAATCGAGAAGGAGATGTGACCAATTCGCGTCACAGCGGCCGGCGAAGTTTCCGGATCCCTTCCAGCAGAGGGAGCTGTGATGGGCAGACATAGCTGCAGATGCCGCACTCGATGCAGGCGTCGATTCCATACAACTCCGCGAGACGGCTGTCCTCGAGCTGGGCCGCCTCGAGCAGTCCAGCCGGCTGGATTCTCACCGGGCAGCCCTGCACACACCAGCCGCATCGAATGCACGGGTCGGGATTGACGTCGCGGGCGCGGGCCATCGCGTAGAGCGTGAGCTCGTTTCCGCAAACGATGGCGTCGCGTGACGGACGCTTGTCCTGCAGCGGCGGGCCCGCCTTCACGATCGGATTATGCTCGATGCCGAGATACGCGAGTACGTCGACGACTGCGCTGCCGACACACACCCAGAGAAAATGCGCGGTGGATTGCGAAACGTCGTACACCCCGATGGGAACTCGGAGCATCGCGATCCCATGAACCATCGCTTGGCCGATAGCCACTGCAGTCGCCGCGTCGAATAGAAGCACGCCCTGCTCGGTCGGCAGTTTCCCCGGCTTTAGCTTCCGGCGAGTGAGTGTATGCAGGAGCAGCGTGGGGTTCGACTGCGGGTAATCATTGGCAAGGGCGATCGGCCGGATGGCAAGGGCATCAACCTGGGCCCGGACGTTGATCCAGGTCTCCTCCGAAACGCCGTCATCCATGGCGATCCATCGCCGGCCCGCTTCGGTCAGCTTGGCGAGCAGCGCCACGCCCGCGACCAGTTCGGCGGCATAGCGGCGCGTCAACATCCCCTGAAGCGGAAGTCCTGAGTCGGAGTCGAGCGCATTGCAGATGATCGTATCGATGGGGCGGCGAAGGCACTGGTGAAGCTGGCCGAGCAGATCAGGGCTGGTCCAGCGGTCGGCCCACACACCGGCCGAGCGCAGGCGGTCGATCCACGGGCTTAGCTCGCCCGGGGCAATGGACGCCAGCGTCTCCTGCAATGACGGGAGATTCGAGCCTGATGGGTCAGGATCATCATCTTGCTGTGCATCCGCCTGGATGCGCACCGCCGGAACTTCGAGGCCTGACAACAATCGAGCTCGCGCCGCGCCGATGACCTTTCCCGCCACAGGCGACAGCGCCGCCTGTTCCGACGGGTGTATGCCGTGCGTCAGCAATTCACCCTTCGCGACATCACTACCGGGCGGCTTGATCTCGAAGCGATCGAACGGGGGCCTGGTCGCGCACGGGACCACGAGTTCCGCCGGCGCGGGCATGCGCTGCAGCGTCGAAGGATCTGCTTCGCTGCTGACGGCTGCTGTTTGCGCGGCCGTTCCGAAGGAGGTGCTCGACATGGGGGTATCGATCGCCATCAGCGACACTACGATGCAACGCCGGCGAGCGGAATGTTGTTCTTGCGGCACAGCTCTTTCAGCGCGTCCGCCGCCACCTTGAAAAGGCCCGGACCGCTGAACCCGCTGAACTGGCCGTGGGCGGCGAGGTGCGGTTCGAGGCTGAGAAACCCCTGGTAGCCGCTCTTGTGTGCGTCGATCAGGATCTTCTCCACGTCGCCATCGCCTTTGCCCGCGGGAACGACCTTCCCGTCCTTCAGCAGCGCGTCCTTGATGTGGATGTGCACGGTGTAAGGCTTCAGCCCCGGCCAATTCGAAAGCGGACGCTCGCCCGCCTGAACGAAGTTGGCGAAGTCGAACGCGGTTCGAAGCCGGGGTGACTTGATCGACTCCATCAGATCGACGCACGCGCGGCCCTTCTCGCCGTAAATGTCCTTCTCATTTTCGTGCACCAGCACGACGTTGCGGCTGCCGATGTAGTCGGCCTTCTCGCGCATCCGGCGGAACACTTCGTCACGATGCGGGCGCATGTCCGCTCCCGGCTCGGGCGGGTAGTAGCTGAAAAGCCGGATGAACGGGGCGTTGAAGTATTCCGCCGCCTCGACGGCAATCTTGAATCGATCGAAGTGCGGCTGCCAGGGGTCGGTGATCTTCACCTTTCCGATCGGGCTGCCGATGCTCACGACGCCCATGCCGTTGTCCGCAAGCTTCGTTCTGATTTCGGCGCGCAGGTTCTTGTCGAAGTCGAGCACGTTCTGCCCACTCACGCCGCGAAGCTCGAAATGTGTAACGCTGTTTTCCCGGCAGGACTGGATCTGCTCGTTCAGGTTGGGCGAGATTTCGTCGGCAAAAGCCGCAAGCTTCATCATCGGTTCATTTCCTCCATGGCCATCTTTCGGAGATGCTGGATTCACGTCAAGCGCATCGCCCGATCCGCAGCGCACGCGATAGACCGGCGGTAGGCATAGCCGCACCGGCGTAACGACGGGCGAATCGCACAGTTTTTGACAGCGCGTGGCGCCCATTTACAATGGCCCCTTTTCGTTTTTGAAGTAGTGCGCCCATGAATGACTTGGCGATCAGCGAGGCTTCGAGCAAGGCGTCTGCCCTGGTGGAGGCGCTCTCTTACATCCAGCGCTTTCACAATAAGGTCGTGGTCGTGAAGGTCGGCGGCTCCATCATGGACAACGAGCTGGCGCTCTCCTACCTCCTGAACGACATCGTCTTCATGAACTACGTGGGCATGCAGCCCATCCTCGTGCACGGCGGTGGGAAGGCCATCAACCAGCGCATGGAGACGGCGGGCCTGGTGCCGCAGATGGTGATGGGCCGCCGCTATACCGACGAGCGCACGCTGGCGCTGGCCGAGCAGGTGCTGTGCAACGAGGTAAACCGGTTCATCGTCAACTTCATCCAGTCGCAGGGCTGCGAGGCGATGGGACTGCACTCGCTGTCGAGCAACGTGCTCTTCGCCGAGAAGACGTATCTCGATGGTCCTGACGGGCGCAAGATCGACCTGGGTTACGTTGGCGAAGTGAAGAGCGTAAACGCGCGGCTGCTGCAGTTGCTCGTGCAGGCCGACTCCATCCCCTGCATCGCCACGATCGCGCGCGACGCCGCGGGCGGGCGGCTCAATGTCAACGCAGACACCGCCGCGGGCGCCGTCGCCGCGGCGATGAAGGCCGAGAAACTCGTCGTCGTATCCGACACACACGGCATCCGAAGCAACCCGGATGACCCCTCGAGCCTCATGCGCCATCTCACGATTTCACAAATGGATGGAATGGTGCAGAGCGGCGTGATCAGTGCGGGAATGCTGCCGAAGGTCGACGCATGCGAGACCGCATTGCAGGGCGGCGTGAACAAGACCCACATCATCGATGGCAGGATTCCCCACGCGTTGCTTCTGGAGATCTACACCGAAGCGGGGATCGGAACTGAAATCGTGCTGTAGTCCGCTTTGCGGCAATTCCATGAAGCATTTTATTGCCATTTCCGACTGCACGTCCGCCGAGCTGCGGAAACTGCTGGATGTCTCGTACCGCCTGAAGAAGCAGTTTCGCGAAACCGGACGCAACGAACATGTGCTGGCCGGTAAGACGCTGGCCATGATCTTCGAGAAGCCGAGCCTTCGGACGCGCGTGAGCTTTGCGGTGGCGATGACCCAGCTGGGCGGAAACGGATTGCTGTTGCGCCAAGAGGAAGTCGGCCTCGGAACGCGCGAGCCGGTTCAGGACGTTGCCCGCGTCCTCTCGGGCATGTGCCAGGGCATCATGGCCCGCACCTTCGAGCACGCCAAGGTCACGGGGCTCGCGCAGTGGGCAACGGTCCCGGTCATCAATGGTCTGACGGATTTCAGCCATCCCTGTCAGGCGATGGCCGATCTCATGACGCTGGAAGAACACTTCGGCGGCCTCAAGGGCCGCACGCTCGCTTTCGTAGGCGACGGTAATAACGTCGTCCGATCGCTTGCAGTCGCTTGCGGGCGCTTCGGAATGCGGTTCATTCTCGCCGCCCCGCCGGCCTACGCGCTGCCGAACGAAGAGGTCGAGCGGATTCGCAAGCAGGCGTCGGGAATGGAGTTTCTCGTGATGCGCGACGCGAAGGAGGCGGTGCGGCAGGCGGACGCTGTTTGCACCGACACCTGGGTGAGCATGGGGCAGGAGGCACAGAAGGCGCAGCGCATGAAGGATTTCGCGGGCTATCAGGTGGATGAGAAATTGATGGCCGCCGCGCCGAAAGAGGCGGTCGTGCTTCATTGCCTTCCAGCTTATCGTGGCTTGGAAATCAGCGAGGAAGTGATGGAGGGCCCCCGATCGCTGGTGTTCGCGGAAGCGGAGAATCGACTGCATTTTCAGAAGGGACTGCTCGCCGTGCTGATGGGGAACGTGAAGGGGCGCGTAGGGTCGCGCTAGTCGCCCCGCGCCCCATCACTGCGAATCAGCGGCGGGAGTATTTGCGAAGCATATTCAAGGCGGCCCGGAAGTCCTTCGGCAGGGGAGCGCACACCTCGATGAGTTGCTCGTGGCGATCGTGGAAGCGAAGTTTCTCCGCGTGAAGGGTCAGTCGTGCAATCAGGGGCCGCTCCGGCGCGTCGCCCGGGCGGTAGCCGCGCTTGAAGGAACTGAGCAGCAGGCCCGCAGGCGCCGCCGCGTGGTACAGCGGATCGATCGCCAGGGGCAGGCCGATCGAATTCAGGTGCACCCTGATCTGGTGAGTCTTGCCCGTCTTCGGAAACACGCGAAGCAGCGTGAAGTGGCGGTAGTTTTCCTCGACACGCCAGTGCGTTCGCGCCGGCCGGCCCCCGTGCCTGAGAATGGCCATCCTCTGCGGCGAAGTTGGATGACGGCCCAGCGGAGCGTCGATCGCTCCCTCGTTCGACGGCGCACGGCCCGCGACGAGCGCGAGGTATTCCTTCTCAATCGTGTTGTTCTGAAACTGATGCGAGAGGTGCCGTTGCGCCGCCGTGTTCTTCGCGAACAGGAGCACGCCGCTTGTCTCCTTGTCGAGCCGATGCACCACTCGCACGCGCGGGTCTGCCGTGCCGGAAGCGGGCAGGTTCAATTGCAGAGCGAGCTGTTCCATGACGCTCCCGCTCTCATCCCGCCCGGGAATCGTCGCGAGGCCGGCAGGCTTGTTGATGGCGACCCAGTCGTCATCCTCACGGAGAATCTCGAAGCGCGCACCCGCTTTCATGAGGATCGCTCAGGCCGCATGACCTTCCGAAGGATATCCAGCTTCACACGCCTCCGGACCCAACCAGCGCCGCTATCGGAAAGCCGGTTGACGCCTCGCGGGTGGGAGTTCTACTATCGGGTCGGCAACCCGGCAATCGCGAGCAAGAGCTTCAGGTGGGTGCGGCGAAAAGATTCGCAGCGTCCCGAGGACCGGATGATGCATGGGGTCGCCGCAAGGAGTGTTTGGTGCGACTGCTGATCGCGATTCCCGTCTATAACGAGCACAAGTACGTCTCACGGGTACTCGATAAAATCAAGGAGTGCCACGATGACGTTTTGGTCGTGGACGACGGCAGCACGGACGGAACGACCGAAATTCTGGCGGCCCGTTCCGACATTTCGCTCTTGCGCCACCCTGTCAACAGCGGCTACGGCCAGAGCCTCATCGATGCCTTCTGCTGGGCCGACACGCGCGGCTACGACTGGGTGCTGACGATGGACTGCGACGAGCAGCATGAGCCGGCGATGATCCCGGAGTTCATTCGCCACATCGAGATGGACCAGTGGGACATCATCAGCGGCTCGCGCTACCTGCAATCGCGCAGCAACGATGATCTGCCGCCCACCGACCGCCGCAGCATCAATGCGACGATCACCACGATCATCAACGATCTCTTCCACTTTGGCCTGACTGACGCCTTCTGCGGCTTCAAGGCGCATCGCATGGCGGCGATGCGGAAGCTTCACCTCGACGAGTCGGGCTATGCATTTCCAATGCAGCTGTGGCCGCAGGCGAACCGCGCGGGGCTGCGCATCAGGGAAATCCCGGTTCGGTTGATCTATAACGATCCCACCCGCCACTTCGGCGGGCTGCTCGACGCCGCGGACAACCGCCTTCGTCATTACCTGCAGGTACTCAGCCGCGAGATGCAGCGCACGATCGAAGCTCCTGCCCCGCAGGCAGAAGTGGCTACTTGTTGTTACGCCAGGTAGGCTCCCCGAATGAACGAGACGGCCGCGCGCTACGCTGAATCGAAGGCACCGGCCGAAGACGGGCAGATGTTCCTCTGGCCGGCGGCGCCGGATCTGCTGCGCGACACGCTTCAAAACCACCAGCGCCTCGCGCAAGCTCATTTGGCGCGAATCCAGAATCTCCCGCTGCCCGAGGTCCGGCAGCGCATGCGGTCATGGATTGGTCACCCGGACACAGAGCGTCCCCTCATCGCGACGGGGCATCAGGCGGAGCTTCATCATCCGGGTGTGTGGGTGAAGAACGCGCTGATCGATGCCCTCGCGCACAAGCTCGGCGGGGAAGCTTATCACCTCGCTGTCGATACCGACGCGCCCAAGCATCTCGTCCTGCGCTGGCCCGGAGGATCTGAGCCGCTGACGGACGACCCGGCCGTTCTGACCGCCGAGTGGAGCGCGCTGGTTGCCGCCCCGACGCCCGCTCATCTGCAGTCCCTAGCGCAGAAATTTGACGAGGCGGCGAAGCGCTGGAGCTTTCGCCCGCTCGTCGACACCTTCCTCGCCTCCATGCGCCGCTTGTCATTGGAGTCGCTGAACCTGCCGACCGCCCTCACGAACAGCCTGCACGAGCTGGACTGGAGTCTGGGGCTGCGGCATCACGCATTGACCATCTCGCCTCTTTGCGGCTCCGAGCCTTACCTGGCGTTCGTCCACCACGTCATGGCCCGGGCGGACGAGTTCGCGGCACACTACAACGCGGCGCTGCAGGATTACCGTATTCGGCGCGGCATTCGCACGCCGGGCCGGCCGATGCCGGACATGAAGTGTTCCGCCGATTCGTGCGAGGTCCCATTCTGGCTCGACTCCCTCTCGGAGGGATCGCGCGGCAGGGCGACCGTGAGGCGGACGGGCTCGCAGTGGGCGCTGCGCGCGGGTGATGACGAGAAATTTGTGTTCGATCCTGCCGCCGAGGGCTGGTCAGCCGCTGCCGAGCTTTTGCAATGGCTTCGCTCGAGGAGCTATCGACTTGCGCCGCGGGCGCTGACGCTTACGATGGTCTTGCGCTTGCTCGTCGCCGACCAGTTCGTCCATGGCATCGGCGGCGCCGAGTACGACCAGGTGGCGGACAGCCTGATGGCGCGCCACTTCGGCGTGGAAGCTCCGCGGTTTTCGGTGACGACCGCGACGCTCTATTTCCCGGACGCAGCCGGGCGAGCGCGGGCGTGCGTACCGTGTTTGGCACAGGAAGGGCACGCGCTGAAGCATTCAGTGCTCGGGCCTGAGAAGATGAAGCTCGTCGAGTCGATCGCGGTGCTGCCGCGGCGCTCGCCACAGCGGGCGGCGCTGTTTTATGAGATGCACGACAAGCTGGCAGCGGCGTCAGAACACCCTCGCCTGCAGGATTGGCAGCGGCGCCTGCTGGAGACCGAGCGCATCGATCAGGAGGAGCGGGCAATCTTCGACCGCGAGTTGTTCTACGCGATTCAGCCCGCCGAACGATTGACCTCCATGATCGAGCGATACCGCGCAGCGGTGGCTTCATGATGAACCGCAAGGCGCGAAAAAGAAAGTAACGGAATTGGCGACGGAGCGATTCAGCACGGGCGAGACGCCCGTGCCACAATAGGCGCGACCCGTAGCACGGGCGTCTCGCCCGTGGCCAAGTCTTCTTCGCGCCTTCGGGTCTTGTGGTTAGACAATGCGAAGCGGCCGTGTTTGCCTCACTCGTCCCTGTCCCGCAGAAAGACCCTTGCCTTCCGATACCTGTGACGCCACATTCGTCGCATGAAGCTGGCCTTCTCGACCAATGCTTACACGCGCCACCCGCTCGAACGCGCGCTGGAGGGGATCAGGGCGGCGGGGTTTCTTGGGGTGGAGATCCTCGCTGACACGCCGCACGCGTATCCGGGCGAGATGACGCAAGCGAGTACCGCGACCATCGCGCGATCGCTGGAGCGGCTCGGCCTCGCCGTGAGCAACATCAATTGCAACTGCAGCTTTGGCTACTGGAAGGACGCTCCGCCGGAGCCGTATTTTGAGCCAAGCCTGATCAGTCCAAATCTGAAACATCGCGCCGACCGCGCGGCGATGATCCTGAAGACGTTGGAATTTTCCCGGGCGGTAGGGGCCCAGAATATCAGCATTACCAGCGGCAGGATGCTCGGCGGGATGCCGCCGCAGAAAGCCGCGACGCAGTTTGCCGAATCCATCCGGCCGATTCTCGATCGCGCTGATACGCTCGGGGTGAATGTTGGCATTGAATGCGAGCCGGGGCTGTACCTGGAATATGCGGCGGAACTGCGGGAGTGGATCGATCGTCTTCAACATCCGCGCTTCGGCGCCAACCTCGACATCGGTCACAGCGTGGTGATTGGCGAAGCGATCAACGACGTCGTGGATTTGCTGAAGGGGCGAATCTGGAACCTGCACGTCGAGGACCTGCCGGGGCGAAAGCATTACCACATGATTCCTGGCCAAGGCACCTTCGATTGGCCGACCCTGCGCAGCGCCCTCACGCGCATCGGGTACGATCGCTTCCTCACGGTCGAGCTCTACACTCACACCGAAAACCCGCAGGAGGCCGCGGAGAAGAGCTTTGAGTTTCTGAGCCATTCCTTCGAGTCATGAGGCGCATCACCCTTTACACCAAGCCCGGATGCACACTGTGCCAGCCGGTGCGCGAGACGATCCTCAAAGCCGCCCGGCAGCGCTCGTTCGATTTCGTCTCGCGAAACATCCTTGAAGATCCGGCCGATTTCGAACGCTACAAGTTCGCGATACCGGTGGTGACGGTGGATGACGTGGAAGTCGCACGTTATCGGCTCGCGCTGCAGCAGTTGCTCGATGCGCTGGACGGTCCCTGATCGCTCTGCGGATGCATAATCTGCGCGGCTGTCAGGAGTCTGGGCGCGGCTTTACTCGCTTTCGCCGGGGTCGTATAGTCGCGCATCCTGCCGCGCGAGGTTTCGCCCCCACCGGCGCTGTGTCTGGAGATTCGGCCATGACAGAGAACGATCCGTCGCCGCCGAACAACGAATCATTTCTCCCCCATTCGACGGTGCTGATCGTCGACGACAATCCGCAAAACGTCGAGCTTCTGCAGGCCTTTCTCGAATCGCTTCCGGTGAAGATCGTCACCGCGGGCGATGGGCTCGACGCGCTGGCGAAAGTGCAGGAGCACAGCCCTGACCTCATCCTGCTGGACATCATGATGCCGCAGATGAGCGGCTTCCAGGTGTGCCGTAAGCTCAAGGGCGATCCGAAGACGCGCGACATCCAGATCCTGATGGTGACGGCGCTCAATGAATTGGGTGACATCGAGCAGGCGAATGAGTGCGGCACCGACGATTTTGTCAGCAAGCCGGTGAACAAAATCGAGCTGCTGGCGAGAGTGAAGAGCCTGTTGCGCGTCCGTCATCTCAAGGGCGAACTGGAGCGCGCACTGACCTACCTCAACGAGATGGAGCAGGACGAAGAGGTCCTGTGAACCACGACCACGCCTGAGAATGAGCTTCGGAGATCCATCCCCATGCGAAGGGTAATTCTGTGTCTTCTTGCAGCGTCGTTTTTTGGTGGCTGTCAGGACGGCAGCCGCCCGTCGAAAGAGAATCCGAGTCCCTCAGTCACCCAACAGCCTGCGACGAAGTCGCCGACACAACCATCATCGTCACAGCCGTCATCGTCGAGCGATCCCGCGGAGATGCTCCAGGACAGGTCGCAGATGGCGGGTTACGGCGCGGAGCGGTCGCGATCCATCAACCAGAAGGACGAGATCGTCACGATGCTCCGCAATGGAATGACCGTGATCACCAAGCGCGTGTCCTCGCCGGTGGTGGCGGTCCGCGGGTATGTGCGCACCGGCGGGGTATATGAGGGGCAGTGGCTTGGCGGGGGGTTGAGCCATCTCCTGGAACACCTGGTGGCGGGCGGCAGCAGCGAGCGGCGCACGGAAGCCGAAAACCGCGACCTGTTGCAGCGTATAGGCAACGATTCCAACGCCTACACCAGCGAGGACCATACCGCATATTTCATCAACACGACCGCGCCGGGGATGGAGAGCGCGGTGGATCTCGTCACCGGCTGGATGCTCGGGGCGAAGATCACAGTGCCGGAATACCGCCGCGAGTATGAGGTCGTGCAGCGCGAGCTGGAAATGGGCACGGGGGAACCCGACCGTCAGTTTTATTACCTGACCGCGCTCAATCGGTATCGCGTCAGCCCGGCCCGGGTGCCGGTGATCGGCTATCAGGAAGTCATCCAGGGCCTCTCGCGCGACGATGTGTATGCGTATTACAAACAGACCTATCAACCCAACAACATGGTCATTGCCGTGACCGGCGACCTCGACCCGGAGGCGATGCTCGAGGCGGTGCAGAAGAACGTCGCCGACGCCAGGCCCGGGCGCGAGTTTTCGCCTGTTTTGCCGCCGGAGCCTCCGGTGCTGAGTCCGCGGACAGTGGTGGCGACTTTCCCGAAACTCGGTCAGGCGCGGCTGCAGTTGGGATTCCCCAGCGTCCGCCTCGACCAGGACGATCTGTACCCGCTCGATCTCCTCGCCCAGGTGATGGGGGGCGGCGAAAGCTCGCTGCTCGTGGAAGAAATCCGCGACAAGAAGCAGCTTGTCAGCGCGATTGAAGTGAGCGACGACACGCCGGCATTCGTCAAAGGGACGTTCGCAATAACGATGGAGCTCGACGCGGAGAAGATCGCGGCGGCGACGAACGAGGTGCTGGAGCAGATCGAGGCGGTGAAGACACAGGGCGTGGACGCCGCTCGGCTGGCGCGGGCGAAGACGCGGGTGAAGGCGTCGCGGGTCAAGGGCCTGCAGACGTCGGAGAGCATCGCCGCCTCGCTCGCGACCGACCTGATGAGCACAGGCGACCCCCACTTCAGCGACCGCTACGTCCGCGAGATGCAGAAGGTAACGGCCGAGCAGCTTCAGGAGGCCGCGGTGAAATACCTCGACCGCGCGAGACTGCTCACGACGGTGATGATGCCGGCGGAGTTTGTTGGAGCAAGGGGTTTGCCGAAGGCGGAGGAACTGATCCGCCCAGTGGTGCCGACGACGCAGCCGGGACAGGAACAGCCGGCATCTCCGGTCGCGCGAATAGAGCTGGAGGATGGCACTGTCCTGCTGGCGAAGCGCATCAGCACGTCGGCTCTGGTGGTGATCAACATGTACAGCCTGGGCGGGCTGACCGCGGAGGACGCGAAGACCAATGGGCTGGGCAACCTGACGATGGAGATGCTGATGCGCGGAACGAAGTCGCGCTCGGCCCAGCAGATCGCGGAGCTGTTCGACTCCATTGGCGGCGACATGAATACCGCCTGCGGCAACAACAGCTGGTACTGGAACGCGACGTGCCTCAAGGCGGACCTGGAAAAAGCGTTTGAGGCGTATGCCGATGTGGTAAACGAACCGGCGTTCGATGAGGCCGAGCTGCGCGCGATGAAGGGCCGGGTGATCGCCCAGATCCGCAGCCAGGACGCCGACTGGACGAACCAGTCGTTTCGATTTTTCAAGAAGGTCTACTTCGCACCTTCCGGATCGCCGTACCAGTTTCTCCCGATCGGCACGGAGAACAACGTCAATTCGTTTTCAAATGCGCAGCTGCGGGATTGGTATGCGAGCCAGGTCCTGAGAAGCCGCCGGGTGCTGGCGGTGTATGGGGATGTCGAGCCGAAGCAGGCGGAGAGGTTGGCGCGGAAGTATCTGGTTGCCAAGAGGAAGCGCAGCACAACGCCGACACCCGCCCCTGCGACCCAGCCGTCGCCTGTTGCAGACGATGAGCCGGCTACGGCGAAGCCGACTGTCGCGGTTGAGACGGTGCAGACGCAGAAGACCGAGCAGCCGCTTGCCGCTGTGGTGATCGGTTATGACTCCGCAAGTGTAATTGGCGAGCCCGCCGTCTATGCGCTGGACGTGGCCGACACGATGGCGAGCGGCTGGACGTATCCCACGGGATACTTGCACGAAATCCTTCGCGGGCGCGGGCTGGTGTACGTGGTCCAGGCGCAGAACTGGCTGGGGCGCAGCCCGCAGCATCCTGGCACGTTCATGGTCTACGCCGGATGCGATCCGAAAAACGTCAACGAAGTGGTCGATGTGATCCTGGAGAATATCGCGCGGCTGCAGGCAAAGCCGGCCGACTTGAACGAGCAGTGGTTTGGTCGCTCGAAGGAATTGATTGTCGTGAGCGACGCGCTGGAGAACGAAACGCCGGCCGGGCAGGCGGCGACGGCAGCGCTCGATGAGCTGAATGGGCTCGGGTACGATGATCACCAGCGTTTTGCCGATAAGATCCGAGCCGTGCATGTGTCGGATGTGCGGACCGTTGCGCGCCGCAAGCTGTCGCGCTGCATCGTGACCGTGAGCACGCCGCGGCCGGAACTGGTGAGGGTGAAACAGGGGCGGCGCGACTACGACTCGTTCCCACCGGTGGACCTGACCCCGCGAGGGGTCCAGCATGACACGGGCGGAGCGAAGTAATCGCCGCCGCTGAGAACGGGGGAGACAGCCGAGATGACATGTACGACCGACAGAGCACGATCGAACAGTTTCTGGACGCCACCGCTGCCAGGCAGCCGACGCCGGGGGGCGGCAGCGTCACAGCGCTAACAGGCGCGCTGGCGACGGCGCTGGGGGAGATGGTGATCAATTACAGCCTGGGCAAAAAGGGCCTCGAGGCCTTCGCCGGTGAGCTGAAGCCGGCCCTGGCGAAACTGCACCGCGCGCGGATGCTGATGCTGGATCTGATGGCCGAGGATCAGGCGGCATACGAAGCACTCACCGCCGCGCGCAAGCTGCCGGAAGGCTCGGAGCGGCAAACAAGATTCAGCGCTGCGCTGCTCGCGTGCATCCGCACGCCGCAGGCAATGGGCGCGACGGCTGTGGCGGTGCTGGAAATCTGCGATCGGATCATCAACTTCGTGAACTTTCACCTCCTTTCGGACCTGGCGGTGAGCGCGGACCTGGCGATGGCCACCGCGCGTAGCTCGGTCTACAACGTGCGGGTGAACCTCGCGGATGTGACCGATCCACGAGACCGCCAGTCGATTGAATCGACCACCAGCCAGCTATTGACGCACGCCGCGGTGCTGATCCAGCGGGTCGGCCCGCGGATCTGGGCCCGCTACGGGCAGGGCACGTAAACCTCTTGAAGATGAGCACCGACCCGCGCGATTATAAGCTGGACCTGTCCCGCGCCGGCGGCGCCGAGGGAGCGGCCGCACCAAGCCGGCCCTTCCTCAGCGTGCAGCTCGCGTGCTGCGGCGTATACCAGCGGATCTACCGCGATCGAGACGGGAAAAGTTATCAGGGACAATGTCCGCGCTGCGGTAAGCCCGTGCGCTTCACCGTCGGCGCCGGTGGCACTTCCGCGCGTTTCTTCGTAGTGTCCTAAAAGTCATGGTGAGAAGGCTCTGCTTGCGGCGCGCCGCTTTCGGCGTCTTCGCGAATTCCCCTTCGGTTCTCCGGGCGGTTATAGTTTTGCCTACGGAGGTAGATGATGAGCACGGCGGCTTCCACGAACGCACCCAAGTCAGGGCACCTGGATGTTCCCCGCGCGGGTGGCGTCTGCGCGGTTTCGGGTCGGAAGATCGAGCCCGGCGAGCAGTTCGTCGCGGCGGTTCGCGAGACTCCGATCGGCATCGAGCGCCTGGATGTCTCGCCGGAAGCCTGGGAAACGTTTGACCGGACGAGCCTGCTCGCGTTCTGGCACACGATGATGCCGCGATCGGAGCAGAAGAAGAAGGTGTTCGTCGATGACGAAGTCCTGTGCGATTTGTTCGAGCGGCTCGCGGATGCCACCGAGCCGGCCAAGCTCAATTTCCGCTTCGTGCTGGGGCTGATCCTGATGCGCAAACGGCTGATCATCTACGAGGAGACCCGCAGCGAAGCGGACCGCGACATCTGGGTCGTGCGCTTGAAGGGGCGCGAGAATCGGCTGGATCTGATCGATCCAAAGCTGGATGAAACACAGGTCGCAGACGTTAGCGGGCAGCTTGGCGAGATCCTCAACGAGCAACTCTAAACAGCAATCGAAGCAATGAACGCGAGCGGGGCCGGCGGCGCTACAAGGTCATGAAAACCATCGTCACCTTGTCGCTGTTGGCCTCTTCGTTCATTATCGGTTGCGTACCGAAACAGCCGGCCACGAGGCAACCCTACACCGGCCCGACGGAGTCGATGCGGGACGTGGTCGCCCGGATCAACCGCAACAACGAGGCGCTTCCAACTCTCTGGGCCCGGCACAACTTTGAAGCGACGGTCTTCGATGACCAGAAGAAGTCGCACTTCGTGAGCGGTCTGGGCGCGCTGCTTTACCTCGCGCCGCAGCGCATGAAGCTTATCGCGAATCACACGGTCGCCGGTGAGATCTTCGAGCTGGGAAGCACCGACGATCGATTCTGGATGAAACTCGTCCCCGAGGTCGACACGATGTGGTGGGGGAAGTACGAGAACCTGGGAAAACCCTGCGCCCGGCCGATCCCGTTGCGTCCGGACCTGGTGCTGCAGGTACTTGGCGTCGGCACGATCAACACCGACTTCAACGCGCTGCCGGCGCCGACCATGCGCTTCAACAATGAAGATGACTCATACATGTTTGTGTGGGTCACAAAGCTGGCGGACCGGTGGGTGGCGCAGAAGGAAATCTGGTACGACCGCCAGACCAGGCGGCCGAAGCGCGTTTACCTGTTCGATGAAAACGGCCGGGTCATCCTGCGGGCTGCTCTCAGCAAGCACCAGTCGGTGGAAGTCGCGGGCGTGGCGAAAGAAAACTGGCCCGTCGTGGCGACCGACTACCGGCTGCTGTTCCCCGACACCGGGACGAAGATGTATTTCGAGCTGTTCGATATGGTGCTGGATCAGAACGGCGTGATTCGAAGGCGTGGAATAGAGTTTCCCCAAAAGGCGAACGTTTCGAAAGTGATACGAATCGATGAAGGCTGCCGCGATTAGCATGAGGTGGGTGTTGGGCCTGCTCTTGCTGGGCGGGAGCAGCGCGGCCGCGGTCGGGCCGACAACGAAGCTGATGGCGCAAGGCTCGCCGGACCGGCTCTGGGTTGCGCGCATCGTAGAGCCGAAGACCGGCGAGCAGCGGACCACGATTTACCTGCGGCCCAAGGGGGAGCCCGACTGGCGCGGCTTCACTACCCTGGGCGTGGGCATTGTTGGGGCCGCCAACCGCGGCGAACAACTCGCAGTCATCCTGCCCGACGGCAACTGGATGTTCGTCTCGAGCGATGGCAGTTCGACGGGCCGGCCCATGCCCGGCGGCGGGCGCGTGCTCACGCTGGCCAGCGACGGCGACACCCTATGGGCCGTTGGACTCGTATCGCCCAAGGCACTGACCACCTCCGCAGCGATCTCGCAGGCCGCTGCTTCCGCTCAGGACCTTTCGCAACCCCCAACGGCGCCTTCCAGTGTCGCTACAGTGACGACTTTTCCGGCGACAACACAGTCATCGCGCCAACGGTTAATGCTCTTTCAGCTAAAGGGCGATTGGTCGCCGGTCGACGAGCTGCCCGATGGGATCACTTCCACCGACCCGGCAACCCTGTCTCTGGCGCTGCTGGACGGCGTGCCCTATGTCGCAACGCGGCAGGAGCAGCGTGGCGCGGTGGTCTGGGCGCATCAAGGCGAGCGGAAGTGGGTCCAGCTTGCCGCCGTGCAGTCTCCCTTTGACGTGCAGGAGCTGAAGCTATTGAGTGGAACGCCGCGGCCGGTGCTGTGGACGGCCGGAACCGGCGGGGCGGCGCGGCTGTGGTTTCTTGGGCCCGAAGGTGCGCGCGCGGTTGACCTGTCGCGGCCGGCGACGGCAACCTCCGATCGCGCGGTTGCCTACGCCAACGGGTCTATCCGCTCGGTGTGGATGGAGCGGGACAAGCTGGTGGAGCAGAGCTACGACCCGCTGAGCGGCCAGCCCGCGCCGCCGGAGCCGCGACCGCTGCCGCAGGCTCAGCTCGATCCGCGAATTCATTTCTGGCTTCAGTCGGTGATCACCGCGGCGCTGGCGTTTGCGATCGTCGCGTCACTGCGCCATCGAAAACAGATTCAGAAGATGTCGATGGAGGCGCAGGCGCTTCCGCTGGCGCCGCTGGGTCCGCGCCTGCTGGCCGGCCTGATCGATGCATTCCCGATCCTCATCGCGCTCGGGTTCCTGGTGGTGCGGCGGTGGCTGGGGCGGGGGAATCTTTCCGGCCAGATGGCGGAAGCGGTGATCGCTGCCGGCGTCCTGATCTATCTCCTGCATACGATGGCGCTGGAGCTCTGGAAGGGCCGCTCGATTGGGAAAATGTGTTTCGGCATCCGGGTCGTGGGGCTGGACGGCCAGCGCCCCCAGCCGCATGCGGTGATCGTGCGAAACCTGCTGCGCGTCATCGACCTTGCGGTCATTCCCCTGGCGCTGGTGCTGTACTCACCGTTGCGGCAACGCGCCGCCGACGTCGCCGCCGGAACGCTCGTCGTCACCAACGAGGTGATGAAGAACCAAGAGGAGACGGCGGAACTGGTAGAGACGAATTCACGCGGGAACGATTCCTAGCCTTTCGTAACACGGGCGTCTCGCCCGTGCGGGCGCCGTGGCTTTCAACCACTCTTTCACCCAATCAATGAATAAATCGCATGTCGCCGAAATTAGGAATGATTCCCGGCAGGTTGGGCGAGAAGGGCCGATACCCGGCCGGCCAATAGACGAAGAAGGCTTTGCCGAGCACGAATCGCTCGGGGACGCGACCGGCTTCGACCTGCAGCGCTTCGCCAGGCAGGCGGATGGGCACCCGCCAATAGCGCGCGTCGCCGCTGACGAGCGAGTTGTCGCCGAGCACGAAGTACTCGTTTTCGGTCGCCGGGATTTCCACCCTGATCGTCGCGCCGCGCGGCACATCGGCAGCCAGGGACGGGTCAAGCCGGAGCGTCGATCCCGCCACGCTCGATACATGATAGATCGTTGAATCGCCCGGGAATTCGACCTGTTGCCCGGGCAAAAGCGGCTCATCCGCAGCGACGTCGACCTCGCGCGAACCCTTCTCACTGCGGACGCCTTCGACCCTGGCGGTGAAGCTGCGCCCCGGAGCGGCGGTGTGCAGGTCGACAGGATTATCCGGTGTGGCCCACGGCAAACTCTGGCGGTCGATGTCACGATTGGTGTAGTAAATGTCGCGCCAGAGGCTGAGGTGCGTCATCGAACATTCCTGGGCCGAGGCCTGAATCCGGACCGCCGGCATCGGTTGCTTTTGCCGGAGCTTGTAAGCCTGCAGCAGGCGGGGGAGGTCCGGGTGGTATTGGTCGGGCCGCGTACTCAGGACGTCATGGCCGTTCAGGCGAAGGGTAACGCGGTAATCGACGTTCATAAACTCAACTTCGAGAGGACTCGCGGGGCCCATCTTCGGTACCGATGTGGTCGAGGACAGTTCCTGGCCCAGATCATCCGGCCCTGTCCCCTCTCCAATCCTGCGCCAGAGGCGCGCCGCGTCGTCTGCGATCTCGGCGGTGAAGGTCTGATCGAGCTTGGTAAGCTGAGCCCGCAAAGGGCCGGAGCCGGAATGCCGCTGGTAGAAAAACTTCAGCTTCAGATCGCTGACGGTGTTCTGTGGCGTCTCAAAGCGCATCGCGATGCGGTCGTCGATCGAGCCGACGTCATACGCCAGCCACTCGGTCAGCGCGTGCGTATCGCGGTTGGCGGCGGGATCGAAGGTAATTGCGCCGGCATCGGAACCTTTAAAGCTGAAGATTCGGGACGCACGGCCGCGATCGGTGAGCGTCCAGCCCGTTCCGTCAGTTTGTTTCCATGGCTGGCGCCACTCGCGGGATCCGTTTTTGCCGACCGGGAGAAAGTCGTTGTCGTTCACGACGCGCCACAGCGCCCGCTGCGCCGACTTCGACTTGGGCTCGATCTTGAAGGCTGAAACGCTTTCCCCCGCCGCGCCTTTATAGACGTCGCCGTCGAGCACCATGATGCTCTCGCCAGGCAAGCCAACGAGTCGCTTGATGAAGTTTTGCGCGTACTTTTGGTCGTCGGGGCTCTTGAAGACGACGACGTCCCATCGTTGCGGCGGTTGAAAGAGGTAGAGGTATTTCAGGACCAGGATCCGGTCCCCATAGTGAACCGGCGGCGCGGTGGTGCCGCCAACCTGGTAGCCGCAATTGGGACAGTGAGCATTGTAAACTTTCCCTTCGGCGAACTTGGGAATCTCGACGTCTTCGCCGTTACCGCGGACGGGGTAGTTGACATCAAACTCATAGCCGCAGTCTTCGCAGCGGAAGCGCATGTGAGCGCCCATCAGCGTGGGCGCCATCGATCCGGTGGGGATGACGAACGCCTCGACAACGAACGCGCGGAAGATGAAGGCGAGAATGAACGCGACCAGGATCTGCTCGATCGTTTCCTTGTAATGGCCTTCGGTCTTTATCGGGGCAGCGACCACTGCGGGGGTGGATGTGGGCGCGCCGGCGGCGGGAGTTTGCACTGCGGTACTGTCCAGAGCCATGGCGGTATGGTAGTCGAGCGTCGGAAGGGCTGAAAGAGAGGCGAAATACAGCGCGCTCAGCGTTGCGCGAACGTAACGCGCTCTTGCGCGGCGGTGGCCTGGAAGTCGCGCTCCAGGCGATCGCGAATGGCACAGAGACGCCGCTCTGTCAGCGAGTCGGCGGGACTGGACCCTACGAGGCAGAAGAAGCCGCCCGATTGCGCGAAGCCCGCGACGGGGTGATGACTCACGACCGCAGCGCACTCGCCGCGGCCCGCGGGGATCGAATCGGCCGGAAGCGAGAAGACGGAGATCGCCTCGTCATCGTGAACGAATACGAGATGCCCGCATGGCTTGGCGCCCACCGGGCAGATCGCCGCGCCGCGGAAACTCCATCCCGCTTCGTTGAGCGGAGCGGCAAGGGCGGGCCGGTGCAGTTGGGTGGAGAGGCTCTGGGAGATCAACTGAAAGTCATCGTGAGGCAGGTCTCGACCGTGGTGATCGGGCGAATGCAGGCAAGCATCGTGACGCGCGACCAGATCGGACGAGAGCGAGGGAGGAATGCTCAGGGCCAACGCGGCGCGACGTGCTGACGACGGGGATGCAAGTCGGTAGCTGACCGTTGCCAACCCAACCAGAATTACCGCCGCCGCTGCAAGGCCCGACATTACGCTGTGACGGGAGGCGTACGGACCGAGCCGCATTCGCCCCCCCTCGCTCTCGGCTGCCGCCAGTTGCATCAATTTGGCACGCAGTTCTGCCGGAGCAGCCTGCTCGCTCCAGATGCGCTTCACAGCGGTCTTGAGCGATGGCTCGTCGAACGAACCTGGGCCTGAATCCTGCATTCGTCTTTCCTGCCGTTTGACGCGAAACCTATAGAGTCAGCCGGTCCAGTGCTTACGCATCGAACCCCAACGGGTTCTCCCTTGGTGTTAACCCCACGGCGGGGGTAGCTATTCCCTTATTACTCCCTCCCGCAGGGCATAACTGCGCAGCGCCTCACTTAGCCGCTGGCGTGCCCGATAAAGGCGGCTCATCACCGTCCCGATGGGGATGTCGGCCGCCTCGGCGATCTCCTTGTAGGAAAGCTCTTCGACCGCCCATAACTGCAGCACCAGCCGGTATTCGCTCGGAAGCTCTTCCAGCGCGTTGGCGAGCGGCCCGTCAAGGTGATCGAGATTCAACCCCTGAAGCACCGGCTCCGCGGCGGGTGGGGCGATGGCTTCGAGCGCTTCGTGCTCGACCGCGACCGGCTGGCGGCTCTCCCGACCGGAGCGGCTGTAATGCAGATTCTGCATGATCCGCAGCAACCAGGGTCGAATCCCGTGTTCCTTCAAGTGAAAGCCGTTGCGCGAGCGGAACGCGCGCAAGTATGTTTCCTGCACGAGATCGCCCGCCCGTTCTTCGCTGCGGGTCAGTCGCTTGGCGACGCGGAAGAGCGTGTCAATCTGGTCGAGGGCGAGCTTCTCGAATTGTTCGGCGGGCGGCTTCATTTAGTGGGCGGAGAAACCTGAATCTGCTGCAAAACATAGCGTCATGACCGCACAAATCCAGCGACGTCGGAAAGCGCAGGCGAACGCGATCGGTTTCGTCATCGCGGCGCTTGCTTTAGGATGCGGCCGCTCGCGAGATGGTGGAAGTTGCGGATCAGGCTTGCGGAGAAGACTGACATGCGGGAAGTGCCGGAGCACGTGCAGGGCCTGGTTTTTGATTGCGATGGAACGATCGCCGACACAATGCCGTTGCATTATCGCGCGTTCTGCGCCGCCCTTGGCGAGCACGGGTGCGAGTTTTCCGAGGCGCTCTTCTATGAGCTGGCCGGCATTCCGACCGTGCGGATTCTGGAGATTCTCAATGAGAAGCATGGATACAACCTCCCCGTGCGTGAAGCCGCGGAGCTGAAGGAGCAGAAGTATTTCCAGCTGATGGAACAGATCGCCCCAATCGAGCCGGTGGTGTACCTGGTGAAAAAATACGCGGGGAAGCTGCCGATGGCGGTAGCGACCGGCGGCACGCGCGCGATCTGCATGAAGACCCTGACCACGCTCAAGCTCGTCGGGCATTTCCAGGCAGTGGTTACCGCCGAAGACGTGCGGTACGGAAAGCCGGCCCCCGACATCTTTCTGGAATGCGCCAGGCGGATCGGCGTGGCGCCGCAGCGGTGTTACGCGTTTGAGGACGCCGACTCGGGTCTGGAGGCGGCCCGGCGCGCGGGCATGACAGCGGTCGACATCCGCCCGATTCGCAAGGCTTTGGAAGGGCGGGCGGCGGGAGGATAAGTTGCGCCCCCGAGCATCGCCTGACTTGGCGGTTGCAAGGCGATATCCTGTGGTTAGCGCGGCGAACCATCGGAGTTGTCTCACCGTGCTGCCGCCGCTGGAGGCGGAAGTGAAGTCGTGAAGAAGCTTCGGAGAATGGGAAGCTCGTCATCGGATCAGTGACGGGCTCGAGTTTGCCGCGGGCTGCATCACCCGGCGACGCGCTACAGATTTGGGGGCGGCGACTGCGAGGCCGACATGGGCATGACAGTTTTGGTCACCGGCGCAGCGGGCTTCGTTGGCAGCCGGCTCGGCAAAGCGCTTCTGGCGCGGGGCGACCGCGTCATCGGGCTGGATAATCTCAACGACTACTACGCGCTGGCTCACAAGCACCGCCATCTCTCAGACCTGCGGCCACATCCGCGGTTCAGTTTTGTCGAAGCCGACCTGCGCGACGCGGAGGCGCTGCGGAAGCTTTGCGAGCAGCATCGCCCGGACGCGGTGGCGCATCTGGCGGCGATGGCGGCGGTGCGCTATAGCGTTCAGCATCCGCTGATCTATGGACAGGTGAACGTGCAGGGGTCGATGAACCTGCTCGATGCCGCGCGGCATATCGGCAAGCCGCGGGTTGTGCTGGCGTCGACCGGCTCCGTCTATGGCTCGGACACGCCGGTGCCGTTCCAGGAATCGGCGGCGGCGGACCGCCCGCTGGCGCCGTACCCGGCGAGCAAACGCGCGATGGAACTGTTCGCGCACGGGTATCACCATCTCTTCGGCCTGCCGACGACTATCCTGCGTTTCTTCAATGTCTACGGGCCGCATGGCCGGCCGGACATGATGCCCTGGCAGTGGAGCAAGCAAATCCTTCACGGCGAGCCGCTCACGCTCTACAACGCGGGCCGGCTCAAGCGCGACTGGACGTATATCGACGACATCGTCGCGGGTTTTGTCGCGGCACTCGACAAGCCGCTCGGATACGAAGTGATGAATCTCGGCTGCAGTTGTCCCGTGGAAAATCTGACGTTCGTCCGCACGCTGGAACGATTGTTAGGACGCGAGGCAAAGATCGTCGACACGCCGGTGCCGTCTTCGGAGCCGCTGATCACCTACGCGGACGTGAGCAAGGCGGGTCGGCTGCTGGGGTATGAGCCGAAAGTGAATGTTGAAGAAGGGATCGCGCGGTTCATCGAATGGGCGCGAGCGGAGAAGGTGTTCGAGGACTGACCGCAAGGTGTGCCCCATAGTCTTTCGCTGCCGGGCCGCCTCTCAGGGAATTCCATACTAACCTCCGAGGTGGGGTCTACTACATATTGAAGCAGCAACATCGTCAGAGCCGGTGCGCAGGAAATGCGTCGGCGGATCGTAGTCGATCGGAGGCGCTATGAAATGGATCGTTCGGCTCCTTGTGATCTGCTCGCTCCTGGGACCACAGCTGCTGGCGGCGGCTCGCATGCAGGTTCATGAGTGGGGGACTTTTACCTGCCTGCAGGACGATGACGGACGCGAGATTGGCGGCATCAATACTGATGATGAGCCAGTGCCGGAATTCGTTCACGATTTGAAGCGTTCTCTGCTGATCGAGCCGGATGCGGCTCCGCCGGTCTTGACCCAGGGCGCGCCGAGCTGTCATCCGGACGTGACGATGCGGCTTGAAACGCCGGTGATCTACTTCCATCCGGCCGACGGCGCGGCGGCCACCTCGGCGGACGTGGAGGTCGCCTTCAACGGTGGCTGGCTCACGCAATATTACCCTGACGCGATCGTCGACGCGCCGGGGATCGGCGAGGGCGAGAACGCTTTCGGCCACATCGCACCCTCGACGCGCGGCACGCTGAAGTGGAAGGGCCTCAAGATCGGCACCGACGGCAAAGGCCCCGACACCCCCGCGAACGTCTGGATCGCGCCGCGCAAGGTGAAGGCCGCGGGCCTCACCACAGCGGCGGGGGAGAGCGAGCGCTTCCTCTTTTATCGCGGCGTCGGCAACGTGTCCGCGCCGCTGCGCGTGTTGCGCGGCGAGTCCGGCACGCTCGCGCTCAAGAGCCGGCTGCCCCAAGCAGAGGAGACCCAATCGCTGCGCGTTTCACAGCTCTGGCTGGTCGACATCCGTGCCGATGGATCGACGGCCCTGCGGGATCTCGGGCCCGTGGAGTTGACCCGCGATTGCGCGCGGACCATCGCGAACGTCTCGGCCGCGTTCGCGCCGGCCGGTTATGCGGCGAAGAACCTCGGGAAGCTGCGCGACTCGATGCGCGCGAGGTTGATCGCCGAGGGTCTGTTCGAGGACGAAGCGGACGCGCTGCTGAACACCTGGGAGCTTTCCTACTTCAAGAGTCCCGGCCGGCGTCTCTTCTTCATTGTGCCGCGCGCATGGACCGAGCAGACACTGCCCCTGAAGCTTTCGGTGCCCGCCGACGTCAGCCGCGTCATGGTGGGCCGTATCGAGCTGATCACGCCCGAGCAGCGCAACCTGCTTCGCCAAATTTCCACCGGCCCGGCTTCGGAGTCGAAATGGCTCATTGAGAATATGCTTCCGCCACACCCCGGCACCACGCGTCCGACCACCGCGCCCGAGCCCGACGACTACCGCGCCTACGTGCAGCTGGGCCGTTTTCGAAACGCGTTGGTGCTCGACGAGCAGGCGCAGCGGCCCAGTGAGCCGCTGAAGACGTTCATTAACAACTACAAACTGGGCGCGTACAGGATCCCCGAGCGATGAATGTGGGCGTCAAGAAACAGTCGAGTGAACGACGCAAGGCGGTGTGATATGGACCGACTGGAAAGGATGCCGGTGGCCGCTGAGCAGGCCGCATGAGTCGAACCGTGTGAACCAGTAGCTGAATCCCCTCTCCCCATCCGTGTTCATCGGTGTGCATCGATGGCTAATTCGCCTCTGCCGGGCTTCGTCACGCCGGCGCCGCACTCGGGGCATCGTCTGCAGCGGGCGCGCCAGCCTGATCGCCAGGGTCTCATGCAGGCATTCGTCGCCCCTGCGCCTGCGGGGGCTGTCTTTTGCGGGGCAATTTCTGACATTCCCAAGTGCACCAATACCGTGGTAGACATACGGGGGTCTTCTACTATGGCGTTTGGTAAACCTGTTTGAATGAATGCCCTCTCCGTGCGTGGGCCGCCTCACGGCGTTCGGAAGGCATCAGAGTTTTTCTCAAGAGGAGTGGATGATGAAGAAGCTTGGTATGGCAGCTCTTGCGGGCGCTGCCGCTCTTATGGGCGAGCAGACGTTCGCCGATACGCTGAGTTATGAAGTCGTTCCGGGCGTGCCGGGCACGAACGGGTTCACCCAGCAGTCCGGCAATGCGGCGTACGAGTACGGCGATGAAGTTCATGGCCTCCTGGGCTGTGTTGATCCGAAGATCTACATTGACTTCGGCTTCTTCACCTACGATGCGGCCACCTACACGCCGACCGTCCAGGTCGACCTGTATAATGCCGACACCAACGGTGATCCGTTCGGCCTGCCCTTCGCAACTGCATCTAACAGCAGCCTGACCTTCACCGGCAGCAATTACAACGGCGGCGGCACCGCCCGTAACACGGAGCAGTCGATGTGCTTCGACTTCACCGGCGTGACGCTTCCGAACGACTTCGTGTTCGCTTATCGCGACAACGCCCCGCTCGGCACCATTAGCCCCGGCTTTGGCTTTTCCGTGTTCGTGAGCAGCGGTAACTCGACCCCCTTGCTCCCGGGCCAGGAAATCCTTCCAAAACACTTCTATCGGATTGCCCCCGGCCCGAACGCGGATTCATCGGCCAATCTCGGCGGGTACAACATCCAAGCGTCCATCACCTGCGTGCCGGAGCCCACGACCGCGGGCCTGCTGGCTCTCGGTGGTTCGCTCATGGCGACGCGTCGGCGCCGAGTGTAAGCATCTACAACTTGCGCGATTGCGGCGCCGGGCTAACCCAGCGCCCTGATCGTCAAGTCTCATGCGCATTGTCGCCCCCGCTCCGACGGGGGCTTCTCTTTTGCACTCCGAATTCATGTTCAAGGAAACGTACGAGAGCCACCCGCGGAATAATGCGGATGGATGCGCCAGCGTGTGCTCGGGGGCGGCAGGGTCCGACCCAATGGGGAGCAAAGCAAAACCCTCGAATTCCCGAGGGTTTGCGCCGCTACTCGTCTTCATGCGGCTGAATGCGGCCGACAGGAGTTGAACCTGCACACCTTGTGGGTACTAGAACCTGAATCTAGCGCGTCTGCCAATTCCGCCACGGCCGCGAGTGCGGAGGTATCTTAAATAGGGGTCGGATGGTGTCAAGGCGAACCGCTCCGAACCGCTCGACGCTGCTCGACGCCGGTTGACAGTTTGGCTGATCGCCCTTATCAATTGGAGTCGATCCTTTTCAAATCGGGCGCAGAGTCTGCGCCAGTGACTTACCCAGGGCTTAGACGGACCGATTGCTTATGAACGAAACGACCGTTACGTCGATCAATGAGCGTGCCGCGGAAGAGTTCTTCAAACGCGGGCTGGAGGCGGAGGCCCAGGGACAGCACGAGAAAGCCGCGGAGTTCTATGAGCGCTCCTTGGGCGAGAACCCAGACCACGAGCGCGCGTGTTTCAATCTCGCGGTGCTCTATGACCGCCGGGCGGAAGACGCCAAGGCGATTGAGCTTTACGAGCGCGTCTGCACCAGTCCGCCGGTGCACCTGAACGCGCTGCTGAACCTCGCAATCCTTTATGAGGACAACAACCACTACGACGAGGCCCATCGCTGCCTCGACGCGGTGCTCCGCACGAATCCGAATCATTCCCGGGCACGCCTTTACATGAAGGACGTCGAGTCCGCCCGATCGCAGATGTACGATGAGGACCTGGACCGCCGCGGCGATCGCCGCAATGCCGTTCTGGATATTCCCATCAGCGACTTCGAGCTCTCCGTCCGCAGCCGCAATTGTCTCAAGAAGATGAACATGCGGAACCTGGGCGACCTGCTCAGGACGACCGAGCAGGAGCTCCTCGGCTACAAGAACTTCGGCGAAACGAGCCTCAACGAGATCAAGGCGCTTTTGGCCCAGAAGGGCCTGCGGCTTGGTCAGGCGGCCGAGGATGGGAAGGGAGGCCTGGCGCGGCGGCCAGCGGTAACGGTCGGCAACGTCGCGCCGGAAACGCTGGCCAAGAGCGTTGGCGACCTGGAACTTTCCGTTCGCAGTCGAAAGGCGCTGCAGCGGCTGAACATCAATTCGATCGGCGAGCTCGCCAGCCGGACCGAAGACGAACTGCTGGGCTGCAAGAATTTCGGAATGACGAGCCTCAACGAGATCAAGCAGCAGCTCTCCACCTTCGGCGTTGGCCTGCGCAAGCTGGAAGAATAGCCGCGCCTCGAGCCGCGCGAACGGACTCGCATCGGTGCCAGGTGCAGGCGTCGCGAGGGCAGGGATGCCATGGGAAGATTGCTCGTCGCGGTGGGACTGCTGACCTGCCTCTTCCTGCCCATGGGCTGCGGGCAGGACGTCAATCAAGCGAGCATCCCCAAGGGCACGCCGATTGTCCGCGTGCGAATCCTCGAAGCCCAGCAGCAAGTCACCCTCACCGGCGCGCAGCCGCCCAAAGTTCACACGAGCCTCGCTCCGTCGCCGAAGCAGGTGAATCTTGCGCGCGGCACGCCGGTGACCGTCCGGCGCACCGAAAGCGGCTGGAGCATTGGCTCGATGTCGATCGGACCGGGGGAGCTGACGCTCGAGCCGGGTGCAGACGGTTCCCTTTCGGTAAACAACCAGCCGTACCACGGCCGCTACCGCTTCGTCCCCGCGAGCCAGGGGAAGTTCGACGTCGTCAACGACGTCGATGTGGACAGTTACCTCAAAGGCGTGGTCTCGAAGGAGCTGCTCTGGGACTGGCTGGAAGAAACCTACAAGGCACAGGCGATTGTCGCCCGCACCTACGCGCTCTATGAGAAGGCCGTCGCCGGCAGTGGGCGCAGCTGGGACCTCCTGCCCGACGAGCGCAGCCAGGTGTATGGCGGCATCAACGCGGAAACCTCCAAGAGCCGCCATGGCGTGGAAGCGACCGCGGGGGTTGTTGTCGGCTACGGCAGCTCGGGGCAGGAGAAGATCTTCCACTCCTACTTCAGCTCCTGCTGCGGCGGGATTTCCCAATCGGCCGCTGACGCCTTCGGCGATGCCCCAACCGAGCCCCTTTCCGATCAGAACGTCGGCGCGCGATGCAATGATTCGCCGCGGTTCAACTGGGGCCCGATCGAGATCCGCAAGGACGAGTTCACCCGCCGCATTCGAGCCTGGGGCGAGCAGCGAAACCGGTCGGAGCGCGGGATGGGATCGCTCTCCCGCATCGACGTGCAATACACCAATCGCTTTGGCCGGCCCATTCAGTTCATCGTCACCGACGCCCGCAATGCCCGCTACAGCCTGCGAAGCGAAGAGCTGCGCGGCGCCATCAATTTCAACGCTTCACCGGCCACCAAACTTCCCAGCAGCTTCTTCAAGCCGGTCAACGATCCGGACAAGATCCGTTTCGTGGACGGCCACGGCGCCGGCCATGGCGTCGGCCTGTGCCAGTGGTGCGCCGAGGTCCAGGCCGAACACGGCGTCCCCCACGAGCAAATCATCGCCAGAGCCTTCCCCCGATCCCGTCTCGTCCGCGCGTATTAAGCCGCGGCGCCATTGTCCGCGGCCTCAAAACCGCAGTAGAACCACCGACCTTACCACCGACCTCCTTATCCACCCAACTCGACCGATCCGCGTTTTTCCCACGCCGTTCGCGAAATTCCCATCGCCACCCCAACATTCCGCCATCGAACCCCCATCCCAGCCCCATCGCCTCCCCATCCGGCGACCATCGACCCCCCATCGGATCCCCATCAAGCTCCCAACCCCCAGCCACGGCGACCCCGCGGCCCTTCCACCTCAGCCCCGACGCCTGACCACGCTCTCCCAATCCTTCGCCGCCCGTCGCCGCCCTCATTCCAATTTGAACCCGCATACGAGTACCGATCCTTCGCACAAATGACTCCGATCTAATGCGAACATACCCCGAACACGAAGTCGACCCCGGAGTAACCCAACAACCAAGCGCGATGCGAAACAGCCGGGTCCCGGGTCCCGAAATGAGATGCGTCGATGCGTCCACTTTGTTTTTCCAGAATGAAATCCCCGGGCCGATCGCTGTGCAGGGCGATGAGGACTTCAACGAACTGGACTTGTAGTTGGAGGGGCCTGAAGTTCGTCAGCAAACACACGCGCGTAGTCTTTCGGGTTCGTTGCTTTAAGTACGTCCATCTCTTTCACGAATACTCCGGCGCCATAGCCCTTGCGCGACAAGAACGCACCGAGCTGCTCATAGGACAAGCCCTCTTGAAATGCAGTGATGTCCAGCGGCTCGGCAAGCAGGATGGTTTTCTGAGAACCCATTGCGGTGTCATATCTCTTCGTCCCTGTGATCTGAAAGAGTCCGGCAGGGTTTATGAAAGCGCCGTCAACAATTCCCTTCGTTGAGACTCCGGCAAGCCAGATCGAGACGCCGGCGCCAGTTTGGATAATCATCTGATGGTCGTCAGAGATTTGAAAGACGCGGGGATCCCCGAGAGTGCCTATGCTGCCTTGTTGTAGCTCGATGGCTACCGGGAATAAATCTCGCGGCCATTTGTTTTTTGCATCGCGAACATATTTCAGAAGCGCGGCCCTGTTCTTTTGCAGGCTGTCGAGTCGCGGCCTCATTTGAGCAATCTGCTTGTCTCTCTCAAATTTTGTGTCCGCATATCCCGTGCGCGAGGCGTCCATTCGTCGTTTCCAGTCGGCTATCTCTCTATCGGTTTCAATGATTGCTTCCGCGCATCGTTTGTCGCACCGTGCGACGTAGGCCCAAAAGGCTTTTGGAACCTGCTCAACCTCATTGTCTTTAATCGTAAACTCAAATCGCAGGGCGTTGGCATGTCCGAGCCACTTAGTCTGCTCTGCCTTCGTGAGCTGTTGCACGTCTTTAGGAAGGGCTAGATCAACGGCCAGCAGGAACGCGGGCACACACAACAGGCACAGAATAGATAGCTTCCCCATGCCCAAAGCGTACCCGAGCCATCGGCTAGGACAAGTTTGGTCGCGCGTGGCCGAAACTCTCTGAGAAGGTGTGGGCGGCGACCCTGGCGATGGTGCGCAACGCGTCAGCGAAGGCATAAGCCTTCTGAACTGAAGTGCCGCTAGGGCCGGGGCGCCCGGACCAAGAATGCCCCGACCCAAATAGTGATCGCGAGCATGCCGAGCAGCGTTAAGATCACGACCGTTGCAATCGCGCGGATCGTGGTCCATGTGTCGGACTTGCGCACGACTGGCGTTTCGTAGTCCAGCGGAGCGTGCCTCACTTCTTCCGACCCTTCGTAATTCTGTGCCAAAGGAAAACTACGGCAAGCGCTATGACGACGGCTCCTTGTACAACAAGCAACCACGGATGGAACTGGGCGGAGAGCTGTACTACGGATTCGAGTCTCCCGTTAATCACTGCTTCCGGCCCTTCTTCGCCTCTGCAGATTCCATCATCCGTCGGCGGGCGCCGTTGTCGAGCCTTGCTCCACAGCGAAGCCGCGCTGTTTCAGCCGGCCTGCGGATCGCCATTTTGCGAACAGCCACAGCGCCGCCGGCAGGCTCGCCGCGACGGCGATGGCCCAGTAGGGAAGGAACAACCCCCAGGCTGAGCCCCGCGACGTTCCCGACCCGCGCTCGAAACCAAATCCAGCGGGTATTAGCAAGTCGGACGGCGAGGCGTGTACCCGGTAAAGCCCAGGCGGCGTTCCGATAAGCGTGAAGTCCCAGGTCTGCGCGTATCGCAAGTGCGCATGTACGATGACCACCGTACCCGAGGACGACAATAGAGCGTGCTCGAGGTTCCCTGGGCCATCATTCCGTAGATCCGTCACGCAATCCGCGACCCAGTAGCTCCGCACCCATAGCACGCACACCGCCACGGATAGCAGCAGCGACAACGCGGCGGCGAGGTTGAAAAGTTTGCGTCTCATGCAGCCGGTGCAGGGTTGACCACAGTGCCGCGCTCGGGGCAGCGGTCGGGTGTGGCGCGTAGGTCGTAGCCGCAGGCCTGACACAGCCCTTGTCGCAACCGGCGACGCAGACGCCACGCCCGGACGCCGCCGAGGACGGGGGCGAGCGCCGTGGACGCCGCTAAGAACCAGTACGGGATGCCGACGATCCGGTACAACAAGAACGGCGGCATCAATACGCTGCTGGCCACCGGCACTCCCTCGTGCGCGGCCCACTCCAATCCCAACACGGACCTGCGGGGCACGAACGGGGGCATGAACGTGGGAACGAACGGGGGATCGAGCCGGACGTGCCGGAACTGTGGCGGGTACCACCAGCTCGTATCGTGCATCAGGTAAACGTGCCCACGCGTCAGCGCCAGCACGTAGCGGTGGCCCATCCGGTAGACATGCCGTGGGCGTTCCGCGCCGTCCGACCAGACCCACTGGTCACCGGCGTAGTAACTCCGCACGCACAGCACGCACACCGCCACGAACAGCAGCAGCGACAGCGCGGCCGCGAGGCTAAAGAGTTTGCGTCTCATGCTCCACCGCGAAGCCGCGCCGTTTCAGCCTGCGTGCGGCTCGCCTGTTTGCCACCAGCCACAGCGCCGGGGCAATGCCGGCAAGCGTGACCGGGAGCCAGGCCGGAACCCTCAGCATGAATATCGGATCAGTCGGATACGATGAGTAGTAATAGTCAAACCCATGAAAGCGCCCGGGGATGGGTCCAGGGCGCTGCCGCGTTATGACCCTGACGTCTGACCTCCGCTCCGATCCCACTTCGAATCTTTCCCATAGGTCGTCCGGCTGTGGCGTGGGGCAGTTAGGGCGTTGGTGCCAGACACCCGCGACGCCGTGCGATATACCGCCTCCCCAGATCCGACAGCTTTTGAGACTGGCGTCCAACGTCGTAACTCTGACGCCGATTCCGACCCAGTAGCTCACGCACCACTGCACCGCCAGCGTCACGCAAACCAGCAGCGACACCGCGGACAGCATTGTAAACAGCCGCCGTCTCATCCCCGCTGATCATACCGCGTCTGTTTGTCTGCCACTGAACCAATAGCGCTGGAGAGATGGGCGCGAGGGGCGCTCCGTTGCTACCGTTCCGGCGCATGGACTCGCGGCACCTCACCGAAGCGCAGCGGCAGAAGCTCATCGCAGCGGTGTCGCGCAAGCTCCAATACCTCCACAAGCTTTGCGCGCGGATGCAGCGGCTGAACTTCCCCGAGGGCGATCCGCTGGACGAGGCGGCGCATCGGGCCCGCGATGCAATTCAGATGCTGATGGATGAGGCGCTGCGAGTTAAACCGCATTAGATTTGATTTACCGCACGCGCTGCGATTCTTGAAAAGGAGTCATTGCTATTTTCCAAAAAATAAGGATGACCCTTTTCAGAAACCTCCCAGTCGGCGAGCACCGTTTGGTCCGATACAGGCAGTTAGAGCGACTTCTTCGTCCAGTCGAACTTGTCTGCGGCTAGGTCCATGCAGCGGCGGAAGACATCCTTCGTTCGGAGGAAGTCGTACCGCTCGCTGGCCATCTTGTCTTCGTAGGTTTTGTCGCTCAGCAACTCCCGCAGGATGGGCAGAAGCTTGCCCGAGGCCAAGTCCATCAGGTAGACCCGCAAATCCGCTTCCTTGGTCAGCCCATTGCCGTAGGCGTCGAGGAGGTCGGGAAGGTCGCCGCTGTTAAAGATGCCCTGAATCAACAAGGTCCACACGAGGTTTCTCGCCCGGCTAATGGCATATCCGATGCGTTGCGCCGCCCGTTCGTCGAGCCGCTCCATCGGACTCTTGAGCAGAAGGTGGACCTTGTACGCCAGCACGATGCGGCGGGCGTCACAGCGCAGGTAGCTTTCTTTGAACGTCTCCTCGTACCACTTCTGGTTCTCGAACACTTCAGGAAGCTGAGACATTCGCGCAATCTCCCCCTGAGCGGCTAAAAACGTCTGGGCGAGCGGGCGGATGCGTATGTCCTTAGACGCGTCATAGCCCAACTCTTCCAATTCCTCTACCGAGAAATTTTGGAAGGCATTTTCTTGACGGGAGTAGAAAATGCCCACCTCCTCTCGCAGCCGGTCATGCAGGTCGCACTGGATGCGATCGTTAGCCCGCAGGTTCCAAGGCTCGACCGGGTTCTGCCGGTTGTTGCAAATGGTGACGTTGGCTACGAAGTCGCTGGACGGGTCGTCCACAATGATCTTCGCCAGCACACGGATCGCTCCGAGCGGCGAGGCGGGGTCCGTGAGCGCCGGATTGCCCTCGTTCTCCTCCATGAACTTCGCAAGGCTCGTGATCGTCTGTGCCCCGTTGAGTAATCGGGGCACCTTCACCGAGCACGTCTGATCCCCGAGCGTCATGTGTTCGGCCGCGAGCGTCACACCGTTGTGATTGAAGGGGAATACGTCGGGCGTCAGCCTCTTTCGAAGCACGATGTCCGTCAGAGCCTCCCGGATCTTCCTATTCGGCGGATTGTCCGAAGACAAGCCGGAGCGGATGTTGCGGTCGAAGAATCTCTGGCCGAGCTTCTGGTACACGCGGTACAGGTCCAGCAAGGGAATGAATCCCACGTGCATCGTCCGTTCTCCGTCTGAGGTCGTAACGCTCACCCCTTTTGCGAATGCCAGCGCGAAGGCGTGCGGCGGCGGCGGCGGGGGCGCTCGCCGGGTATCGGCGATGAACTCAACCCGCAACTCTACGTCCTCGTTGCCGAAGAAATGCTCTACGAGGTACTTCTTGTTCTCAACGTTCTCCCGGCGCCCCTGTAAACCCTCGCTGTTCTCGGTGGCATCAATGTCTCCTTTGAACACGAGGTGCACTAGCACCCGTTTGATAAGGTCTTTGTATTCGGAGAGGTCTGCTCGCAGGTTAGTGAGAAGGTCGCTTTGGGACGGGTCTGTCAGGGGATTGCCGAAGATGCGCTCCATCCCGTTCTTGGCGATCCGGTCGAGTGACTCTTTGAAGAGATTGTGGTTTTCGGACCATTTGAACTGGTACAGGTAAAGGTTACGGGCCTCACGATCGACGTAGTAGGCGTCGATACCGTAGTCGTTGTTGCCAAACGATACCTGCCGAGCGATGTCACCGATCTTTGAGCCAAACTTCTTCGTCAGATAAGCGCATGCGAAGTAGTCCTCCTTGCAACCCTTGGAGCTATGACCAAAAGCTGTGGATGAAGACGCGGCAATAAAAGCGGCGTACCTTGGGTGATTGATTCAACTCACTCACCCGTTGGGCCACGAGGCCCGGAAGGATACGCCACATGTCATCATCATCATTTGCGTTGCGGC